>NZ_CP073105.1:2489955-2801199 GCF_018138085.1 Stutzerimonas stutzeri
CCCGGCGCAAGATGCCGATCTGGTCGCGAATCTCGGCGGCGCGCTCGAAATCGAGCGCCATGGCGGCCTTCTCCATGTTGCGCGACAGCTCTTCGGCCAAGGCGTTGCTACGACCTTCGAGAAACATCACCGAGTGCCGGACGTCCTCGGCGTATTCCTCGGGATCGACCAAGTTCACGCATGGCGCCTTGCAGCGCTTGATTTGGTATTGCAGGCAGGGCCGGGTGCGATTGCGGTAGTAGCTGTCTTCGCACTGGCGCACGAAGAACGCCTTCTGCAACAGGCTCAGGCTCTCGCGAATGGCCCCTGCGCTCGGATACGGACCGAAATAGCGCCCCGGCTCTTTTTTTGCGCCTCGGTGAATGCTGAGCCGCGGAAAGTCGCCGCTCGAGAGAAACACGTAGGGATAGGACTTATCGTCACGCAGCAGGATGTTATAGGGCGGGCGCCACTGCTTGATCAGCGTCTGTTCGAGCAACAGTGCTTCGGTTTCGTTGGCCGTGATGGTGGTTTCGACCTGCGCGATCTTCGCCACCAGCGCTGCGGTTTTCGGCGCTTGTCCGGTCTTGCGAAAGTAACTCGCCAACCGCTTCTTGAGGTTTTTCGCCTTTCCTACATAAAGCAGCTTGGCTTCGGCGTCGAACATCCGGTAAACGCCAGGACGCCCGCTGCAGGAAGCCAGGAAGGCGGAAGAATCGAAACCGCTCATCAATTGATGGTATCGACCATGCCGTGGCGAACCGCTAGCAAAGCCAGTTCGACGTCGCTGGTGATCGCAAGCTTTTCGTAGATGCGGTAGCGATAGGTATTGACGGTTTTCGGCGACAGACAAAGCTTGTCGGAGATGGCCTGAACCTTCTGACAATTGGCGATCATCAGCGCGATCTGGATTTCCCGTTCTGACAGCAGGTCGAAGGGGGACCCGTTAACCTTGGGCTGGAACGATTTCAACGCGAGCTGCTGGGCGATCTGCGGGCTGATGTAGCGCTGTCCGGCGAACACCATGCGAATCGCCTGGACCATCTCGTCGAGCGCCGCGCCCTTCGTCAGATAACCAGCCGCACCCGCCTGCAACAGGCGAGTCGGGAAAGGATCTTCCTCGCAGACGGTGACCGCAATGACCTTGATGTCCGGGTGGCTGCGTAGGAGCTTGCGGGTGGCTTCGAGACCACCGATACCCGGCATCTTGACATCCATCAGTACGACGTCCGGCTTGAGCTCGCGCGACTTCTTGATCGCGGCCTCGCCGGATTCCGCCTGACCGATAACCTGTAGGCCATCGATATCGGCGAGCATTCGGGAAATGCCTGTGCGTACCAGATCGTGGTCATCGACCACTAGCACCCTAATCAAGCAGACACCTCTTTATTGCAAATTCAAAGCTGGCTGGCTGCTCGCTTCATCAGCGGCGAACTCTAACAAAAACTGACCGGCTTACCCAGACCATACATCGCTACGTGGCCAGATGACAGCATGCGGCACTTGTTGGCGACGTCGGCGGGGTAAACGCAAGCATACAAGCCTGACCTAACGATCAACTAGCATCGACGGGGCGACAGCGCATTGTCGACGCAGCTTCGTAGCCGGCGCACACAACCAAGCGGCGTCCGACGTCGATGCAGCCGCTGTGGCGCTTGAACGGCCGTTGGCGCGCCTAAGACCACTTCGCTGGTACGTTGGCTGGCTATCCGGACCGGTTGCCAAGCGAGCGATCAAACATTTACATACGCCAATTCATATATTGACGCGACGAGCATACCTACGCACCAAGGCCACGCCACATGGTGAAGGTCGTTTTCGTGGGCGCGTCTTTACCGGACATGTGAATATCCATATATTCGTCTAGCCGCATATATGACGAACCTATCTCATGGTCGAACACCTGACGCCCAATACCCTCTTCAAATGCCTGGCGGACGAGACCCGCGCACGGCTAACCCTGCTCGTGGCCCACGAAGGCGAGCTGTGCGTCTGCGAACTGACCTGCGCGCTGGACGAAACCCAGCCAAAGGTGTCACGGCATCTGGCACAGCTTCGGACTTGCGGGCTCCTGGCGGGCCGACGCCAGGGCCAGTGGGTTTACTACCGTCTCCACCCGCACTTGCCCGACTGGGTTCACCAGGTACTCGACACCATTCTTGGCGCTAACAAGCATTGGCTGGCGGACTGCAGCGGGCGGTTGGACGCCATGCGCAACCGGCCGTCAGCCTGCGGTTGAACGAAACGAGGAACCGCCATGACCACCCGTGATACGCATCAGGCCGAGCTGCCGAACGTCGACAGCGAGCTGTTCGCGCTGCCCGACCTGGAACGGCTCGAAACCACCCGTGCTCTCTCCCACCCTCCGCGAATACTGCTGCTCCATGGCTCGAACCGTGAGCGTTCGTTCAGCCGGCTGCTGGTCGAGGAAGCCTCTCGCCTGCTGCGACAGCTCGGCGCCGATACGCATATCTTTGATCCATCTGGGCTGCCATTGCCGGACGACGCACCCGACTCGCACCCTAAGGTCAGGGAGCTGCGCGAGCTGATGGCCTGGTCGGAGGGGCAAGTCTGGTGTTCGCCCGAGCGGCACGGCTCGATGAGCGCGGTGTTCAAGGCGCAGATCGACTGGGTTCCCCTGGCGCTTGGTGCCGTTCGCCCCACGCAAGGCAAGACGTTGGCGGTCATGCAAGTTTGCGGCGGCTCGCAGTCGTTCAACGTGGTCAACCAGCTTCGTGTGCTGGGGCGTTGGATGCGCATGTTCACGATCCCCAACCAGTCCTCGGTGCCCAAGGCCTTTCTCGAGTTCGACGAGGCGGGCCGCATGAAGCCGTCCTCCTTCTACGACCGCTTGGTCGATGTGATGGAAGAGCTGATGAAATTCACCCTGCTGCTGCGTGGCCGACAGGACTATCTGGTCGACCGCTACTCGGAACGCAAGGAAACGGCCGAGGCGCTGTCCCGCCGCGTTAACCAGCGCTCGATCTAGCCGCCTGCAGACCCAGCGAGAATCCAATGCTTAAAACGTTAGCCCTGTTTGCCGTCACCGCCGTGGCCGAGATCGCCGGCTGCTACCTGCCCTATCTCTGGCTCAAGCAGGGCAAGAGCATCTGGCTGCTGGTGCCTGCCGCACTGTCGCTGGCCCTGTTCGCCTGGCTGCTGACCCTGCACCCAACCGCCGCGGGCCGTGTGTATGCCGCTTACGGCGGTGTCTATGTCGGCGTGGCGATGCTCTGGTTGTGGCTCGTCGACGGCATTCGACCAACCCACTGGGACCTGCTCGGCTGCGCAGTGGCCTTGCTCGGCATGGCGATCATCATGTTCGGCCCGCGAGCCACCTGAATTACATTGCAGGAGTGACATTTCATGACGATCAAAGTAGGCATCAACGGTTTTGGCCGCATCGGACGCCTGGCGCTTCGTGCCGCGTGGGGCTGGCCGGAGCTGGAATTCGTTCACATCAACGACCCGGCCGGCGATGCGGCGACCCATGCCCACCTGCTGAACTTCGACTCGGTCCATGGACGCTGGACGCACGAAGCGGATAGCGAGGGTGATCATCTGGTAATCGAGGGTAAGCGAATCCAGGTCACCGCCAACAAGGCAATTGCCGAAACGGACTGGTCGGACTGCGATCTGGTGATCGAAGCCAGCGGCAAGATGAAGACGGAGGCGGCGCTGCAAGCGTATCTGCAGCAAGGCGTGAAACGCGTCGTCGTCAGCGCGCCGGTCAAGGAACCCGGCGTGCTCAACGTCGTCATGGGCGTCAACGATCAGTTGTTCGAGCCGACGCAACATCGCATCGTCACGGCGGCATCCTGCACCACCAACTGCCTGGCGCCAGTGGTCAAGGTGATCCAAGAGCATCTGGGCATCCGCCATGGCGCGATCACCACCATCCACGATCTGACCAATACCCAGAGCATTCTCGATCAGGCCCATAAGGACCTGCGACGTGCCCGCGCCTCTGGCATGAGCCTGATTCCAACCACTACCGGTTCGGCGACAGCCATCGCTGAAATCTTTCCCGAGCTGCGCGGCAAACTCAACGGCCATGCCGTGCGGGTGCCGCTCGCCAACGCCTCACTGACCGACTGCGTCTTCGAGGTCGAGCGCCCGACCAGTGTCGACGAGGTCAACCGGTTGCTGCGGGCCGCCGCGAGCGAGGGCCCGCTCAAGGGCATTCTCGGCTACGAGGAGCGGCCGCTGGTTTCGATCGACTACCGCACCGACCCCCGCTCCTCGATCATCGATGCGCTGTCGACCATGGTCGTCGACGGGACCCAGGTGAAGCTCTACGCCTGGTACGACAACGAATGGGGTTATGCCAATCGCACCGCGGAACTGGCGCGCAAAGTCGGCCTGGCCGGCTGACGCTGGTTGCAGCCCCATCGAGCAAGGATCTCCCATGCATGCCCTCTCCCACCTTGCACCCGAGGTGCGCCAGTATCTGCTGGTAACAGGCAATTACTGGGCGTTCACCCTGACCGATGGTGCGCTGCGCATGCTGGTCGTGCTGCACTTTCATGCGCTGGGCTATACACCGCTGCAAATCGCCGCCTTGTTTTTGTTCTACGAAATCTTCGGCGTGGTCACCAACCTGCTGGGCGGCTACCTGGGCGCGCGGCTGGGGCTCAACCGCACCATGAATGTCGGTCTGGCCATGCAGGTGGTGGCGCTGCTGATGCTGGCGGTGCCGGGCACATGGCTGACGATCCCCTGGGTGATGGGCGCGCAGGCGCTGTCCGGCATCGCCAAGGATCTGAACAAGATGAGCGCCAAGAGCTCCGTCAAGCTGTTGGTACCGGAGGCTCAGCAAGGCACCTTGTATCGCTGGATAGCGGTGCTCACAGGATCGAAAAACGCGCTCAAAGGCGTTGGTTTCTTCCTCGGCGGGGCCTTGCTCGCCGGCATCGGCTTTCGCGGCTCGCTGCTGGCCATGGCGGCGGCGTTGGCGCTGATCTGGATCGCCAGCCTGTTGCTGCTCAAGAAGGACTTGGGCAAGGCCAAGGCGAAGCCGAAATTCCGCGAACTGCTCTCCAAAAGCCGCGCTATCAATGTCCTGTCCGCCGCTCGGCTTTTCCTGTTCGGTGCGCGAGACGTCTGGTTCGTGGTGGCGCTGCCGGTCTACCTGTCCGCGGTATTTGGCTGGGATTTCTGGCAGGTCGGCGGATTCCTCGCGCTCTGGGTAATCGGCTACGGGCTCGTTCAGTCCCTGGCACCCGCGATTACCGGGAAGAAGCGCGGGCAGGTTCCCGATGGGCGTGCTGCCTTTGCCTGGTCACTGCTGCTTGCGGGTTTGCCGGCGGGCATCGCATCGGGCTTGGATAGCGGGCTCTCGCCTCAAGTCGTGCTGCTCGGCGGCCTGCTGGTATTCGGCGCGTTGTTCGCGGTGAACTCATCGCTGCACAGCTATCTCATCGTCTCCTACGCCACGGCCGACGGCGTGTCGCTGGACGTTGGCTTTTACTACATGTCCAACGCCCTGGGCCGGCTGCTCGGTACGCTGCTGTCCGGTTGGGTCTACCAGCGTTACGGCCTGGAAACCTGCCTCTGGATATCCAGCGCCTTCGTGCTGTTCGCCGCCTTCATCTCGATGAGGCTGCCGCACCATTCGCGGGAAGACGCGCGGGCTGGTTGATGGCTGTGATCAGTGACCAGGGCGATTGCCCGGTCGGTCAGGCAACAAAATCAGCCGCGAGCCAAGCAATGCCGCGGTAGATAGTCGGAGCAGAAGGCTCAGATCGTGCTTTTCCCATTGCTGGGCTGCGGGTTGTTGCCAAGAAGATGGCTGAGGACCGAGCGCATCTTCCCGGCCTTGACCGGCTTGTTCAGCACCGGTACGTCGAGCCCCTGCAGTTGGCGGCGACACTGGTCGCTACGATCGGCGGTGATCATGACGACCGGGATCGCTCGCCCGAAGTGCGCACGTATCGCGGTCGCGACCTCCCACCCCGTCACGCCCTGGTCGAGGTGGTAATCGGCAAGAATTACCTCGGGCGGCGAACCTTCCAGCACGGCCATCGCAGCGTCCTGATCGACGGCCGTCAATACGTCGCAGCCCCACTGACCGAGCAACGCCGCCATGCTGTGCAGAATGCTCTCTTCATTGTCCACGACCAGCAACCGTCGGCCGGGTAGCGGATCGCCTGGTCCGGCCATGACAGCCGGCGCCTCGGCTGCGCGCTGCGTCGGGTTCTCGGCGAGCGGCACGTCGATGCTGAAGACCGAACCTCGGCCGATCTGCGAACGTACCTGGACGCTGTAGCCGAGCATCGAGGCGATGCGGTCGACGATGGCCAGGCCGAGCCCGACCCCGGCCCGCTCGGCGGCCCGTTGCACGCCCAGCTGGTTGAACTCGAGGAAGATCGACTGCATCTGGTCCGCCGCGATTCCCTGGCCCGTGTCCCAGACCTCGATCCGCAGGTTCTCGCCGCGGCGGCGCGCCCCCAGCAGCACCCTGCCCCGGGCGGTATACCGGCAGGCATTGCTGAGGAAGTTGCGCAGGATGCGCGTCAGCAGGCGGAAATCGCTGCGCAATGCATAGGCTGGGATGTAGAAATCGAAACCGAGCCCCTGCGCTTCGGCCACTGACTGGAATTCGGACACCAGGGGCAGCAGCACATCATCGAGCCGATAGACTTCGATGTCGGGTTTGATCGCCTGTTGGTCGAGTTTAGAAATATCCAGCAGATCGGTCAGCAGGTCTTCGGCGCCTTCCAGCGCCTGGTGTGCGCGCTCGACGAGGGTCTGCTCGGAGGTCGGCAGTCCCCGCTCGCGCAAGGTCGAGATCAGCAGGCGTGCCGCATTGAGCGGCTGCAACAGGTCATGGCTGGCAGCGGCCAGGTACTTGTCCTTGCTGTGGTTGGCCGCCTCTGCCGCATCGCGCGCCTTGCGCAATTCCAACGTGCGGTCGGCGACCCGCTGTTCGAGCTGTTCATTGAGCTGCAACAGGCGCAGTTGCGCCAGTTTGCGCTCGGTGATATCGGCGACGAAGCCTTCGACCAACCCCTCTTCCTCGGGTTTGAGGAGCAGGTTCATCATCACGTCGAGGGTGCTGCCGTCCTTTCGCCGCAGCCGGGTTTCATAGCCGAACAACCCGCGCTGAGTGCTCAGCACGTGGCGGATCTGCTTGAGCTCGCCCTCACCACCCAGAAACAGATGATGGGACAGGTCGGTCAGCATCCACAGCGCTTCTTCTGGACTCTCGTAGCCGAGCATGCGCGCCAGGGCGGGATTGGCCGCCCGGATGCCCTCTTGCAAGCTGGCCTGGAAAATACCGTGCACCGCATGCTCGAACAGCCACTTGTAGCGGTTGCGTTCGGACTCCAGTTCTTCGAGCCGCGCCACCAACTCGGGATAGTGGCTCTTGCGTGCCGAATGGCTACCCAGGCCGAGCAGCCCGGCGAGCGCCTCGTCCTGTTCAGAGTGCTTCGGCATAGACCACTTCGACGTCCCGCTGAGTGGATGAACGCGGATTGGTCAGGATGCAGGGATCTTGCATCGCATGCTGCGACAGGAACGGGATGTCGGAGAGATCGACTCCGTGCAGACCCAGGGTCTCGTGGAAACCGATAGCCTGCTTGAGCGCGGCAAGATGCTGTACCAGGCGCTCACGGATCTGCCGATGGCTCAAGCCGCGGCTGTCTATCCCTAGGGTTTCGGCGACGACCTTGAAACGGTCCGGCGCCGCGTCGTAGTTGAAGGCCACTACGTGCTCGACCAGCACGGCATTGCACAGGCCATGGGGAAGATCCAGGTAACCGCCGAGGCTGTGAGACATCGCGTGGACCGCACCGAGAATGGCGTTGGAAAACGCCAGGCCAGCCTGCATGCTGCCGAGCATGATCTTCTCGCGCAGCTGGATGTCAGTTGGATTGGCGATCATCTGCACCAGGTGCCCGTTGATCAGCCGCATCGCCTCCAATGCATGAGGGTCGGTCAATGGGCCATGGCCGGTGGAGACGAAGGCCTCGATCGCATGCACCAGCGCATCGATGCCGGTACAGGCGGAGAGGAACGGGTCCATGCTGAGCGTGGTTTCCGGATCGATCAGCGAGACGTCCGGCACGGCGCCCTTGCTGACGATCGAGAACTTCATGCGCTCTTCCTGGTTGGAGATGATCACGAATTGCGAGACATCCGCCGAAGTGCCGGCGGTGGTCGGGATCAGGATCAATGGCGGGCTCGGCACCCGCAAGGTATCGACGCCTTCGAATTCGATGATGCAGCGCCCATGGGCCACCGCGATGCCGATGCCCTTGGCGCAGTCCATGGGACTGCCACCGCCCACCGCGACGATGACATTGCACCCTTCGCTGCGATAGACCTCGGCGCCAGCCATTACCTCTTCCGCACGGGGATTGGCCGATACCTGGGTGAACAGATGATAGTCGATGCCCTGGTTGGTCAGGCTGGCCTGAACATCGCCGACCCAGCCGGCGGCGACGACGCCCGGGTCCGACACCAGCAGCACCTTGCGTGCGCCGAAATTCTTCGCGTAATTGCCGACGCTATGGCGGCATCCTGCGCCGAAAACGATCTCTGGCGAGACGAACTTACGCTGCAGGCTAAGGTTTGGGCTCATACAACGGCCTTCGTAATTATTTGTTACCGACACCAAGCCTACTGCTTTGCGCAATCAAAGCAATCGGCAAAAAGGTGCAGCCCGGGCCAGGCTGGGGAGTCTACAGGTTCGCCGGCTGGACCGGGTGACTCGAAGCGCCCGCAATGACGCCTGCCGCTAGCCGAGTAGCCGCTGGTAAAAACGATACTCGCACTCGAGGGCGTCGGCCAGGTTGGCTGCCTGGCGGAACCCGTGGCGCTCCTGCGGGTAGAGACGATACTCCACGGTAATCCCTTGCCGCTTCAGGGCATCGACCATGGATTCGGTCTGCTCGGGCAATACCACCGCGTCCTTGCCGCCCTGAAAGAAGATCACCGGCACCTTGATCCGCGCGGCATTGTTAAGCGGCGCGCGCTGGCGATAGCGGTCAGCGTGCTGCTCCGGATCGCCGATCAACCAATCCAGGTAATCCGCCTCGAACTTGTGCGTGACGCGGCGCAGGGCAAGCGGATCGCTGACTCCGTAAAGACTGGCGCCACCCCTGAAGCCACTGTCGGACGCCAACGCGCAAAGCGCTGTATATCCGCCGGCGCTGGAGCCGCGGATGAAGGTGCGGGCCGGGTCGATCTGCCCGCTCACGTTCAGCGCCCGGACCAAGGCTGCGGCGTCCTCGACATCGACCATACCCCACTGGTTCTTCAGGCGTTGCCGATAGGCACGGCCGAAGCCGCTGCTGCCGCGATAGTTGAGATCGGCAACGGCAAAGCCGCGTTGGGTCCAGTACTGAATTCGTGGATCGAATACCGGATAGCAGGCGGATGTCGGTCCCCCATGCAGGAAAACCACCAACGGCGGTTTTTCCCCTGTCAGGCTTCGGTAGTCAGCGTTGCTCGGCGGATAGAAGAACGCATGAGCTGTCTCGCCATTGGCCGTGGCGAAGCTGAACGGCTGCGGTCGCGACAGCTGCTCGGCCGGCAGCGGCTCAGCGCCGCCCGCGACGATTCGCACCTCTCCGGTTCGCCGTGTGATGGCCAGCACAGCGGGCGCGCGATTGGCGGCGCCGGCAATGCAGTAAAAATATCGATCATCTGCGGCAAGCTGTCGGCAACGGTCGAATCCGGTCGCCAACTGGCGCTCCTGGCCGTCTCCATTGCGCTCGAACAGCAGTCCATAGCCATCGATCATGCGCGTCAGCAGCAGGCCGCCGTCGGCCAACGGCAGGTAGCTGACGGTTCCGAGCTGCCAAGGCGCAGGGGCGTGGTCATAAGGAGCCGCCAGGTCGTCGGCCTCGGCGTCGACGTCAGCATCCGGCGCGAACGCCGGGACCAGCCGGCCGCACTGCTCGCGCCAGGGTTGCCACCAGCCCGCCCTGTCACTCAGGCAGTAGAGCGAGTCATCGGGGGCGAAACGCGGTTGCTGCAGGGATTCGCCGCCCTCCGCTCCGGCCAGGCGTAGCGCCGGCCGCCAGGCGCCGTCATCGCCACGTTCGGCCATCCACAGGCTGGTCGCCGTCCACGGCTGTTCGGGCCGCTGCCACTGGATCCAGGCCATCCGCCGGGATTGGGCATCGACGACCGCGGAGGAGTAGAAGTCCGCGCCTTCGCCGAGCACGCTGCGAGCGCCATCGCTCGTCGAGAAACTGACCAGCCGGTGCACAACGGGCTGCGCGGCGTGGCTTTCTTCTACCGCGATGATGGCCGACTGGCGCGAATCGAATTGCAGATCGCCGTAACGGCAGTCGGGGCACGCGGTCAGCGCGACAGGTTCGTCGAACCGGCCCCGTTCGAAGGATTGCAGATGAATCTGCTGGTCCGTTTCATCGACGAAGGCGACGCCCTGCGTCGTCACGCAGAACGCGCCGCCGCCATATTCGTAGACGCGGCTGCGCAGCGACCGGCCGGCTGGCGTCGCACAGACGAGCTGCCCGTCCCGCCAGTACCACAGCGTGCAGAGGGCGTCCGCCGGGTCGTATTCGATCCAGAACAGGCCGTCATGGCCTGCGCGGATCTCAGCGAAGTCGCGGCTCGCCGCTGCCGCCTTTTCGGCGCTCCAATCGCTTGGCCAGAAGCCGAAGGGTGTAGCAGTCTTGGTCATCGTGATCGCGCTCGACAGCCATAAGCTCGTGTCGAGCCACCTTATACCTTGAGGATCAGTTTCGAAGCCTTCTCGTTGCGGAAGGTCAGTTCTTCCAGTCCGCGGGGAGCCTGCTCGGCCTCGGTACGTGCCGCGAGAATCTTGCCGTGATGAGCCGACTTGCTGCACACCGGATCCGCGTTGGCTGCGTCGCCGGTGAGCATGAAGGCCTGACAGCGGCAGCCTCCGAAATCCTTTTCTTTCTCGTCACACGACTGGCATGGCTCGGGCATCCAGTCGAAACCACGGAACTTGTTGAAGCCCATCGAGTGCTTCCAAATCTGTTCGATGCTCTGCTCGCGTACGTTCGGAAAGCTGATCGGCAATTGGCGGGCACTGTGGCAAGGCAGCGCGGTACCGTCCGGCGTGATGTCGAGGAACAGGTTGCCCCAGCCGTTCATGCAGCCCTTGGGGCGTTCTTCGTAGTAATCGGGCGTCACGAAGATCAGTTTGCACGGGTGGTTCTCGGCGGCGAGCTTGTCACGCCACTCGTTGGTAATCCGCTCGGCCCGCACCAGCTGCGCCTTGCTCGGCAGTAGTCCGGCGCGATTGAGCTCGGCCCAGCCGTAGAACTGGCAGGTGGCAAGCTCGACGAAGTCAGCCTCCAGCTCCAGGCAGAGCTGGATGATGCGATCGATGTTGTCGATGTTGTGCCGGTGGGTGACGAAGTTCAGCACCATCGGATAGCCATGCGCCTTGACCGCCCGCGCCATTGCGAGCTTTTGGGCGAACGCCTTCTTCGAGCCGGCCAGCAGGTTGTTCACTTCCTCGTCGGCGGCCTGGAAACTGATCTGGATATGGTCGAGCCCGGCCTCGGCGAACGAGGCGATCTTCTCCTCGGTTAGGCCGATGCCGGAGGTGATCAGGTTGGTGTAGTAACCGAGGTCGCGCGCCGCCTTGATCAGCTCGGCCAGGTCCTGGCGGACCAGGGGCTCACCGCCGGAAAACCCCAGCTGCGCCGCCCCCAGCTCCCGCGCCTGGCGGAACACCTCGATCCACTGCGCGGTGGTCAGTTCGTCCTGGTTGCGGGCGAAGTCCAGCGGGTTCGAGCAATACGGACATTGCAACGGACAGCGATAGGTGAGCTCGGCCAGCAGCCACAAGGGTGGGCCAGGCTCGAAACCCGGTTTAGCGAAGCTCGATCCAGAACCGTTCAACGGCTACCTCCAGGAACGCAACGATGTCTTCCTCGATACCTTCCGCATCGGGAAACCTGCTCTGCAACTCGGCGACGATATTGCCGACCGTGCGGGTGCCGTCCACTTCGCCCAGTACGGCCGATGCGCTCTCGTTGAGCTTGATCATGCCCTCGGGGTAAAGCAGGACATGACAGTTCTGCGCGGGCTCCCATTGGTAACGAAAGCCGCGGCGAAAGGCTGGGATTTGCGTCAGTTGGATATCGCTCATGTTGTCTGTCTCGCCGATGGCAGACGGTGGCCTGCGAGTGGTAAATCTGTGACCTGTCGGATGAGTCGGCGGCGCCAAGCCCTGGCAGTCCAGTTTGGCGCCGATGCTCAGACGGTGATGCCCTTATGCCAGACGCGCTCGCTCGTTACTGTGTGATACGGCGGGCGGTCCAGCTCGTAGGCCATGCTCATGGCATCGAGCATGCTCCACAAGACGTCGAGTTTGAACTGAAGAATGTTCAGCATGCGCTCCTGGCTTTCGCGGGTCGTGTAGTGCTCCAAGGTGATGCGCAGGCCGTGTTCGACATCGCGGCGCGCTTCTTTCAACCGCTTGCGGAAATAGTCGTAGCCAGACGGATCGATCCAGCTGTAATGCTGCGGCCAGGCGTCCAGTCGGGACTGGTGAATGGTCGGCGCGAACAGCTCGGTGAGCGAGCTGCTGGCTGCCTCCTGCCAGACCGCTCGACGCGCGAAGTTGACGTAGGCATCCACCGCGAAGCGCACACCCGGCAGCACCAGCTCCTGGGACAGCACCTGCTCGCGATCCAGCCCTACCGATTCAGCCAGGCGCAGCCAGGCCTCGATACCGCCCTCCTCTCCGGGCCTGCCGTCATGGTCGATGATGCGCTGTATCCATTCACGCCGCGTCTCGCGATCCGGACAGTTGGCCATGATCGCCGCGTCCTTTACCGGGATGCAGACCTGATAGTAGAAGCGGTTCGCGACCCAGCCCTGAATCTGCGCGCGGGTCGAGCGACCTTCGTACATGGCCCGATGGAACGGGTGGTGGATATGGTAGTAGTCGCCCTTGGCGCGTAGCGCCGCCTCGAACTCGGCGGGGGTCATGGCTGGCTGAGTCATAGAGTTTCCTTACGGTGATAGCGAGCGGCTGTCCGGGCGCGCCTGGCTGCGTTGGACAGCGATACCTGTAGGCTTGGCGATCTATCCTGCTAGAGCTCGATGCTCATGCCATCGAACGACACCTCGATCCGATGCCTGTCGAGCTCGGCACGCTCGGCGGAATCCTCGTCGAGGATCGGATTGGTGTTGTTGATGTGGATGAGGATCTTGCGGCTGGCTGGCATGCCGTCGAGCACCTCGATCATGCCGCCAGGCCCGCTCTGTTGCAGATGCCCCATCTCGGAACCCAGCTTGGTTCCCACTTCCCGCACCCGCATCTCATCGTCACGCCAGAGCGTACCGTCGACCAACAGGCAGTCGGCGCCTCGCATCAGGTCCAGCAGCTCGGGGCTGACCTGGCCGAGGCCGGGCGCGTAGAACAGCTTGCCGCCAGTGTTGCGGTCCTCGATCAGCAGGCCGATATTGTCGCCGGGATGCGGGTCGTTGCGGTGTGGCGAATAGGGTGGCGCCGAGCTGCGCAGCGGAATCGGCGTGATCTCGAGATTCGGACAGGTCGGAATACGGAAGCTGCCTTCCAGCGCGATCGGGTTCCAGCGCAGGCCGCCGTTCCAGTGCTCGAGCATCTTGAACAATGGGAACCCGGTGGTGAGGTCCTGGTGGACCATCTCGGTACACCAGACTTCGTGCGGGCAGCCTTCACGCAGCGTCAGCAAGCCGGTGGTGTGGTCGATCTGGCTGTCCAGCAGGATGATGGCGCCGATCGCGGTATCGCGCGGCGCCCGTGCCGGTTGCAGCTTGGGAAACGATTCGAGCTGGGCACGGATATCCGGCGAGGCGTTGCACAGGATCCAGTCTTCGCCGTTGTCGCTGATGGCGATCGATGACTGGGTGCGCGCTTGGGCACGCAGCGTGCCGGCTCGCAGCCCGGCGCAGTTGGCACAATTACAGTTCCATTGTGGAAAGCCGCCGCCAGCAGCCGAACCGAGGATCTGGATGAACATGGGCAGCTCCCAAAAAGCGGAGCCCCGGCCGGGGCCGGGGCAGATCAATCAGCGGTTGGCGAAGTACATGGTGACTTCGAAACCAATGCGCAGGTCGGTGAAAGCAGGTTTGGTCCACATGGTTCGATTCCTCTTTTTATGGATGGCGGGTTATCCCGACGACTCATTAAGCACCCTGTTCCGTCAAAAGCAGAATGGTACTTTGGAAGGAGACAGCGCCCTGCCTTGGTAGTGCCCGCTCGCTGTCGGCAGCGAACTATCGCTGCCGCGTAGCCGGGCGGTCGTTCATGCCCCGCCAGGCCAGTTCGTTGGTGAGCGTGGCCATGGGCGAGAACATGTCGTAATCGAACGAGGTCATCCTGTCGCCTTGCTCGGCGCGTAGCGGCCAATCGTGATTGGCCAGCGCGGCCTTGCCCACCGCGACGAGGTCCAGTTCGCCATCGTCCAACAGCTTCTGCGCCTGCTCGCGGGTCTGCACACCACCGTTGCCGATCACTGGTATCGACACACTGGCCTTGGCAATCGCCGACAGCGTCGGGCCTTCTTCGAACGCTGGCGCACCGACGTCGTATTCGGTGATGTGCAAGTAATCCAGCCCCGCGTCGGCTAGGGTGGCGAAGCGAACCCTGGCCGCCTCTACCCCGCCGTCCCATTTCAGCCGGCTCGCGGACACCATGCCCTGGGACAGCCGCATCCCGACCAGAAATTGCGCACCGACCGCTTCGCGCACGGCCTCGATCACCGCCAACGGCAGCGCCAGCCGAGCCTTGAAATCGCCACCCCATCGATCGGTGCGCTGGTTGAACTCGGCGCTCATGAACTCGTGCAACAGATAGCCATTGGCGCCGTGCAGCTCGACGCCGTCGAAACCGGCATCACGCGCGTGCCGGGCGGCCTGAACGAATCCGGCAATGGCCTGCTGGATTTCTTGCTCGGTCATCTCGGCGGGCGTGGCGTACGGACCTTCGCCACCATAGAAGCTCAGTTGCTCACCACCAGGCTGCACCGCAGATGGCGCAACGTGGCGGGCATGGTGAACGTTGCCCTGGGTCTGCGCGCCACCGTGCATGAGCTGTGCAACGAAGGCAGCACCCGCCTCGTGCACGGCCTGGACCAGGGGTTTCCAGCTGTCCCGCTGGACCTCGGTCGCCAGCCCCGGCTGATTGAAGTACCCCTGGCTGTAGGCGGTATCGGTGTAGGTACCTTCGGTTATCAGCAAGGCGAAACCGCCTTCGGCGAACGCCTGGTAGTAGTCGCGCATCAGCTCGTTGGCCGTCCCGTCCGGCTCGGCGCTGACGCGCGTCATCGGTGCCAGCACGGTGCGATTGCGCAAGGTCAGTTGCTTGAGCGTGAAGGGTTCGAACAGCTGGGGCATGGGCCTTTCCTCATGAAAGCGGGGCGTTTCCGAATCTGAGGGGTTTCAGGGCAGCGGAGTTCGGTGATTAGCGATGGCTGGTCTGTCGCGAACAAAAAAACGCGGCCCTAAGGCCGCGTTGCGTTGACGAACCAGCGACCGCACCCTGCCGGTCGATGGTCCCGCACTCAGGGTGCGAGCAAGTCCTGCCGACGCGCTGGAGCGAACGCGCCGGGTCCAACGAGTGACGACGCTGGCTTAGAAGAAGCCCAGCGGGTTGATGTCGTAGCTGACCAGCAGGTTCTTGGTCTGCTGGTAGTGATCGAGCATCATCTTGTGGGTCTCGCGGCCGACCCCGGACTTCTTGTAGCCACCGAAGGCGGCGTGCGCCGGGTACAGGTGGTAGCAATTGGTCCACACGCGACCGGCCTTGATGCCACGGCCCATGCGGTAGGCGCGGTTGATATCGCGGGTCCAGACACCAGCGCCCAGGCCGAACTCGGTGTCGTTGGCGATCGCCAGTGCTTCGGCCTCGTCCTTGAACGTGGCCACCCCGACCACCGGCCCGAAGATCTCTTCCTGGAACACGCGCATCTTGTTGTGGCCCTTGATCAGGGTCGGCTGCACGTAGTAACCGGTCGACAGGCTGCCTTCAAGCTTCTCGGCGTTGCCACCGGTCAGGATCTGCGCACCTTCCTGCTGAGCGATTTCCATGTACGAAAGGATCTTGTCGAACTGCTGCTCGGACGCCTGTGCGCCGACCATGGTGTCGGTGTCCAGCGGGTTGCCGCGCTTGATAGCCTTGATCTTCTTCATCACCACTTCCATGAAGGGTTCGAAGATCGATTCCTGAATCAGTGCACGCGACGGGCAGGTGCAGACCTCGCCCTGGTTGAAGAACGCCAGCACCAGGCCTTCAGCGGCCTTTTCGATGAACGCCGGCTCGGCATTCATGATGTCTTCGAAGAAGATGTTAGGGCTCTTGCCGCCCAGCTCGACGGTGCTCGGAATAATGTTCTCGGCAGCGCAGCGCATGATGTGCGAGCCCACCGGGGTGGAACCGGTAAAGGCGATCTTGGCGATGCGGGTGCTGGTGGCGAGCGCCTGCCCCGCCTCCTTGCCAAAGCCCTGAACGATGTTCAGCACGCCGGCTGGCAGCAGGTCGCCGATCAGCTCAGCGAAGACCATGATCGACAGCGGAGTCTGCTCGGCGGGCTTGAGGATCACGCAGTTGCCGGCAGCCAGTGCGGGCGCGAGCTTCCAGGCGGCCATCAGCAGCGGAAAGTTCCACGGAATGATCTGACCGACCACACCCAGCGGCTCATGGAAATGGTAGGCCGCGGTGTGTTCGTTGATTTCGGCGGCGCTGCCTTCCTGGGCGCGGATGCAGCCAGCGAAGTAGCGGAAGTGATCGGCTGCCAGCGGCACGTCGGCGTTCAGGGTTTCGCGCACGGCCTTGCCGTTGTCCCAGGTCTCGGCGATGGCGAGCTTCTCCAGGTTGGCTTCGATGCGGTCGGCGATCTTCAGCAGGATCAGCGCGCGATCCTGGACCGAGGTCTTGCCCCAGGCGTCAGCGGCAGCATGCGCGGCGTCCAGCGCCTTCTCGACGTCTTCGGCGCCGGAGCGCGGGAATTCCGCGATGACCTGCCCATTGACCGGCGAGGTGTTGACGAAATACTCACCCTTGACCGGCGGGACGAATTCACCGCCGATGAAGTTGCCATAGCGTGGCTTGAAGGAAATGACGGAGCCTTCCGTACCGGGTTGGGCGTAGATCATGAGCGGCCTCTCCAATGTTCTGCTTATCGAGCCTGACCGGGGATGGACAGGGCATGGAGCGATAGTAGGCAGCGCGACAGCCGTGCCGGAATGCACCCAAGGGAGAGATGCGCTCGTCATTTGGTAGTAGATGCCGGGTGGCGTCCAGGCGGCCTGTCGCAGCGGCGATTAGCCTCGGGAACGGCCTGCGGCGGATCGAGAAATCCGACAGGTTAATCCGCGTCGCCCAGCTGGAAATTGACCATCGGCAAGCCCGATCAGGCGGATCGCAAATTCTCTTGCGACGCAACAAAAGCGCGACCAATTACCCATGAAATCGAGCCGAAAGTCCTATTAGGACGCCCCTCCTCGCACCGTAGTTTTCGGCTGGCGGCACCGTTCCATTTCCCTGATACGGAAAGTCAAAAACGAAAACAACGATGAGGAGATACCCCATGCAATGGATCGATCCTGACTTCTGCGACCTGCGACTGGGCTTCGAAGTCACCGCGTACGTCTACGTACGCTGAGCCCCTGACCGGCGTGGCGGCGCAAGCCGTCACGCTGGCGGTGCGAGGAAATCGACATGACCATCCCGAACACTGCGCTTGAGCGCTGCTACGAGATCCGCCCGCCGTTCCTGTTTCGCTGGGAAGACTCGCAGCAGGCCCACGTGCTGCTCTACCCCGAAGGCATCGTCAAGCTGAACGCCACCGGCGGCGACATCCTCCGGCACTGCGACGGCAAGACCAGCGTGGCCGAGCTGATCGACCGGCTCAGCCACATCTACAACGCAACCGACCGCGACGCCATAAGCAAGGGCGTCCTGAACTTCCTGGAGGTGTCCCATGGCAAGGGGTGGATCCGAGCTAAGGCTTGATGGCAGCGGCAACCCCGTCTGGCTGCTGCTGGAGCTGACCTACCAATGTCCGCTGCAGTGCGCGTTTTGCAGCAACCCGCGCAACTTCGGCGACTACCGCCAAGACGAGCTCAGCACCGCCGAGTGGATCGACGTGATGGCCCAGGCCCGCGCCATGGGCGCCATGCAGATCGGCTTCTCCGGCGGCGAGCCGACCCTGCGCAAAGACCTCGAGACGCTGGTCGCCGAGGCCGATCGCATGGGCTACTACACCAACCTGATCACTTCCGGCATCGGCCTGACCGAAGCTCGGCTGCACGCCCTGAAGGACGCCGGGTTGCGCCACATCCAGCTCGGTTTCCAGTCCACCGACCGCGACGTGGCGCGCCAGCTGGCCGGGGTCGATGCCTGGGAGCGCAAGCTCGGCATGGCACGGCTGATCAAGTCGCTGGACTTTCCCATGGTGCTGAACGTACCGATTACCCGACAGAACATCGGCCAGATCCCGGACATCATCGACTTCGCCATCGAGCTAGGCGTGGAATACCTCGAACTGGCCAATGTGCAGTACTACAACTGGGCGCTGCTCAACCGTGATGCGCTGATGCCGACCCGCGCCGATCTGCAGCGTGCGGAAAGCCAGGTGCAGCAAGCGCGCAAGCGTCACGGCGATCGGCTGACCATTTTCTTCGTCATCCCCGACTATTACGAAGGCCGACCCAAGGCCTGCATGAACGGCTGGGGCGCCATCCACGTCACCGTCGCGCCCAATGGCGACGTGCTGCCCTGCTCCCAGGCGGCCAACTTCAAGCATCTCCAGTTTCCCAACGTGCGCCAGCAGCGTCTGGCGCAGATCTGGCACGATTCGCCGGTGTTCAACCTGTACCGCGGCGATAGCTGGATGCCCGAGCCCTGCCGCAGCTGCGACGAGAAGGAAAAGGACTTCGGTGGTTGCCGCTGCCAGGCCCTGCTGCTGACCGGCGACGGCGCCAACACCGATCCGGCGTGCAACCGGTCGCCGCATCACCAGTTGGTGCGCCAGGCCGTGGCACTGGCCGAAGAGGCCGCCCGCCCGCAGGGCACCCTGATTGCCCGCCAAGCCAGCCAGGGGGTCGAAATTGAAACTGCCCCATGATTCATTCGCCGGCACTCTCGGCGCCGGCCTCGTATTGACGCTCGGCTGCTACCTGCTGCTGCGCGTGCTGGTCTAGGAGGCGTGATGCAGTCGCCCATCCTCGACGTGCTGGCCCGCTACGCGCATTTGCTATTCGCGCTGGTCTGGGTTGGCCACAACTACGCCAACTTCATCCAGAATCCGCGCTTCGTGCCGCTGCACAACGGCATCGACACTGCCACGCTGAATCGCGACCTGGAAGCGCGGATGAAGCGCGAGCACGGCATCTTCCGTTACGCCTCATTAGTGGTCTGGCTGTCCGGGATGGCCATGCTCTGGCATCGCGGTTGGCTGCCCGACGCCCTGTTGCTCAAAGGTCCGCTGGCGGTCATCGGCCTCGGCGCCTGGATCGGCACGGCAATGCTGCTCAACCTCTGGCTCGTGCTCTGGCCACACCAGAAGAAGTTGCTCGGCTTCGTCCCGGCGACGCTGGAGGAGCGCGTGCGCTGCTCGCGTATCACCTTCCTGTCGTCGCGCAGCAATACCATCCTGTCGATTCCCCTGCTGTTCCTGATGGCGACTGGCGGCCATGGCTTGCACCTCTACTGAACCGTCCGCTCGCTACAACTTCGCCGCCGGTCCGGCGATGCTGCCGGTCGAGGTGCTGACGCAGATCGCCGAGGAGTTGCCGAACTGGCAGGCGAGCGGCTTTTCGGTGCTCGAGCAACCGTTCACCGATGCGCCGTTCAAGCACTTGATGAGCGATACCGAACAGTTGCTGCGCAGGCTCCTGGCGATTCCGCACGGCTACCGCGTGCTGTTCCTGCAGGGTGGCGCATCGGCGCAGTTCGGGCTGTTACCGCTGAACCTGCTTCGCCCCGGACAAAGCGCCGACTACCTCGAAAGCGGCCACTGGGCACGCAAGGCGATCGCCGAGGCGCGTCGGCACGCACCGGTCAGGGTTGTCGCCAGCGGTGCCGCACGAGGCTTCAGCGCCCTGCCCTCGTTCGAACACTGGCGGCTCGATCCCGATGCCGGCTATTGCCACCTCACCAGCAACGAAACCAGCAACGGCCTGCAGATGCAGCATTTCCCAGAGTCGCCCGTGCCGCTGGTTGCCGACATGACCTCCGACCTGCTGACGCGCCCCTTGCCGGTCGGGCGCTTCGGGCTGATCTATGCCAGCGCACAGAAAAACCTCGGCGTCGCCGGCCTCTGCCTGCTGATCGTGCGCGATGACGTGCTACGCAAGCCGCCGCGCGGGCTGCCCGCCGCGTTCAGCTATGCCGTCCAGGCCGAGCAGCAGAGCCGCTTCAACACACCGCCAACCTTTGCCCTGTATGTCGCCAACCTGATGCTGCGCTGGATCGAGCGCCAGGGTGGCCTCGAGGTGATGGCCGCCAACGCCCGCGAGCGCAGCCAGCGGCTTTATCGCCATATCGACGCCAGCGGCTTCTACCATTGCCCGCAGCGCGTGGCAGACCGCTCCACCATCAACGTCTGCTTCCAGTTACGCGATCCGCAGCGGGTCGCGGCGTTCGTTGCCGAGGCGGCACATCAGGGGCTGCATCACCTGGCCGGCCACGCGGCGGTCGGCGGCCTGCGGGCGAGCTTGTACAACGCCATGCCGCTGGAGGGCGTCGAGCGGTTGCTGGCGTTCATGCAACGGTTCGAGTGCCGCCATGGCTGAGGGGGTTTTGCCAGCACAGCGCACGCGTCTGCGCCACCGCTTCGCACTGGACCTGGCGAGCCTGGCGTGCCGCCTCCCCGCGCAGCCAATCGCTCAACCGGTCGAGGCGATGGGCCTGCAGTTCCAGACCCCGGTGGGTATCGCGGCCGGCTTCGATCGACTCGGACGGCTCGGGCGCCGGGCTTCGACGCTGGGCTTCGGTTTTACCGAGATCGGCAGCCTGACCGCCGCCGACCTGCCCCTTCTGGCAGCTCCCCGGCTAGGCGCGGCACAACTGGGCGTCAACCTGACGCTCGACGCGGGTCATGCGATCGCCCAGACCTGCGCGCTGCTCCAGGGCGCCTGGCCTTGGGCCGACTATCTGTTGCTCAACCTCATCGGGCCAGCCTGTGCGCCTTTGCTGGAGCAGCCCGGGCGTCTCCAAGCGCGGCTCGCCTCACTGCGTGACCATCACCGACATCTCAACTGCGCCTATGGTCGGCAGGTCCCGCTGGTGGCCAAGCTACGCTGCCTGCCCGACAACCTGCCGCTGGCCCTGGTCGACCGGCTTCTGGGGCTGGGCTTCGATGGTCTGCTGCTGGCCCATGACCCCGGACCGCCAGCTACACGCCAACGCTACCTGGCCTGGCAGGATGAGCGTGTCCAGGCGCAGGCGTGCGCGCAGGTCGCGCAGCTGCACCGTCTCTGCGGACCGAACGCTGTATTGATGTCGGTGGGTGGCATCCAGACGGCCGATCACCTGCGTGAGCGTAGGGCGGCCGGCGCGCAGCTGGTCCAGGTGCATGCGGCCCTGCTGCAGCAAGGACCCTGGCTGGCGCGCCGCCTGCTGGGGGCGGGAACCGAAGGTCCGGTTCGGTAGAGGGCGCAAGGCTAGCCGCGCGAAGGCGTTGCCCTCCACGACTGCCTGCGCACAAACGAAAAGGGCCGGCTAAGAGCCGGCCCTTTGTCTTCAGGTGTCGATCAACGCTTGGCGACGACCTGGTCCTTCGGCAGCTTGAACGTCCAGACCATGCCACCCTGGTTGAAGTCCTTGATGCGCTTGGCGACTTCGCCGCCCCACAGCGGGACCGCACCACCCCAGCCGGAGAGCACGGAGACGTACTGCTCGCCGTCCATTTCCCAGGTAATCGGCGAGCCGATCACGCCGGAGCCGGTGTTGAACTCGTAGAGTTTCTTGCCGGTCTTGGCGTCGAACGCCATCAGGTAGCCTTCCGGGTTGCCGGTGAATACCAGGTTACCCTTGGTTGCCAGCACACCGCCCCAGAGCGGCGCGTAGTTCTTGTAGCGCCAGACTTCCTTGCCGGTCTTCGGATCGATGGCGCGCAGTACGCCGATGTAGTCCTCGTTCAGCGGATGAATGGTGAAGCCGGCACCCAGATAGGCCGCGCCCTTCTTGTAGGCGACGCCTTCGTTCCAGATGTCCATGCCCCATTCGTTGGACGGCACGTAGAACAGCCCGGTGTCCTGGCTGTAAGCCATCGGCATCCAGTTCTTGCCGCCGAGGAACGACGGCGCGACGAAGACCGACTTGCCCTTGTCCGCGTCGCCCGGGGCGCCAGGACGGTTGGCATCGTCGTAGACCGGACGGCCATCCTTGTCCAGACCCTTGGCCCAGGTGATCTTGTCGACGAAGGGGAAGCCGCGGATGAACTTGCCGTTGGTGCGGTCGAGAACGTAGAAGAAGCCGTTACGGTCCGCGGTGCCGGCGGCCTTGACGGTTTTTCCGCCGTCCTTGTAATCGAAGGAGATCAGCTCGTTCACACCGTCGAAGTCCCAGCCGTCATGTGGCGTCGACTGGAAGTGCCATTTGATCGAGCCATCGTCCGGGTTCAATGCCAGGCGGGACGACGAGAACAGGTTGTCACCCGGGCGCAGGTGCGAGTTCCACGGCGATGGGTTACCGGTGCCGAACAGCAGCGAGTTGGTATCCGGATCGTAATAGCCGCCCAGCCAGGGCGCGGCGCCGCCAGTCTTCCACAGGTCGCCCGGCCAGGTCTTGCCGGCCTCACCACCGGAGATGCCGTTCTCGACCTTCTTGCCGTCCTTCATCACGTAGCCCATGTGGCCTTCGACGGTCGGACGGGTCCAGAGCAGCTCGCCATTCTTGGCATCGAATGCCTGGATCATGCCGACAACGCCGAATTCGCCGCCTGCCAGGCCAGTGATGACCTTGCCCTTGACGACCATGGGTGCGGCGGAAATGGAGTAGCCGGCCTTGTAGTCAGCGACGGTCTTCTTCCAGACGACCTTGCCGGTGTCCTTGTTCAACGCGACCAGCTTGGCGTCCAGGGTGCCGAAGATCACCAGGTCGTCATACAGCGCGACACCGCGGTTGATCACGTCACAGCACGGCATGATGCCATCGGGCAGGCGCGCATCGTACTGCCAGATTTCCTTGCCGGTACGGGCGTCCACGGCGAAGACGCGGGAATAGGAGCCGGTCACATACATCACGCCGTCCTTGATCAGCGGCTGCGCTTCCTGACCACGCTGCTTTTCGCCGCCGAGGGAGAACCCCCAGACCGGGCGCAGTTGGCTGACGTTTTCGGTGTTCAGTTTGTCCAGTTGACTGTAGCGCTGCCCTTGCAGGCCCAGGCCGTTGGTGACGATCTGATCGGTGGACTTGGCGTCGTTGAGAATTTCCTGATCAGTGACTGCCCAAGCCGACACGCTGGACATCGCCATGGCGGCGCATAGCGCGGTCAGGGCGAAGGGCTTGCGAAGACCGGTGTGCTTCATTGCGGCTACCTCTACGGGTTCATTGTTATCGTCGCCGGGAAGTTTTCCCGGTCTGTTGCCGATTCTTCGTTGCAGGCCCTTTGCCAACAATTGCACGCAGTACCGATTTTCCTACTCCCTTGGTAGCAATACCGTCACGCAGGGCGCGCCAGCTCAGCGATCGAAGGGTCTGGCCGAGCGCAACCCGACACCGAAGTCGCAGCCCGGGGGCCCGAAAAGACAATTTCTCGCGGTGACAACTGCCCGTAAAAAAGCGGTTCCCCCGCTCACAAGGACATGAGCCATGCTTCGTCCCCTTTTTCTTATCCTGCTATTGGCGCTGACGGCTGACGGCCAAGCAGCAACGGCGATTCGCGTCGGCCTGAACTACCCGAGCACCGGTAACTACAAAAGCGAAGGGCTGGAGCTGCGCCGTGGCGCCCTGCTCGCGATCGACGACATCAACCGCGAGGGGGGCGTGCTCGGCAGGCCGCTGGAGCTGGTCAGCCACAACACGGCGGCACGCGACGAAAAGGCCAGCGCCAACATCGAGCGGTTTGCCGCCCAGGGTGTTTCCATGGCTTTCGGTGGCGCCACCAGCGAGGAAGCCATTGCCGCCGGCCAGCGGGCACGCGAGCTCGGTCTGCTGTTTTTCCCCACGCTGGCCTATGCCAATTCGATTACCGGCCGTGACGGGCAGCGTTATCTGTTCCGCGAAACCAACAGCGCCTGGATGAGTGCGCGGGTGCTGGGCGAGTACCTCAGTTGGCACCTGCCCAACCGCCGTTACCACTACATCAGCCTCGAAGACAGCTGGGGCCACAGCATGGAACAGGCGCTGCGTGAGGCCACTCGCAGCCGCGATCGAGCCCGTCATGGCTTCTCCAGAATCAGTGCCAGAGGCGCGCATCATGACGAGTATCTCGCCGCGCTGAAGAAAGCCGATGCGAGTGATGCCGATGTGTTGGTCGTCGTGCTGCTCGGCCAGGATCTGGTGCAGACGATGCGTCTCGCCCATGATCTGCGCCTCGATCGACGAATGCAGATCATCGTCCCCAACCTGACCAGCAGCATCGTCGAACAGGCCGGTCCGCAGGTCATGGAGCATGTGATCGGCACCACCGCCTGGACCTGGCAGGTGCCTGCGCTGGTCAAAAACACCCAGGGTCAGGCATTCGTCGATGCCTACATCGCGCAGCATCGACGCTACCCCGACAGCACCACCGCCTCGGCCTATAGCATCGTTCGGGAGTGGGCCGCCGCCGTTCAGCGAGCCGGAAGCCTGGACAGTGAGGCAGTCATCGGCGCGTTGGAGGATCATCACTACAGCCTGCTCAAGGATGACCAGTACTGGCGCGGCTTCGACCATCAGAACGTACAGAGTATCTATGCCGTGCGGGTCCGCTCGCGCAGCGAGATCATGCAGGACCGCTTCAAGCAGGACTACTTCACCATCATCCACCGCATGGGCGGTGAGGAAGCGGCCCCAAGCCGTGACGATTGGCTGGAAGAGCGCGGCGACGATCCAATCCTGCGATAATCGCCGGCCAAGCGTGCCGGACACCGTTCGACCACGCCTCCTCGCAGCGTCAGCAGGCCCAACGGGCGCGCTGGCGCTTTTTTCGTTTCCACGTGGGAATCGCCTGCCGCGCGAACGCGGTGACCGGCACGATGCCCGGTCGCTGAGCGCAGCCTATCGAGCAGCGGTCCCGTGGTGCGACGAGAGGCTGGCGAGCGGCACCGGCAGTTCCCGATCCAATCGCCGCAGGACGATCCATGAAGCAACAGTGGCCGGCGTTTCCCTGGGTATGTTTCGCCATGTGCGTCGGGGTCATGGGCACCGCGCTCATTTCACCGCTCTATCCGCTCTATCAGCAGGTCTGGCACCTGCGCACCAGCGACGTATCGCTGATCTACGTGGTGTACATGCTGGGTGCGCTGGCAGGGCTGCTATTCATGGGCCGACTGTCGGACACGTTGGGGTTTCACCGCGTGATGCTGGCGGGCCTGCTGCTCGGCTGGGGTGGCACCTTGGTGACGATGCTGGCGTGGAACCTGCCGAGCCTGAATATCGGGCGCTTCGCGGTTGGGCTGTCCTCGAGCCTGATCGTCACCAGTGCTTCCGTTGGCCTGGTGCAGATCTCCCGTGACGGCGCCTCGCAGCGTATTTCCACCCTCACCAGCTTCCTGCTCGCCTTCGGCTTCGGGCTCGGGCCCTTGACCGGGGGCGTCATCGGCCAGTGGTTCGCCGACCCGCTGAGATCCGCCTATGTGCCGTCGCTGGGCCTCGGCGTGCTGGCGGTCTATGCATTGCTACGCCTGGACTTCGTAACACCCGGCGCCGGACCGGGCGTGGCGCTCGGCTGGCGAACCTTCATCCCGCGCCTGGCCTGGACGCGACGCAGCGATTCGCACGCCTTTCTGCTGACCTGCGCCTGTCCATTCTTCGCCTTCGGCGTGTTCGGACTCTACGCGTCCATGGCGCCGCTGTTCCTGAAAAAGATGCTGCCGTGGCACGGCCCGGTGGTCAGCGGCACCTCGATCGGCGTGATCCTGCTTACCTCAGCGATGGTGCAGCTTGCCTGCGCCCGGCTGCCGCTGCGCTGGGGCGGACTGCTCGGCCTGCTGGCCGTGGTGCTGAGCAACGCCATGCTGGTGCTCAACTTCAGCCTCGGTTCGGCGCTGGTCTTCATCGTCGGCGTCTGCGCCGCGGCTACCGGCCACGGCCTGTGCCTGCTAGCGGGCATCAGCATGGTCAACCGCATCGCTAGCCCTTCCGAACGCTCCGGGCTGATTTCGACCTACCTCGTGTGTGGCTACGTTGGCAGCATCGTGCCCTTGCTCGGCGTCGGCTGGATCGCCGACCACTACGGCCTGCCGGTGGCGGTGACCTCGCTGGGGCTGGGTGTGATGATTATCGCAACGCCTCTGGCCGGACGGTTCTTCCTCCACCCGCGGATGCGGGACGCTTGACGACGGAGATGGCGATCGAACGGCAGCTTCCGATCGCTGACTGACTACGGTTCCATGTGTTCGCAGCCTGGAATTCCCGGGTCGCTGCCGCATCGCGACCCATTCGCCCTTTACTGTGCCTGGTACAGATCGGGCAGCTCGTATTGCAGACCGTAACCGTTGAACATCTTCTTCAGACCGCCTTCCTCGATCAGCTCCTGAACCTGGGCTTCCAGCGCATAGGCAAGCTGACGGTTGGACTCATGGACGGCCATCCCGAGATCCCAGGCCTGGCGGCCCATGTTCGGGTAGGCGTTTTCGGCCAGCTTGAGGTGATCGTCTTGGGCGTTGTGCAGCATCCAGTCGATCTCGCCGCGCATGGCCATGGTGGCGTCCACCTCACCCGTATGCATCGCGTTGAATGCCGCCTGCGCGGTGGGATAGTGGTGCAGCATCTTGGCGATGCTGCCGTTGAACACCGAGGACAGGTAGAACGACGGCACGCTGTCGATCTCCACGCCGACCGGATGGAAACGCAGCACACCCACACTGGACAGCTCTTCCAGGCGGCGGTCGTCGTAGGCGGCCTGCCAGCGCTCACGCTGGTAGGGTGCGAACATCACCACCTGCTCGTTGACCAGCTCGCCGACGTCGTTGCGCTTGAGGCTGTACTCACGGTCGTAAGGCACGCGCATCATCACGTCGGCCAGGACGTCCGGGCGCAGGTAGTGCCCCTTCCAGATGAAGTTGCGCAAGTCATCGTCCAGCGTTTCGCCGGGCGTGACCCAGAGCACCTCGACCTTCAGCCCGAGCGCCTTAGCCAGTGCGTTGGCGAGGTCCACATCGACCCCGCGCGGTTTGCCATCCTCGATGAAACTATAGGGCGGAAAGTTCTCGTACATCGCCACCTTGAGCACGCCCGAGGCGACGATGTCATCGTATGCCCGCACCTTGATCACGCCCGCCTGAGCCAGCAAGCACCACATCGATAGGCACAGAACCGCTAGCAACTGGCGCATGGCGATCACCGCTTGGCAGCTTCGCTTTCGATGTAGGTGCGAATCGCCCAGAGCGCTTCCTGGCTGAGGTAATCGGCCATACGCGGCATGTACACGGCGCCGTCGCGGACCGCTCCGTTGATCACGCGCTCCTTGAACCACTCGTCGCCGTCATAGCTGACTTCCAGGTCTCGCAGGTCGGGCGCGATACCGCCAGAGATCGCCTCCAGGCCATGGCAACGCGCGCAGTTCTGGTTGTAGGCGGAAGCGCCGATCTCGACGGCTTTGTCATGGTCCTTGCTGGGGGCGCGATAAGGGTTCTCATCCACCCACTCTTCTCCCAGGGGAGTCAGGCCCTTGGTCTCGACCTTTTGTGGCGTGACGTCGCCGTGAGCCAGCGCCAGGCCGGCAACACCAAGCAGACCAGCAGCAAAGAGAGCGCGCAGTGCGATTTTATTATTCATGACTACCACCGTTGATTTCGAATACCTGAGCAAGGCAACCCCATTCGGAGCGCATGCTGGACATCTTGGAGTTTGCGACTCCACGGCAGAATGGTGCTTTGGTTGCCTGCTTCTCCTCCCTTGGTAGTAGGGCCTCATGAGGCCTGTGCACGGCACACCTGTAGCGGTTCGAAAACACAGGCTGATTGGGAAGTTTTCCCTGAATCAGCGGGAGCTTTTCCGTATCGGCCGCCACGCCCGGCTTCCACTATTCGAATCGCCTGGCCTGTTGCTTGCCCCCAAGCAACCGACCGCATCGCGAGCGCAGCGCCTGGCCACGTTCGAATCGACCAAGGGAAACCAATAATGACAACTCGATCAGATCTGGGCAGCAGATGCCCGCTTGCCATCGCCGTGCTCGTTGCCGGACTCACCTCCAGTGGCGTCGCAACTGCCAGAAACGTCACCTGGGAGGACATCGCCAACGATCACCTATCGACCGCAGACGTGCTGCAGTACGGCATGGGCACCAACGCCCAACGCTGGAGTCCGCTGGACCACGTTAACGATGAGAACGTCTTCAAGCTGACACCCGCCTGGTCCTTTTCCTTCGGCGACGAGAAACAGCGGGGGCAGGAGTCCCAGGCCATCGTGCATGATGGCGTTATCTACGTGACTGGCTCCTACTCACGTGTCTTCGCGCTCGATGCACGCACCGGCAAGCGCCTCTGGAGCTACGCACACCGGCTGCCGGCCGATATCCGACCTTGCTGCGATGTGGTCAACCGCGGGGCGGCCATCTTCGGTGACAAGATTTACTTCGGAACCCTCGACGCTCAAGTGGTCGCGCTGAACAAGGACACCGGCAAGGTCGTCTGGAAGAAGAAGTTCGGAGATCACGGGGCGGGCTACACCATGACCGGCGCGCCCACCCTGATCAAGGACCAGAAGAGTGGCAAGGTCCTGCTGATACACGGCAGCTCCGGCGACGAATTCGGCGTCGTCGGCAAGCTGTTCGCCCGCGACCCGGACACCGGCGAGGAGGTCTGGATGCGCCCCTTCGTCGAAGGCCACGTGGGCCGCCTCAACGGCAAGGACAGCACGCCGACCGGAGACGTCAAGGCGCCCTCCTGGCCCGACGACGCCAACTCCCCCACCGGCAAGAAGGAAGCCTGGAGCCAGGGTGGTGGCGCGCCCTGGCAGAGCGCGAGTTTCGATGCCGAGACCAACACCATCATCGTCGGTGCGGGCAACCCGGCTCCCTGGAACGGCTGGGCACGCACCGCCGAAGGCGGCGAGCCGAAGGACTATGACAGCCTCTACACCTCCGGGCAGGTTGGCGTCGATGCCAGCACCGGCGAAGTGAAATGGTTCTACCAGCACACGCCGAACGATGCCTGGGACTTCTCCGGCAACAACGAGCTGGTTCTGTTCGACTACAAGGGCAAGGACGGCAAAACGGTCAAGGCGACCGCCCACGCTGACCGCAACGGTTTCTTCTACGTCGTCAATCGCCAGGACGGCAAGCTGCAGAATGCGTTCCCCTTCGTCGACAACATCAGCTGGGCCAGCCATATCGACCTCAAAACCGGTCGACCGGTGGAAAACGCAGGCCAGCGCCCGCCGAAACCCGAGCCTGGTGAAGCGCATGGCAAGTCGGTGGAGGTCTCGCCACCGTTCCTCGGCGGCAAGAACTGGAATCCCATGGCCTACAGCCAGGACACCGGCCTGTTCTACGTCCCCGCCAACCACTGGAAAGAGGACTACTGGACCGAAGAGGTCAGCTACAAAAAGGGCAATGCCTATCTCGGCCAGGGTTTCCGGATCAAACGCATGTACGACGATCACGTCGGCATCCTGCGTGCAATGGACCCGCGCACCGGCAAGGTGGCTTGGGAGCACAAGGAAGCGCTACCGCTCTGGGCCGGCGTGCTCGCCACCAAAGGCAACTTGGTGTTCACCGGAACAGGCGATGGCTACCTGAAAGCCTTCAACGCGAAGACCGGCGAGGAGCTCTGGAAATTCCAGACCGGTAGCGGAATCATCGCGCCCCCGATTACCTGGGAGCAGGACGGCGAGCAGTTCATTGGTGTGACGGTCGGCTATGGCGGTGCGGTACCGCTGTGGGGCGGAGACATGGCCGCACTGACCAAACCGGTCGCTCAGGGTGGTTCGTTCTGGGCCTTTCGTATCCCGAGTTGGGAAAACCAGACCGCCAGACGCTGATTCGGCAGCAAGCTAATGCGATGGCGGGAGCGTCGCCCGGGTTGGCGCTCTCTCGGCGCCCCGCCATTGCCCTGGCCATCGCCGGATGGCCGACATTTTTCCCCGATGCTTCGGAGCCGCCATGAACATGTCCCGCTATCTGCTGCCCATCGCGCTGCTCGTCAGCGCACCACTGCATGCTGAAGACGAGCAGCCCCCGACCATCAACGGTTGCATCATTCAACCGGAGAGCAAATGTCCCCACGCCGATCTCCGCGGTGCTGACCTGAGCAACCAGGACATGCGCAAAATGGATCTGGCAGGGGCCGATCTGACCGGCGCCAATCTGCGCCACGCCAACCTCGACCTGGCCAACCTGGAGAAGGCCGATTTGACCGGTGCCAACCTCACTCGAGCCAACCTGCAACAAGCCAACCTGCGCCTGGCGATTCTCAGCGATGCGCAGTTGGTCGCGATACAGGGATGGGGCCTGTTCGGCCAGGCCGCACGGCTCGACGGCGCCAATCTGACTGCAGCCAATCTCGAGTTCGCGCGCCTGAGCGGGGCAAAGCTGCAGCGCGCCAACCTGACCGCTGCCAATCTGGAGATGACCTGGTTGAGCAAGGCTGACCTCAGCCATGCCAATCTGACCGATGCAAATTTGCAGGAAGGCAAGCTCAACGAGGCCAATCTTGCAGGCGCTACCCTGACCGGCGCGCGGCGGCACTACGCAACCTTCCAGGGCACCTACATGGAAGATTGCCTGGACTGCCCACGCGACTGGGAACAATAGGCAAGCGCTGTCGATGTTTGGATGCGCTTTACTAAGGGGCCCTATGTAGATTCACGACGCTTTCGTCAGCGGAGGCACACATCATTCGAATCCCTCAGGTAACGCAGCTCGACAGCCTGCCCTGCTTCGCCGGTCTGGCCCTGGACCGGATCGTAATCCCTCGCACGCCTACGGAGTTCCGTCAGGCGGTCGAAGATGTTCTGGGCCATGCGCAGATCGGCTTCGACACCGAATCCAAGCCCACCTTCCGGGTGGGTGAGCGCTCCGATGGTCCCCATCTGATTCAGCTCGCGACGCCGGAACGGGCTTATCTGTTGCAGATCGGAGCGCAAGGATGCGCGGAGGCGGCGAAGCAGATACTGGAATCCGAGCGGGTGCTCAAAGTCGGATTCGGCCTGAGTTCAGACCGCAGCCGTCTTCACACCCGGCTCGGGATCGAACTGCAGCACAGCATCGATCTCGGAACAGCGCTGCGATATGAGGGCAAGAAGGGCCAGGTCGGGCTCCGCGGTGCGGTGGCCGCGGTGTTGGGTGCAGCCATCAGCAAGTCCCGGCGCGTGTCGACGTCCAACTGGGCCAATGCGCGCTTGACCGAGGCACAGCAGCGCTACGCCGCCAACGATGCCTATGCCGCGCTAGCCGTGTTTCTGGCGCTTGGGGATGATCCGGAGCGGCTGCTGGCCGACCGCATCATGCCAGCGCGGCGCCCGCAACCCTGACGATTCGACTCCATAAACCCGGCACCGCCGTGCAACCCGTCCGCGCGATTGTCGTCTACCGCAGACGTTCCCCAACGGAGGTAGCCGTGGAAGGCATGTTTTTTAGCGGTTGGTCGACCCTGCTTCGCACGCTCGTCATCGGCGTGCTGGCCTATATCAATCTCATCGTTTTGCTGCGCATTTCAGGCAGACGCACCCTTTCGAAGATGAACGCCTTCGACCTGGTCGTCACCGTGGCGCTGGGATCGACTTTCGCCACCATTCTGCTGAACCGGAACGTGGCACTGGCCGAAGGTACGCTGGCGCTCGCGTTGCTGATCGGCCTGCAGTTTCTGGTGACCTGGACCAGCGTGCGGGTTGGCTGGGTGCGCAAGCTGGTGACCGGTGAGCCTGCGCTGCTGTATTACCAAGGGCAGATGCTGGGCGAGGCGATGCGCAAGGCCCGGGTGACCGAAGACGAAGTGCGCTCTGCCCTGCGTTCCAGCGGCATCTCGGCACAGGACGGCGCCGAGGCGGTGGTGCTGGAAACCGACGGTAGCTTCAGCGTCGTCAAGAAAGGTGCTGGCGACAGCCGCTCTACCCTGTCCGACGTAGTGACGCCCGGCCCGCGAGACGTCCAGATGTAGCTCTGACTCAACGAGCACCAGAGCGCATGGCTGCCTGGTAAAAGCGCAGCCATCGTACGCTGGTAGCGGCCATGAGCCCCTTGCCCTGCCAGCAGTGGCGACGCCTGGTCCGGGTAAAAATATGTTTGAAAGTCACTCAAGAAAAACTTGTACATGCCGATGAGCTTGTACAACATTCGTGCTTTCACTCATCGGACCACAAACATGTTCAACAAGCAGTTGAAACTGGAGCTAGCGGCGTTGCGCGAAGAAGTCGCGACCAACCGACAGATCAAGGAGTCGTTGTACCGCGAGATGATGGTGCTGGAGGTTGATCCCAACGGTCACGTTCAGTACGCCAACCCGGTTTTCCTGAGCGAGATGGGCTTGCGCCTCGACGATATCGTCGGCTGCTCGATCGATAGCTTCTTTTCCGATGAGTTCCGTAAAGAGCCCAACTACACCAGCCTCAAGCGCGCCATGCAGCGCGGCGAGCATCTCAACGGTGCCTTCCGCATGCTGCAGGCGAACGGAAAAGAAGCCTGGCTTCGGTCGATCTGGCAGCCCATCAAGGCCGCTGACGGCTCGCTGCGCCACTTCACCTTATGCGCCAACAACCTGACCCGCACCATTGCGACCTCACGAGAGCATGAAAGCATCATCAGTGCGCTCAAACGGTCGACCGCCGTGATCGAATTCGATCTGGACGGGCACGTCATCACCGCCAACGATCAGTTTCTCAACGCCATGGGCTACCGGTTGGAACAGATCAGGGGCAAGCACCACAGCCTGTTCTGTACCCGCGAAGAAAGCGATTCGTCGGCCTACCGCGACTTCTGGGCATGCCTGAACCGTGGCGAGTATGTCGCTGAACGCTTCAAGCGTATCGACGCGCACGGCCAGGTCGTCTGGCTCGAAGCCTCATACAACCCGGTACACGACGCTTACGGAAAGTTGTACAAGGTGATCAAGTTTGCAACCGTGATCACGGACCAGGTCAATCGCGAATTGGCGGTCGCCGAGGCAGCCACCATTGCCTACGACACCTCGCAGCAAACCGATCTGAGCGCCCAGCGAGGCGCCGCTGTGGTACAGGAGACGGTCGGCGTCATGCGCAAGATCGCCGCGCAGATGCAGGAAGCATCCGACGGGATCGAGGCACTGGACAAACAATCGCAGCTCATCAGCGCAATTCTTAAAACGATCAGCGACATCGCCGACCAGACCAACCTGCTCGCACTGAACGCGGCCATCGAAGCCGCTCGAGCCGGCGACCAGGGCCGTGGTTTTGCCGTGGTGGCCGATGAGGTCCGTCAGCTCGCGGCGCGGACCAGCAAAGCAGCGGGTGAGATCGTCGGCGTCGTCGGCAAGAACCAGGACCTCGCGCAGGCCGCCGTACACAGCATGTCGACCAGCCGCAGCCAGGCCGAAAACGGGCTCGAGCTCGCCAACCAGGCCGGCTCGGTGATCGTGGAAATTCAAGACGGCGCCCAGCGCGTGGTCAGCGCGGTGGGCCAGTTTGCCAGCCAACTGAAGAACTGAACGCGACGGACCTGAGCCGTCGGGCCTACGCCTGGCCTTTCCAGACGCAGGCCCGTTCAGCCCGAACGCTGCGCGGCGGTCCCGTAGATGTGCTCCCAACGCCAGCCATCCGCCTCGAGCAGCGCGGTCAGCAGTGCGCGTCGCTGCTGCTCAGTCCCATCCTCGCCCGTGCGTGCTTTCAGCGGAATGTGCACAACCTTGAGTGGCGAAACGTCGATGTCAGGTCGTGCCACATCGGAAGAAGCACCATTCAGATAGTGCGTGCGTTGCAAATAGAGATACCTATCGAGTGCCGACCCGAGCATCTTGCGCTTGAGTCCGTCCTGGGGGACGTCCTCGGCGACCTGGTCGAGCAACCTCAGCACATCATCGAGCATGACGACAGCCGGAATGATGTTCTTGCTGGCATGCCTGTTGTGAAAGCAGCGGATCACCGGATAGGCGTGATGGTTCAAGGTGTGCTCCACCAGCATCTGGCGGATGTCGCTGGCGTTGTCGTAGAAACGCGAAAAGTCGGAGCCGTTCCAGCTGTTCACCAGGATTTCCTGTGGCGTCCGGCCCATGCTGGTGATCAGCAGGCTGAGCTGATTTTGCAAGCTGACGGCTGACAGCACCGGAACGATGTAGGTAATCGCAGCTGTGATGAAGGTCAGCCCGCAAAAGGCGGCGGCACTGGTCAGAACCCGCCAGCCATCGCCCGATGCCACGTAGTCCCCCACGCCCAGCGTCGACAAGGTGAAGCCCGCGAAATAGAGCACTTCCCACGAGTCGGCTGCCAGTTTGGTCGTGCCATCGACCACCGCGCCGGGATCCGAGGCGAGCATCAGAAACAGGCTGAGCCACAAACAGACGATCCAGGTGAGCAACACCAGCATCAGCACGCACTGGCCGGCGTATTCGAGCGGCTTCGACGCCCCTCGCCGCCCCGCCGCGATAAAAAAGCCCCGCCACACCAGCCGGGAGACGCCATTGGTGATCGTCCCGCCGCCCCGCGTCGACAATGTGGTTTTGGTGATATCCGCCGCTGTGATCAGAAAAAGCGCGATTCCCAGGAAAAGAAAGACCATATCGGTGCTGTGGCGCTCCATTGCAACGTAATCAAAGTATGAAGAACGCAGCCGTCGTAAGTTCAGAATCGACGCCCTAGCTCCGCTGAGAGCGCCGAAAGAAAGGCAGAACGCCAGTACAATCATTCACCCGGATACACGGCTTTGAGGTATCTTCGCCGCACAGAAATTCGCTCACCTGCGCACGTATCGAGGGCGGCCCGATGTTGGCCTGTTTGAATTCAGATTGGAGTTTTTCAGCCCCCGTGCTGATGGCTCTGCTGGTTGGCCTCGGCGTCGCGGTGTTGACTCGCTGGGTTCGTCACCAACGGCAATTCGCCGGCAGTTCCGCTTTCACCTTGATGCACCTGGCTATCCTCTGGTGGCTCGGCGTTGCTGCGCTGGAAATGAGCGTTCACCAGCAGAGCTGCAAGATGTTCTGGGCAGGCATGGCCTGGCCCGCGATCCTCGGTGTGCCGACGTTCTGGTCGGTGTTTCTCTGGCAATACGCCAACAGCGTGCATCGCCCACTCAAGCCGCTCGCTATCATCGCCCTCATGGCAATGCCGGCGCTGTTCTGGCTGCTGGCACTGACCAACCCCTGGCACTGGCAGTTCTACGGCACGGCAAGCGCGCCGATCTCTTCAGCGCCCAACGCACCGATCGCCTACCAGCACGGACCGTTGTTCTACCTGGCGGCCGCTTATGGCTACCCTTTCATGCTGTTCTGCATCGGCATCACCTTGCGCGCGGCGGTGCTCAGCCGCGGCTTGCATAGGCGGCACTATGTGGTTTTCCTGGTGCTTACCACCATTCCCTGGGCGGCCAATATCAGTTACATCGCGTTTGGCTGGTCGCTGTTCGGCTTCGATCCCACGCCGTTCAGCTTTGCGCTGACGCTTGCAGGGTTCGGTTGGGCGATCAGCGGGCTGCGGCTGTTCGATCTGTTGCCAATAGCGCGCCACCTGCTGCTCGATGCATTGATCGACCCGGTGCTGGTGGTCGACCCGCAACGCCGCGTAATCGAGGCCAACCCCGCTGCACTTCGCCTGGCGCACCTCAAGCGCGACTGGCGCGGTCGCCCGTTGGCGCAATGGCCCTACATCGGCAGCACGCTGGACGACATCGTGCAGCGGGAGCTCGGAGACGCGCCGCAGATGCTGAGCGTCGACGCGCAGCAGCAGCATTTCGAGGTCCGCGTTCGATCGATCTGTCGCGCTACGCGGGAAGGGCCGGTGAGACTGGGGCAGATGCTCTATCTGCGCAACATCACCGAGTTCCAGCGCAGCCAGCAGCAACTGGCCGAGGCGCTGGCACTGAGCGAACAGCAACTGGCGACCATTACCAGCCTTCATGAAACGCTGCAGAACCAGGCACTTCGCGATCCGCTCACGGGCCTGTACAACCGGCGTTACCTGCAGGAATTCTTCGCCCACGAGCTGGCCCACGCGCAGCGTGATGGAACACCTATCGCACTGGCCATGGTCGACCTCGATCATTTCAAGCGACTGAACGACACATACGGCCACGCGGCCGGTGACGACGCCTTGAAGGGCGTGGCGGCATTCCTGCTGGGCGGGTTGCGCAACACCGATGCGGCTTTTCGCATCGGTGGCGAGGAGTTCTTGCTGGTATTGCCGCGCACCCCGCCGCACGAGGCCGTGGCGAAGCTGGTGCGGCTGTGCGAACAATTCGCAGCCCAGGCGCTGGATACGCGCGCCGGCGCGCTACGCCTGACCATGTCCATAGGCGTAGCGCACTATCCATCACAAGCCAGCGACCTGGACGGCCTTATGCAGCAGGCCGACCGGCAGCTCTATCTGGCCAAGAACAGCGGACGGAACCAGGTCAGGTCGGCGCACGACACCATTGACGCGGCGGTCAGTGCCCTACCACGACCTCGCTAACCTGCCGGATCGGCGTCAAATCGGTGTAATTGGCGATGTCCGCCATGATCTCTTCGGCGTGAGGGCCTATGCCGGCCTGAAAGGCTTCGACCGAATCACAGAAGATGTGGCACATCGCAACGTACGGCGCCGGCTTGTCAGGGGTGCCGCCGGCAATGGCCTTGTCGATCGTGTAGTAAAGGCAGGCATCGCCCATGCGGGCTTTGAGCAGCGGCAGATGCTTGTCGCGATAATAGTCGTGGTCGAACCGGGCGCCCGGTGTGTTGGGGTACATCACGCTGACTTTGATCATGCAACGGCTCCTCGATCGCGGGCGCTACCCGCGGGGATTAGGGACGGTCAACTATTGCACGGTTCGGCAGTGACAACCATGCGCGGGGGTTGTGCTTACAGCTCCATCTTAGCCGGCAACCCGTTCGCCAACCCGCAGCACGCCGGTGTCGATGGCCAGGTGAACCAGTTCGGCGTGTGAGCTGACCTGGAGCTTGCTCTTGAGCATGGTCAGGTAGTTGGAAACGGTCTTGCCACTGATGCACAGCCGCTCAGCGATCAACCGCGTAGGGGTTCCCTTGGCAAGCATCACGAATATCTCGAATTCGCGCTGCGTCATTTCCTGCAGGCGCGGGTCCGGCGCGTCAACTGTCACCGGATTGCGCGCCAGCTGGGTCGCCAACGGCTGCTCGATATACGCATGACCAGCCAGAATACGCCGCACCGCATCCACCAGCACCTCGGGCGATGAGCTTTTGGTGATGTAGCCCGCGGCGCCTGCATCCAGCGCCTGGCGCACCAACGGCAGCTCGTCGTGCATGCTGAAAAACAGCACACGCAGTTGGGGCAGTCGCTGCAGCAATCGCCGTGTGGTTTCAACGCCGCTGATGCCTGGCAAGCCAACGTCCATGATCACCAGGCTGGGTGGGGCTTGCTCGGCCCTCGACAACGCTTGCTCGCCATCGCAGGCCTCGATCACCTGAGCTTCCGGAAGCAAGACCCGCAGCAGCGCGGCATAGCCTTGCCTAACCACAGCGTGATCATCGACAAGCAGAATCTTCATTGGACGCTGACTCCTTATAGGGAATGTCGAGGTAGACGACCCAGCCGGTGCTTCTGCAGTGGGTTGCGATCAGGGTGCCTTCCAGCGCACGCGCGCGCTCTTGCATTGACCGCAGACCGATGCCGGGCCGTCGTGCCCCCTGGTGGCCATTGCCGTTGTCACGGATCAGCAGCCTTAACCTCCGCCCGCTCAAGCGCAGCCGCACACGTACGAAGCTGGCCTGCGCATGTTTGGCCACGTTGGTCAGCGACTCCTGCAAGAGACGATACAGGTGCTCCTTGGTATGCAGTGGCAGGCTCGGCACACGGTGATCGATCCGCAGGCGCAGTTCGATACCTTGAGCGCTCTGCCACTGCTCGGCCAGCAGGCGCATGGCCTCTGGCAGCTCGAGATGATCGAGCATCACCGGGTAGAGCTCATGGGTCAGGCGACGGAATCCATCCTGCAATTGCTCGCAGTGCTCGTCGAGGCGGTGCGCGGTGCTGCTGACCATACATGGCTGGTCCTTGATCGCCTGGAGCAAGCAGGCCTGAGCGCGGATGCCAGCAAGGTATTGGCCCAGATCATCATGCAGCGTCTGAGCGAGCTGGGTGCGTTCGCGCTCCTGCAATGCCAGTAAAGCGCGCGTCAGATCGTCGTTGTCCCTTCGTGCATTCTCCAGCGAGCTCACCATGCGGTTGAAATGGCCGGCCAGCTGCCGCGCTTCGAGCATCGACTGATTCGGCAGACGTGTATCGAGCTGGCCTTGCGATACCCGGCCGAAGGCTGCGAGCAACTGATGCAGTACGTCCGAGGCTGGACGAACGGCCCAGCGAATCGCCAGCAGGCTCAGCGCCAACGCGATGCCGAACAGCACCAGCAGCTGGCGCAGCGAATCCCGGACTTCCTCAATTTCATCTTGCGGATCGACGCTTAATTGCAAAGCCCGGCCATCGGCTAAGCGGACGGTCAGCGGCTCGGCGAGCGAATCCGGATACAAGGCCGCTTCCAGCCAGCCGCGCCGCTCCGACAATGGCTGTGTCTGGACGGCAGCATCATTCAACCAACGCACCTTAACGTGTCGCAGGTGACGGGTAAGACCGGGCTGCAAGTCGGCCGGGTCGCGCTCTGCAACGTCTTTGAGATAGCCGATCACAGCACCCGCGGCATCGAGCTCCCGGACCACATCGTGACTGGCCTGGCGCAGGAGCACCACCGTGCAGATGCTCGCCACCAGACCGAAAAACAATGAGACCAGCAGACTGATTCGCCAAAGTGCCGACATGCGCAGCGCCCGGAGCCGTTAGATCGAAGGCCAGTGCATCACTTGACCACGAAGCGCCCTTCCATGCCTTTGTTTTGCAGCCCTTGGCAGTAATAAGCAAAGCTGCCGGGCTTGACGGGCACGAAGAACAGCTCCGCCTCGCCCGCGTCTTCGAACTCCAGCTCGACCAGCGTGATGGCCTTGATCTCGACCCCACCGGCCTCGACCTTGCGCAGGAATATCGAGCGCGCGAACTCCGGCGCCTGGAACGCACAGGCCTTTTGTCCGTCGACAACGACCTTCAACCGATAGGCCGTGCCGGTTTCAAGCTGATATTCCTTCTGCGAGACGGCGTAATCGCTTTCCTCGGAACCGAAGCGAAGATCGGGTAATGCCTGCGGGCGCAGGGTCAGGTCGCCGGCTGCGTGAACCTGATCGAAACCGATCAGGCTACCGAACAGCAAAAGATTGAGGATCAGGGCTCTGCAAGGCGTCATGGGGGGCAAGCTCTTCTTATTGTGGATGAGCGCCATCCTAGGGCGCCTCGCCGACGCGCTGGCTACTACCTTGGTACACAACGACTGGTACTTTCTGCATATTTCCCCGCCCCGCCAGGGTTCCTATGCTGGTCGCAACGCCATAGGAGTCGCCCATGCCCCATCCTTTGCTACGCACCGGTCGCCTGCTGGTACTGTGTTGCTGCGCCGCCCTGGCGAACACCGCAGCGGTCGCTGGCGAAGCGCTGGACGTGCGCATCGGCTATCTAGGTTACCGTCCGGATCCGGGCCCGCTGCTCTCCAACGTCATTCCCGAGCCGGACGATGCCGGGCTGCGCGGAGCGGAGCTGGCGATCACCGACAGCAACACCACAGGTCGCTTCCTCAACCACAGCTACCAGCTGACCGCACGTAACAGCGACTCGCCAGAACACCTGCTCGACGACGCGCGCGCGTTGCGCAACGACGGCCTGCGGCTGTTCATCGTCAACGCACCGGACGACAGCCTGCGCCAGCTCGCCGAAGCATTACCCGACAGCCTGCTGATCAATGCCGGCAGCGCCAGCGACGAACTGCGCACCACGACCTGCCTGGCCAACGTGCTGCATACCCTGCCGAGCCGCAGCATGCTGGCCGATGCCCTGGGCCAGTTCCTCGCGGTGCGCCGCTGGAACCGCTGGCTGCTGATCAGCGGCCCGACGCCGGAAGACCAGGCCTACGCGGCGGCCATCCGGCGCGCAGCCAAACGCTTCGGCCACAAGATCGTCCTCGAGAAGGCCTGGACCTTCGACAATGACCAGCGCCGCACCGCCCAGGCGGAGATGCCACTGTTCACACAGGCCGACGATTACGACGTGGTGGTGGTGGCGGACGAGCGAGGCGACTTCGGCGAGTACGTGCCCTATCAGACCTGGCTACCGCGCCCGGTGGTCGGCACCCAGGGCATGACGCCCACCGGCTGGCACAAGACGGTGGAAACCTACGGCGCGGCGCAGTTGCAGAAGCGCTTCGAGGCGCTTGCCAACCGCTGGATGAACGACCGTGATTTCGCCGCCTGGATCGGCGTACGCAGCATTGCCACCGCGGTTACCCGACTGGGCAACCCCGACCCGGCAGGCATCCTCCAGCTTTCCCTTAGCGAAACGCTACCGGTGGACGGCTTCAAGGGTCGCAAGCTGACCTTTCGCCCCTGGAGCGGCGAGCTGCGCCAGCCGATTCCGCTGGTGCACCCACGCGGTCTGGTTTCCAACTCGCCCCAGGAAGGCTTTCTGCATCCGACCAGCGAACTGGACACGCTGGGCTTCGACCGGCCCGAAAGCCAATGTCGTTTGAGCGAGCAGGAACTCTGAGCCAATGCCAGCCAATTCACTACGTCTGGCACTACTCCTGACGGCGCCCGCGGCGTTTGGCGAAACCAGCGATCTGAGCTACGAATCCTTCGTCGATAGCGACAAGCGAATCAAATGCCTCTACGGGTACGCAGCGCAGAAAACCGGCGATCACGCCGCGGCGCTGAAGATATTCGAAGACTGCGTCGAGCGCTGGAACGACGTCTATTCGATGATATGGCTGGCGCAGATGTACGAATCCGGCACCGGAGTGCCCCTGAGCCTGGAAAAGGCGGCTGCGCTCATCAAACTCGGTGCCGAGCAACCGGATACCGCCGCCTACGTAAGTCTCGCCCGTTATCACTGGGGCGTTGCGCTCGCCGAGGGCCGTGGCGTCACGGTTGACGTACAGGCCGCACGCTACTGGCTGCAGCGCGCCTCGGCAGATGGCCAGACCGAGGCCGATGACTATCTACGACGGCTGGATTCACCCACTGCGCCTCGCTGACGGCAAGCGCCCTTACAACAATAACGAGACCGAACCATGACCCGAACGCTCCTTGCCTCTGCCATCGCCTGCGGCCTCGCGTGGACCGCCAGCTCTGCGCTGGCGGCCACTGCCTATGTGTCCAACGAAAAGGACGACACCATCAGCGTGATCGACCTGGACTCGATGGAAACGGTGGACACACTGGAGGTCGGCCAACGGCCTCGCGGCTTGGCACTGTCCCATGACAACAAGCTGCTCTATATCTGCGCCAGCGACTCGGACACTGTCCAGGTGATGGACCTGGCGACGCGGAGGATCATCAAGCAGTTGCCATCGGGCGCCGACCCGGAACAGTTCGCCCTGCATCCCAATAACAAGTGGCTGTACATCTCCAACGAAGACGATGCGCTGGTTACGGTGGTGGATGTCGACAGCGAAGCGGTAATTGCCCAGATCGAGGTAGGCGTCGAGCCCGAGGGCATGGCCGTGTCGCCCGACGGCAAGTGGGCGATCAATACCAGCGAAACCACCAACATGCTGCACTGGATCGATACCGCCACCAACACGCTGGTAGACAACACCCTGGTCGACCAGCGCCCGCGGCATGTGGAGTTCAGTCATGACAGCAAGACCCTCTGGGCCTCGTCGGAAATCGGCGGCACCGTGACGATTGTCGATGTCGACCAGCGCAAGGTGCAAAAGACTATCGATTTCGAGATCAAGGGCGTACACCGCGACAAGATCCAGCCGGTCGGCATTCGCCTGAGCGCCGACGGCAAGTACGCCTTCGTCGCCCTCGGCCCGGCTAACCGCGTAGCGGTCATCGACGCGAAGACCTACGAGGTGCTCGACTACCTGCTGGTTGGGCATCGCGTCTGGCATATGGCGTTCAACCCCGATGAAAGCCGCCTGCTGACAACCAACGGCGTCAGCGGGGACGTGTCGGTCATCGACGTGCCCTCACTCAAAGTGACCAAGTCGATCAAGGTCGGGCGTTATCCCTGGGGCGTGGTGGTCGCGCCATGAGCGCGCTGGAGGTAGCGGACGTCAGTTTCGCCTATGGTGCACGTCAGGCGCTTCAGGACGTCAGCTTCAGCGCCGCCAGCGGGCGCTTCACCGCGCTGCTCGGGCCCAACGGGGCCGGCAAGTCGACGTTGATCGCCCTGCTCACCCGTCTTTACGACCTGCAGCGCGGCGAGATCAGGGTGGACGGTCATAGTCTGCGCGAGCAGCCGCGCGAGGCACTGCGGCGTCTGGGCGTGGTGTTTCAGCAAAGCACGCTGGATCTGGACCTGAGCGTCGAGCAGAATTTGCGCTACCACGCCGCCCTGCACGGCATGCCGCGCAAGTTGGCCGGCGAGCGCATCGAGCTGGAGCTGGACCGCCAGCAGCTCGGCGAGCGGCGCAAGAGCAAGGTGCGTGAGCTCAACGGCGGGCATCGCCGTCGCGTCGAGATTGCACGCGCCCTGCTGCATCGACCGCGTCTGCTGCTGCTGGACGAAGCCAGCGCCGGCCTCGACCCGGCGAGCCGCCAGGCTCTGAACGATCACGTCCGGTCGCTGTGCGATGAAGGCATGAGCGTTCTCTGGACGACCCATTTGCTCGACGAAGTCAGCGCCGACGATGACCTGATCATCCTCAACCGCGGTCAGCTCGTTGCACAGGGCAGCGCCGCCGGGCTGTCAGCTGCCGATGGCGGCCTGCAGCAGGCTTTCGCGCGGCTCACCGCCCAGCCGGTGCCGACATGAGCCCTTGCGCCCCGAACCGCACGCCTCCCCTCGTGGGCGCGGTCTTGACCGCGAAGAGAGTGGACAGGCACGTTCGCGGTCGAGACCGCTCCCACAGCACCGGCGACCTTCTTCTAAAGCCCTGTTCATTACCATGCAGGGCTCACCAGCCAGCGGGTGCCGACATGAATCCTTGCGCCCAGAACCGCACTCCTCCACTCGTGGAAGCGGTCTTGGCCACGAAGAGAATGCACCGGCACGTTCGCGGTCGAGACCGCTCCCACAACACCGGCGAGCTTCTTCTGAAGCCCTGTTCAATACCATGCAGGGCTCACCAGCCAGCCGGTGCCGACATGAGCGCTTGCGCCCCGAACCGCACGCATCCCCTCGTGGGAGCGGTCTCGACCGCGAAGAAAACGCACCGGCACGTTCGCGGTCGAGACCGCTCCCACAACACCGGCGACTTTTTCTGGAGCCCTGTTCATTACCATGCAGGGCTCACCGGCCAGCGGGTGCCGACATGAGCCCTTGCACCCCGAACCGCACTCCTCCCCTCGTGGGAGCGGTCTTGACCGCGAAGAGAATGCACCGGCACGTTCGCGGTCGAGACCGCTCCCACGGCACCGGCGACTTTTTCTGGGTCCCTGTTCAACCATGCAGGGCTCACCAGCCAGCGGGTGCCGACATGAATCCTTGCGCCCCGAAACGCACTCCTCCCCTCGTGGGAGCGGTCTTGACCGCGAAGAAAACGCACCGGCACGTTCGCGGTCGAGACCGCTCCCACGGCACCGGCGACCCTTTTCTGGAGCATTCATGTCCCTGAACTTCTGCCCCGAAATACTCAGTCAGGAGCTTTCATGACCGCCTATTGGGAATGCCTGCGCACCATCATCGGCCGCGAGTGGCTACGCTTCGTGCAGCAGCGCTCACGCTTTTTCAGCGCCCTGGTGCGCCCGCTCCTGTGGCTGGTGGTGTTCGCTGCCGGCTTTCGCGCGGCACTGGGGATCGCCATCATCGAGCCCTACGAAACCTACATCACCTACGAGACCTACATCGTGCCTGGCCTGGCCTGCATGATCCTGCTGTTCAACGGTATGCAGGGTTCGCTGTCGATGGTCTACGACCGCGAGATGGGCAGCATGCGGGTGCTGCTGACGAGCCCGCTGCCGCGCAGCTTCCTGCTGGCGAGCAAACTGCTGGCGACCTCGCTGATCTCGCTGCTGCAGGTCTATGCCTTCCTGGCGATCGCCTGGTTCTACGGCGTGCAGCCGCCGGTGGCTGGGCTGCTGACTGCGCTACCGGCGCTGCTGCTGGTCGCGTTGCTGCTTAGCGCGCTGGGCCTGCTGCTGTCGAACGGCATCCGCCAGCTGGAAAACTTTGCCGGGGTGATGAATTTCGTCATCTTCCCGATGTTCTTCCTCTCTTCGGCCCTCTATCCGCTGTGGAAAATGCGCGAAGCCAACGAATGGTTGTTCTGGATCTGTTCGGTCAACCCGTTCACCTACGCAGTGGAGCTGGTTCGCTATGCGCTGTACGAACGCCTCGATCCGCTGTCGCTGGGGGTCTGCCTCGGCCTGACGCTGCTGTTCAGTTTGCTGTCGGTTCTCAGCTTCAACCCGCAGCACGCCGCACTGCGACGGGCTGCTTGAATAAAGCTTTACTACCTTGGTACTGATTTCGATGTCGATCGTAGGATTTCCAACATGGCGCATTTTGCCCTGTAATGTGACCGACCTAAGTCCTTGGGGGACTGGATGATGCCTGGCGTGCCGGCGGCATTGACGAACGCAGCCATGGGCGGGTTGCCCGATATCACCCGGCTGCGCCAGGCGCCCGCTGCCGCCGCTACGCCGACACACATGCAGCCGCGGGGAGCAGGCTGGCGACAGACAGGGATAATGAGCACGCGCCCGGATAAGGCGACGCCGCGTGGCATGAGCGCCTTTACCGAACCACACCTACGCATAATCACAACAAATGAGGTGACCGGCCTTGTACAAGATACTGATTGCTGATGACCACCCGCTGTTTCGCGAAGCCATCCAGAACGTGATTCGGGACGGTTTTCCCGGCAGCGAGATTCTCGAGACCGCTGACCTCGATAGCGCCCTGGCCATCACCCTGGAGAACGACGATCTCGACCTGGTGCTGCTCGACCTCAACATGCCGGGGATGCACGGCCTCAATGGGCTGATCAACCTGCGCAACGAAGCGCCGACCATCCCGGTGGTCATCGTCTCGGCCGAGCAGGACAAGCAGATCGTGCTGCAGGCCATTACCTATGGTGCCTGCGGCTTCATCACCAAGTCGTCGCCACGCGCACAGATGACCGATGCCATCGAGCAGATTCTCAACGGCAACGTCTACCTGCCCTCGGACATCATTCGCAGCCAGAAAGCCAGCACTCGCCGCGCCCAACACAATGAACAGAGCATCCCGCCCGAGCTGTTGCAGGCCCTGACGCGCAAGCAACTTTTAGTACTCGAGCGCATGACCAAGGGCGAGTCGAACAAGCAGATTGCCTACAACCTCGACATCGCCGAGACCACCGTCAAGGCCCATGTCTCAGCCATCCTGCGCAAGCTGAACGTGCACAACCGCGTGCAAGCGATCCTCTCAGCCGGCGATATCGACTTCACTTCCTACTTGCGTCGTTGAGGCAAAGAACTGCTCCTTCGCCACGCCTGCCGCCAAGCGCGCTTGCCCGCTGGTGCAAAGGCACCCAGGCAAATATTCGACAACGCCCGATCGCTACGAACGGCGCTTCGGGCACCCGCTCGGCTGGAACCATCCGTAGCTGAGCCAGGGGCTGCGTCGTCCCAGCAGGCATCGCCCCTGCGACACCCTCACCTGCTCAGACAAGCCCTGCGAATCGGGCCCCGCGCAGGTCAGGAATGCCCCTGCTCCATCATGTGACACATGGCGGTTTTCAGTTTCATGGGCCGCACCGGCTTGTGCATCAGCATGTGGCCCAGCTCTCGCACCTGTTGCTTCAGCTCGTTGCTGTAGTTGGCCGTGATCATCAGCGCCGGCAGCGGGCTCGCCCGTCGGGCATTGACCGTCTCCACCACGTCGACGCCGTTGCAGCCGTTATCCAGGTGATAGTCGGCGATGATCAGGTCGGCGTCGGCGTGGAAATTGTCGACCTGCCCGGCCAGATCCTGCTCGGAAAGCGCGGTGACCACTTGGCATCCCCAACCCTCCAGCAAGGTACGCATTCCGGCGCAGATCGCCGTGTCATTGTCGAGCACCCATACCCGCGCGCCTTTCAGCCGCTCCAGTAGCAGATCGGTGCTGGCGACCTCTGGGGTGGCTTTTGGCGCCCGCTTGGCCAGCGGTACTTCGATGGCGAACTTCGAGCCGTGCCCCGGCACCGAACTGACCTGGATGCGATGGCCGAGAATCCGCGCGATCTTCTCGACGATGGCAAGACCCAGGCCGAGTCCGCGGTCCTGCTGCGGCCGCACGCCTTCGCCGCGTTTGAATTCATGGAAGATTTCTTCAAGCTTGTCTTCGGGGATGCCGACGCCGGTATCCCAGACCTCGATCGACAGGCTCTGCCGGCGGCGGCGGCAGCCGAGCATCACGCGGCCGCTGGGCGTGTAGCGAATGGCGTTGGTGAGCAGGTTGCGCAGGATGCGCGCCAACAGCTGGATGTCGCTGCGCACCAGCGCCGAACAGGGAATGAAGTCCAGTCGCAGCTGCTCGCTGCCGGCAATCTGGCGAAACTCCACCGCCAGGTTTTCCAGCAGTTCACTGACGGCGAACGGCGCGATGTCCGGCTTGATCACACCGGCATCCAGCTTGGAAATGTCCACCAGCGTGCCGAGCAGGTTTTCCACATCTTCCAGGGAATTGCTGATGTTGCGGATCAACCCGCTGCTGGGTGCCGCAGGTTGTTCGAGCAACGCGCTGGTGAACAGCCGCGCCGCATTGAGTGGCTGCAGCAGGTCGTGGCTGACCGCCGCGAGAAACTTGGTTTTCGACAGGTTGGCCAGCTCTGCCTCGCGTTTGGCCTCGCGCAGACGCGCCTCGGCATGGGCGCGCTCGTCGATCTCGCAGAGCAACTGCTCGTTCAGGCTGGTCAGCTCCGCCGTGCGCTCACGCACCCGCTGTTCGAGGTTCTGATAGGCCTGATGCAAGGCCTCAGCGGTGCGACGACGATCGGTGATGTCCTGGATCAGAACGAATATGCCCGCCACTTCGCCGTTGGCCTGGCGGTTGGGCACGTAGGAACGCAGCATGTAACGCTGCTGTCCGGAGTGGTTGCGCTCGGCCAGCTCGAAGCTGACGCTTTCGCCGGACAGCGCGCGGTCGATGTAGGGCTCCAACTGCTGCCAGTGCTGGCCGCTGTGAACGTCACGCAGGGATTGACCGAGCATGCCGTCGCTGGGCCAGCGATACCATTCCTCATAAACCTTGTTGGTGAACTCGTAAGTCAGGTCCGCCGAGACGTAGGCGATCAACGCCGGCACGTGGTCGGTGATCAGGCGAATCCAGCGCTCGCTTTCACGCAGGGCTTCGGCATGGCGATAGCGCTCGGTGATGTCGGTGAAAGTGTTGACGAAACCGCCGGTGGGCAGCGGATGCGTACGGATCTCCAGCGTGCGGCCGTCGAACAGATGCTGTTCCAGTTCGGTCAAGGGCTGGCCATCGGCGTCGAAGGTGTTGGGTGTCAGCAACTTGAGTTCGCTGTCGGCCATCACCTCTTCGAAAGGCCGATGCGCCTCGATTGGCGCCAGGCCGCAGAGTTCGAGGAAGCGGCCGTTCCAGAGTTCGAGGCTGCCATCGGCGCTGACCATCGCCACGCCCTGGGACAGGTTGTCGACGGCCCGCTGCAGCAGTCGCGACTTTTGCGCCAAGGCTTGTTCCCGGCGCATGGTCTCGCTGAGTTTCACCTCGGTGATGTCGGTGTAGAGCATCACCAACCCGCCCTCGCGGGTCGGCCGCTCACTGACCTGAACCCAGCGGCTGTTATGCAGGCGGTAGACGGTCGGCTCGTTGGCCTTGCCGCGGTGTTCTTCGGCGATCATGCCGCTGCTTTCGGCCAGCCGCTTGAGCTCCGACAGTCGTGTGCCGCTGTTTATGCGTGCCCGGGTGCGGCTCCATAGCGACTTGAAACGCTTGTTGAACAGGACGATGCGCTGGTCCTTGTCGAACAGCACGAAGGCATCGGAGATGCTCTCGATGGCGTCCACCAGATGCTGATGCGCGGTTTCGGCACGCAGGCGCGCATCGCTGAGCAGGCGGTTGCTGGCCTTGAGTTCGGCCATCGCCTGGTTCAGCGCATCGGTCCGCTCACGCACCTGCTCGGCCAGTTCGACCGAATGCTGAAACGCCGCATAGGAGGCGTCGCGTCCGCTGCCGCTCGATTCGATACGCTCGATCAAGGCGTCGTTGATGCGACGCAGCTTGTAGTTCTCGCGTTCGAGCTCAGCCTGCCTGACGAGTAGCTCAGCGGCTGCCCCGCCCTCCAGGCCGGCCGATGGCGACGCCGGTGAAGGTCTGGTTGATGTGCATGCCATTGAACTGCTCTCCATAGGTGTTGAAGCCGATCACCTGCTGGCGCCGAAGAAAGGCCGAAGTGTCTTCTGTGGAGCCATTGCCCTCGATTTCGAGGCGCCTGAGGAAACAGTCGCAGCCGATGGTCAACAGCGGCGGACCGAGGCGCTGCTCGAGACGCTCGAACAGCGACTCCAGATTGGGCATCAGCGGGCCGGGGCGCATGGCGGTGAGCACGATGCCGTTCTCCACCGCACAGTAGAACGTCAGGCTCAGGTCCTCGTTGACCTTCTGAATCGAGCGCACGTAGTAGTGCTCGTTGATGCGCACCGCCAACGGATGCGCCGCGAACAGCCGGTGATCCAGTTCGCTGAGTTCGACACCGATCAACCGTGCGTACTCTTCTGCGGCAGGCTCGGCATTGAGCTCATAGACGCGGCGCGAATGGCTGTCGGCGCGCGTGACCACCAGCTTCTCGGAGCGCGGCAGGACGTGGTGGGTGGTGAACACCTCGAAATCGAGCCAGGTGTTGATCAGCACGACGATGGCCGCGCCGCTGTGAAACTGGCCGTCGTAATAGACGTGGGTATCGGTCAGATGGTTGTCGTCACCGGCCGAGCCGCCGAAATGCGGAATGCTGCCGAACGCGGCACTCAGTGCTGACAGGACAATCTCTTCGCGGCTGGATAAGCCATCGAGCAAGGTCAGCGCGAAACTGTGATCCTTGATCGGCGCCAGCGAGTTGCTGCGGCAGTCGCTGCCCAGACGTTCGACCAATTGCTGTGCGTCGATGAGGCTGAAGCGGTCCATCTCGTCGATCAGTTCGCATGCGATTGAGAAGCTACGGTGATCGAAGCCGACCGCGGTGACGCAACTGCGACCGTAGCCTTGCGAAGTAATTTCCCCGGCGGAGGTGCAGCCAACCAGCCGGACGCCCCCGAAGTACTGATGCAGGGCGGTTCCCAGCGCGGGCAGGTCGTACTCGGCCGAACAGAAGAACAGGACGAAGCCCAGGTGCGGATGGATCAGCTGGCGAGCCAGATCCTGGGCGACCGTTTCGGGATCACGCGCCTCTGACATGGCCGTGCGCACTTCTTTGGACTCTTGCTCGATCACGCACGCACCCCAATACACACTTATCGTATGACCTCATTCTTGGTCAGGGCATTGGGTACGAAAATGCTACTTCAGTACCGGCGACGACATGCCTAGGTAGCAAAGCGACGAAAGACCGCGGGACTGGCAGCGGGTGAAGCGCAGGCGATCAGACAAAAAACGGGCACCCCGAGAGGTGCCCGTCTGGTGACCGTTGAGGCGGTTTAGAAGCTGAGCGTGGCACCGATGGCGAAGGTGCGGGTGTCCTCGTCGAGGGCGTCCGTGTCGTGGCCGCGCAACTCGAACTCGTTCACCTCGGCAACCAGCTTCAGGTTGTCGTTGATGGTACGGAAGTAGGCGATGCCGCGGGTCTGGTAGTCGGCTGCGGTGCCCAGGCCGTTGCCGTCATCCTTGGTCTTGCCGGTGGAAAGCGCGATGCGGTTCTTGCCGAAGGTGTAGGAGCCTTGCAGCAGGTAACCATCGCTGTCGACATCGCGCAGGTGGGCTTTACCGGCGTTATTGGTATAGAACGGGTTGATGCCCTCGGCCTGGAAGCCCGACGCGGTGAGCGAGAACCCGGCCATCTTGGCTTGAACGCCATAGCCGAGACCTTTGGAATCGACGTCGTCGACCGTACTGTCGGTATTCTTCGAGCTCTGCTGCATACCGTTGACCCAGGTGTAGAACTGCGCGCCGCCGAGGTCGAACTGATAGGTGACCTCGGTTTCGAAGCGGGGGCTGTCCTGGTAGGCCTCATCCAGCGCCGAACTCTGGTCGTCCGTGGTATCGACCGGGTCCATGATGCCGGCAGCGATACGCAGGCCGCCCATCACCGGCGAGCGATAGGTAACCTGGGACGTCGGGAACGGGTACGGGTAGCCGGTACCGATGTTGCCGAAGGAGACGCCGCCGAAATCGACCAGACCCAGGGTGTCGCTGACCTGGCCGTAGCCGGTGAGCATCTCGTCGAGGAAGATGTTGGAGCGGCCGAACAGACCGAAGTCCTTACCGAAGAGCACCTCACCCCACTGGTCGTTGGATGCGGTGCCGTAGAACTGGCGGACGTCGATGCCGGTCTCGGTACCGTTGCTGTCGCTGTCGTTGATGGTGACCCAGAAGGACGAGCGACCGCCCACTTTCACGTCATCGAGTTGTTTGCCGAAGTTGAAGCCGATGTAGTTGGGCAGGAAACCCATCTTTACCCGCGACTGGTCGCGATCGAACTGTTCGCCGGCACGGTCGACCTTGCTGCTGACGTAGAAGGTATTGAAGTAGCCGTCGACGGAGAATGTAGTGTCGTCCTTGTCGTACAGCTTGATTTCGGCAACCGCCGACTGGCTCAGGGTCATGGCAATCGCGCTGGCCAGGGCCAACGGGATCAGGGTTGTACTCACGTTCTTCTTGTTGTGCATGGCGCTCTCCGCTGATGTGACGACAGGCAGTCGTGTCGAGGCGGATTATCGAAAGCGCAACCGAGGGCCCATAGGCTCCAATAGCGGCGACTGGCTACTACTTTCGCCGAGCTCGCCGTCTTGCGTACTAAGGCGATCGTGCCCGTTCCGTCCGTCGTAGCGCTTAGGTCGTACGCCGTCACGCTTAGGTAGGCACGCGCACCGGCCCGGCTCGCCAACAGGACGGCAGGCAGGGGGCAGCTTGAATCTGATAAACGAAGGAGTAACGGCTCGGGATCAGCCCTGCGCCGCGGCGGGCGCAGCGGCGTTGGCCACCACGACCCAGCCGGCGGTGCGCGCACGTAGTACGGCCAGGGCGGCCGTCAGGTCCTGGCGTTGCAGAGCGCGCATGGCGGACGCAACCTCCCGCGGGTGGCCGGCGTCATGACCGGCTAGAAGACTCTGCCAGAGCTGTTCCGCACGAGCCCGCAGATCCGTTTCGGCGATCAGGTGCGTATCGCTCGCATCACGCACGGCTCGCTCGATGACGCCTGCAGGTAGAACATCCAGGCTACTGGCGAAGTCGGCAAGAAAAGTCTCGATATGCGCGAGGATCTCTTCTGCGGACGCAGAGGGCGATTGCACGGCGAAGAGCATGCCGGGATGACCACCGAACTGACAGAAGCGGCTGAAGACGGCGTAACCCAGTTGCAGTTCGCTGCGCAGGCGACGAAAAAAGGGGCCTTCGATCAACCTTGCCAATACGCGCCAGGCCGCTTCGCATACGGCGGTTTGCTGCGGCAACGGGCAAAACAGCAGGAGCGCCGCCTCGGCCATTGCCGCCCCACCGCTCAGGTCGTGCCAACGTATGCCTGCCAAACGGCCACCGGGCGCAATGGATATCGAGGATGCAGAGCCCGGCAACGCCCTGAGCGCATCGGTCAACGGCCCACTCAACGTCGGCGGGAAGCCTGTCGCGAGCGCCTGCCACTGCGCTGACCTCCACTGCGTCCAGAGCCTGCCTGCATCCAGAGCTTCGCAATGCGTAGCCGGCGTTGCGTCTGCCAGTAGTCGGGGCATGCGGTCGAGCAATTGCCGAATCAGCATCTCGTCACCGCCCAACGCGACCTCACGTTCCGCGAGCCGTTGCCCCTGGATAAAGGACGCCTCCGCAGGCTGGCGCATCAGCTCGGCAATATCGGCAAGTATCAGGGGGATGGCCTCGGCAGCACCCACCAGGCTCAGGGTCCAGGCGTCGCCGAGGTCATCGAACCGCTGTCTCACGCCTGCTTGTTGCACAGCCCAGTCGACGGACTGAAGCGCGTGTCGCAGCACATGCCGGAGTCCCGGCGCCGCTTGCCCCGCCGGGAACTGCCAGCGCAGGTAGAACGCGCCCTGCCCGTCCGCGTCGGCCGGCCCGAGCCAGTGCAGCGCCGGCGGCATCGAGCTCGCCTGGTACTGGCGGGCAGCGGTCTGTAACCAGGGATTGATCGACGGCGGCCGCCAATGCCATGCCTTTTGCTCCGCCTGTAGCGGCGGCTCCCGTTTCAGTCGCAGCGCGAAGCCTGCGCGCTCGATGGGTTGGCAATCGCAGTCGTCGGCAGTCATCACCAGCGGTCCCGTGGCAGTCATCTGCGCCACAAGCGCCGCGAACGCCTGGCGAATCGCGGACTCATCGCTGTCGTCGCTCCAGGCCAGCGGCTCAACCCAATGACGCAGCTTGGCCAAGGGGTCTGCGCCTTGCAGGCTTCGTTGGCGCACGCGCCGATATTCGCCATGGCAAAGCTGCCAGTACGACTCGCCTGAGCAATAACGCAACCAGTCGAGCACCGCCTCGACGATCACCGCGCGCTCGCCCAGCCCTTGCTCCGTCAACGACAGTTCAACGACGACGACGCTTTGCCCCGCAAACCAGTACGGCGTGCGTAGCCTGACCGAATGGCACAGACCGGCGTCGCGCAGGCGCCGGGCGAAGCCGTGCTGTGCCTGAGAAGTGACCGCGAAGGAAAGAACATCCAGCGCCGCCTGACTATGCTCGGGCATGTGTTCGAGCGAAAACAGCAGGTTCAACCGGGGCTCGGCGCCGCCGATGTGCAACCGGAGCCAGGCATCGCGACTGCAACGCAGCGGCGGCGCGTCCCGCGTGACCGGGCAGCCCGCTGCCAGCATGCCGTCGGCAAGCTCGGCGAGCCGCTGCAACTGTGCATGGCTCTGAGGACCGATGATCAGCAGCTCGATCTGGCCGCTGTGGTAGAAGCGCCGGTGATAGCCAACCAGCGCCTGTTGGAACGCGGGTTGCTCTACCGGCAGCGTGTCGCGGTTGCCCGCGTGGAAGCCGGCGAACGGATGGCTCGGGTCGAAGGCCGTGCCCAGGGCAGCATCGCAAAGCGTTTCGACATCCCGCGCGCGCGCCTGGAATTCAGCCTGCAATACCTCACGCTCGCGCAGCTGGGCGGCAGGATCGAGCAGTGGATGCGCCAGCATGTCCAGGAGGCGATGCAAGGCGGGCTCGAGCTGACCGGCCGGTAGCTGGAAGAAGAAGTCGGTGTGCCGCTCGCGAGTCGATGCGTTCAGTTGCCCACCACAGCCTTGAACGAAGGCCATCAGGCCCTCTTCCGCCGAATAGCCTCGGCTGCCGAGAAACAGCAGGTGCTCGAGAAAATGGGCCAACCCGGGATAGTCCCGCGGCGCATCATGGGCACCGGCATGGACTCGCACCATCGCCGCGGCCTGCGAATGGCCGGAAAGGGGCAACAGACGCACCCGCAAGCCGTTGGCCAGTGTCGTCTGAGGCGGTCGCCGGGAGGTGTCGGATGGACGAGGCATGCAATAACCCGTTGCGGCAGGATCGATGAGCATCGCGCCCATTACCCATGGCCGCAATGCCGCTTTAGCATCGTTTGCCGAACGCCACGCGGCAAGCGTCGCGGCTAGGTGTCCAGCTTGCCGTCCAGAAACTGGAGAAGACGGCGCTGCATCAGTCTACTGGCACTGCCCAGGCAGGCGATTGGCGAGCCCCGCAGCGCGTCCTCGGCCGCCTCGCCAGCCATGGCCAGCGGGCAGTCGAGCCGCAGCGCAAGCTTGCGCACCTGCCGGAGCAGCGGCATTTTGGGCGGGGCGTTGGAATACAGTACCAACGCACGTGGCCGCACCTTTTCGCAGACCAGCGCCAGCTCATCCAGCGGCTGCCCGATGGCCAGCACGCTGACCGCGACCTGATCGCAAGACAGCAACAGTCCGGCGACCAGCAACTCCAATTCGCGGCAGTGTCCCGGCATCGCTGCGAGGACCACACGATCGTCCGTTTGCGCGCGACCCAGCTGCAGGCGTTGCAGCACGCGGGCACGCAGAAAATTGTCGAAGAATAGCCATTCGCTGGTCTGACCGAAGTCACTCTGGCACACCAGCAATTGCTGCCACAGCGGCAGCAGGATGTCCTGAAACACAACTGCAAGCGGGTAGGTCGAGAAAATCTGACCGTAGAGTTGGTCGAGGCGATTGTCGTCGAAGCGATTCACGGCCTGCTGCACCTGCGCCCGCCACTCGCTCCATTCGCTGGCCACCGCTTGTGGCTGCTCCAGCGGCCGGCCGACCCTGCTCGCCTCGCTGCGTGACAGAATGCTGCCGACTTTGCTGACGGCCACACCGCGCTCGGTCCAGGCGAGGATCCTGCGCACCGCTTCGACATCGGCCATGGAGTACAGACGATGGCCGCTTTCGGTACGGGTCGGTTGGATCAAGCCGTAGCGACGCTCCCAGGCGCGCAAGGTAACCGGATTGACACCGGTCAGCCGAGACACCTCTCTGATCGGAAACAGCTCCTGCTGCTTGAACGACTCGGAGTAATGCAATGTGGAGGCGCGGGCGGTATCGGTCATGACACGGTCGATTCGTGTGAGGGTTTCGGCATTGTAACCCAGGGCTCACAACCAGCGACTTTACCGCGGCGATACGTCCCGGATCGTGCAGCGCCTCGCAAGGCAAGCCTGAGGTCCAGACGACGCCGCCAGCCGCCACGATGCTCTGCCGAAGCGGGATCCACTTGCCACGCCTCAGGTGTGCCGCCGCAGGGTAACTGATCTAGAATGCCCGCGAAAACGGATACGAGACACCCCATGATCAATGCGAAATTGCTGCAGTTGGTGGTCGAGGCCTCCAATGACGGAATCGTGGTTGCCGAACAGGAAGGCGACGACAATATCCTCATCTACGCCAACCCGGCCTTTCAACGGCTCACCGGTTACGAGGTCGACGAGATTCTCTACCAGGACTGTCGCTTCCTGCAGGCCGACGACCGTGACCAGCCCGCGATCGCCGCGATCCGCGAGGCGATTCGTACCGGCACGCCCTGCCGGCACGTCATTCGCAACTACCGCAAGGACGGCGCTGCCTTCTGGAACGAGCTGTCCATCACGCCCGTGTTTAACGAAGGCGATCAGCTCACCTACTACATCGGTATCCAGAAAGACGTCACCGCGACCGTCGAAGCCGAGCAACGGGTCCGTGAACTGGAGGCTGAAGTCGCGACCCTTCGCGAGCAGCTCGCCGCGATTGGCGGCTGAGCCTGCCGCCTGACGATGTCTGCGCCGCACTTCAGTCTGCTTTGGCTTCGCCGATACCCTGCATAGAGGGCCACCGATCGAGGCTGGCCTGTCCGCATTTCCGCGAGCGGCCCGTACATTGCCGTGCACGCACGCGAAAAAGATGCGAATAATAGCCATACGCCATTAGTTTTCCGCCTATCTACGGCGGCTGCACCGGGATCCGTTCATTTGACTTCTTACGCTTTCGTCGAAAACGCCACGGTGCTACTCGCCCTCTGCTGGTTGTTGTCTTTCACAGCGCGCCATTGGGGGCAGAAGCATCATCTGTCGGAGCAGTTCATAGCTGGCCTGTGGTTCGGTGGCGCCTGCATCACCGGCATGCTCATGCCCATCGCAGCGCAATCGGGCATCATTTTCGATGCACGCACCGTGGTGCTGAGCATTGCGGCGCTGTTCGGTGGGCCGCTCGTGGCCGGCATCGCGGGGCTGGTGACCGCCGCTTATCGGGTATGGCTCGGCGGCTCGGGGGTCTGGGTCGGGCTGCTCAACGTGGCGCTGCCGATTGGGCTGGGCCTCGGCTATCGCTACTTTTATCGGCGCGGCCGGATAGCTGTCGGCTTCTGGCAGTTGCTGGTGTTCGGCCTGTTGCTGCATGCCGGGGTGGTGGCCTCGCTCCTGCTGCTGCCAGCCCCTTTCGTCAAACCTACCCTGGAGCAAGTGGCGCTTCCGATGTTGCTGGTCTTGCCGACCGCGGTGGTCCTGCTGGGACTGCTACTGGCCGACATGCTCAACCGCGAGCAGATCGAACGGGCGATGCACCTGAGCGAGGCCCGCCTGAGGGCCATCACCCAGGCGATACCCGATGTACTGCTGGTCATTGATGAAGACGGCTGCTATCTGGAAGTCATCGCCAATGACGCGGCCCTGCTTCAGGACGTCAAGGACAGACTGGTCGGCAAGACTCTCGAAGACATACTGCCCGCGCCACAGGCCAAGAAGTTTCGCGAGCTGATCCGCACCACACTCGCCAGCAACGCCCCGGGACTGCTCGAGTATTCGATCCAGACCGCCGACGGCCTCAAGGTGTATGAGGTCCGGGCCCAGCGCCTCAACGTGGCACAGTCCTACAAACCAGCGGTAGTCTGCCTGAGCCGGGACATCAGCGATCGTGCCCATGCGGAGCAGGAGCGCCGCATCGCCTCGATCGCCTTCGAGTCGCAGCAAGGCATGATCATCACCAACGCCGACAACCGCATCCTGCGGGTCAACCAGGCGTTCAGCGAAATCAGTGGCTACAGCGCCGAGGAAGCCATCGGCCAGGACACGCGCCTGCTCGCCTCCGGTCGTCATTCGGCCGAGTTCTACCTGAACATGTGGCGCAGCATCCAGCAGACCGGTGCCTGGCAGGGCGAGATATGGAACCGGCGCAAGAGCGGCGAGGTGTACCCCGAGTGGCTGGCGATCAGTACGGTGCTCGACGCTCAGGGCAAGGTTTCCAACTACGTGGCGGCCTTCACCGACATCACCGAGCGCAAGCAAGCCGAAGAACGTATCCATCACCTGGCCTTCTATGATCCCTTGAGCGGCCTGCCCAACCGCCGCCTGTTGCTCGACCGCCTCAGACAGGCATTGGCCGCGACGGCCCGTAGCCAGCACTACGGCGCGCTGATGTTCATCGACCTGGACAACTTCAAGAACGTCAACGACCTCCACGGCCATCAGGCCGGGGATCAACTGCTCTGCGTGGTGGCCGAGCGACTCGGTGGTGAAGTGCGCAGTACTGACACGGTGGCACGTCTGGGTGGCGACGAGTTCGTGGTCATGCTCGAGGACCTGGACGTCAACGCCGAGTATGCCGCCGCCCAGGCCGAGCAGATCGGCGAGAAGATACTCTCCGCGCTCAACGAGCCTTACCGGTTGGGCTCACTGCTATTGCACAGCAGTGCGAGCATGGGCGTGGTGCTGATCAGCTCCAGCGACGGCGACGCCGAAGAGCTGATGAAGCGCGCCGACATGTCCATGTACGAGGCCAAGCAGGCTGGCAAGAACGCCCTGCGCTTCTTCGACCCACGCATGCAACAGGCCGTACAGGAGCGTTTGCGCCTGGAAGACGAAATCCGCCGCGGTCTCGAGGCGGGCGAATTCGTGATTCATTTCCAGCCACAGATCGAGCGGCACCGAGGGTTGATAGGCGCCGAGGCGCTGGTGCGGTGGCAACATCCGCAGCGCGGCCTGCTTTCCCCGGTCCATTTCATCGGGCCAGCCGAGCGTGCCGGCCTGATCGAAGCGCTGGATTTCGTGGTGCTCACCCAAGCCTGCGAGCAACTGGCCGCCTGGGCTGGGCGTCCGCAATGGTGCAGCCTGACGCTGGCGGTCAACCTCAGCGCGAGCCTGCTGTATCAGGCCGACTTCGTTCGGCGCTTGCTCGAATTGCTCGCGCGCACCGGTGCCAATCCGCGCCTGCTCAAACTGGAAATCACCGAGTCGCTGCTGCTGGACGACATGGAAGAGGCAGTCATCCGGATGAAAACGCTGAAGCAGCACGGCATTCGCTTCTCCATTGACGACTTCGGTACCGGCTATTCGTCGATGGCCTATCTGCAACGCTTGCCGCTCGATCAGCTGAAGATCGACCAGTCGTTCGTGCGTCAGCTGGCCGATGACGCCAGCAGCCAGACCATCGTGCGGGCCACCTGCGCCCTCGCCGCCGGCTTCAACCTGGAAGTTATCGCCGAGGGCGTAGAAACCGAGGCGCAACGTGCGCTGCTGATCGCCAACGGCTGCGACATGTTCCAGGGCTACCTGTTCAGCCGCCCGGTGCCGCTGGAAGAGTTCGAAGCGCTGAAGCTCGAGTCTGCTCACTAGCAACACCAGCGCTCGACGGGGCCCGCCACGCTGGACGGCGGGCCGACGCGTATCAGTGCCGACCTAGAGCGCCAACGGGGCCCGACGGCACAAGGCGACCAGTGCCTCGACCCAACGCTCATCGGTATTCAGGCAAGGGACCAGCTGGAGCTCCTCGCCGCCGGCCGCAATGAACTGTTCATGACCGCGATCGCCGATCTCTTCCAGTGTCTCGATGCAATCGGACACGAAGGCCGGGCACATCACCAGCAGCTTCTTGACGCCCTTGGCAGCCAGCTCTTCCAGGTGTGCCTCGGTATAGGGCTCGATCCATTTCGCCCGGCCCAGACGCGACTGGAACGACACCGACCATTGGTCTGCGCTCAGCCCGGCCCGTTCGGCGAAACTGGCGGCACTCTGGATGCATTGGGCGCGGTAACAGCTGGCAAGCACTGCGCCTTCCGCGCGCTGGCAGCAATCACTACTGCGCAGGCAGTGCGAGCCGGTCGGATCGGTCTTGCGTAGATGCCGCTCCGGCAAGCCATGAAAGCTGAGCAGGAGGTGGTCGAACGGTTGCTCGAGGTGCGTCTTCACACTGTGCACCAGGGCGTCCAGGTATTCCGGCTGGTCAAAGAACGGCTGCAGGATCGCCAGCTGAATGTCGAGGCCATGTTCGCGGATCACTCGACGCGCTTCCTCGATGGCGGTCGTCGTCGTACTGTCGGCGAACTGCGGATACAACGGAGCCAAGGTGACCTGCTTGATGCCCTGCCCGGTCAACTTGAGCAGCGAACGCTCGATCGACGGCTCACCGTAGCGCATCGCCAGCTCTACCGGCCCTTCGCTCCAGTGCGGGCGAACCGCGTCGGCCAGGCGTTGGCTGAGCACCACCAGCGGTGAGCCTTCCGGCCACCAGATGGAGGCATAGGCGTGGGCCGACTGTTCCGGGCGCTTGATCAGGATCAGCGAAACCAGCAGCCGGCGAACGGGCCACGGCAGGTCGATAACGTAGGGATCCATCAGAAACTGGTTGAGATAGCGACGTACATCGGCCACCTCGGTGGAAGCCGGCGAACCCAGATTGACCAACAACAACGCCTGCTCGGACATGCACATTCCTGACTACTGATTTAAGGGATCGCGCCGTCGCCCCGGTGGCCGGCGGCGCTATTTTCACACAGCGCCTACGCCTTGCGCAGGTCCGCCAATGCCGCATCCAGATCGACGAAGCGGAAACGGAACCCTGCCGCCTCCAGCCGCGCGGGGACCGTTCGCTGCCCACCGAGAACCAAGCCGGACAGTTCGCCCAGCACCGACCGCAATAGCAGTGCAGGTACCGGCAGCAAGGCCGGCCGACCCAGGCTGCGGCCCAACGCCTTGGCGAACTCGGCGTTGCGCACCGGGTGGGGCGCGCAGGCATTGTAAGGACCATCGGCCGCCGGCTGCTGCAACAGAAAATCTATCAGCGCGACTTGGTCGTCTATATGAATCCACGGCATCCACTGCCGGCCATTACCCTGTCGTCCGCCCAGCCCGAGCCAAAACAGCGGCAGCAAGCGTTGCAGAAAGCCGCCCTCACGCGCCAGCACCAGGCCGGTACGCACCAGCACGACGCGCAGTCCGAGGCGCTTGGCGCGCACGGCGCTTTCCTCCCAGGCGCCACACAGCTGGCTGGCAAAGTCGTTGCCGGCCGGGCCGTCGTCCTCGTTGAGCTCCCGCTCGCCGCCATCGCCATACCACCCAACAGCCGAGCCGGAAATCAATACCTGGGGCTGTTGCTCACGCGTGGCAAGCCACTCGATCAGTTCTTCGGTGAGGTTGATGCGACTGTTCCACAGCAGCAGGCGTCGAGCGCGCGTCCAGGGCCGGTCGGCGATCGGCGCGCCGGCAAGGTTGACCACCGCATCCAGAGGGACGTGATCGATCTCCTGCAACCGCCCGACGCCCGTGACTGCCTGGCCACAGCGCTCGGCCACCTGTTCAGGTGAGCGGCTCCAGACCCAGAGGCGATGCCCCTGGGCAAGCCACTGCTTACACAAGGCCCGCCCGATCAATCCGGTACCACCGGTGATCAGTATGTTCATGGCGCCCTCCTCTCTAGCGTTAACACCGGACCGACCTGCGCGGCCGCACGGCGGATGCCGCATCTTATACAGGCTGAAAAACTTGTACAGATTTACTTCTAGCTTAGTCGATTGCCTGCTCAACGCGAGGCTGGTTCCGGCAAGCCAAGCGCTGAGCCAGGAGCTGTTCGCGAAGCTCGGCCTGGCTGGGCGGAACGGGTTACTGACGGCCGTTCGCCCGGCCGTTTTACAGCCAAGCCTTGTTACATATTAGCGTTGTACAAGAAGCATTGACTTGTACAACGGACGACTTAAGATGAGCTCAACTTGTACAGCCACTTACGTTTGTACAACCACACAGTGAGGTCGCCCCATGCTTAGCTCGTCTCGCGCGCCCATAAAAGTCGGCATCAGCGCCTGCCTGCTCGGAGAGCCGGTGCGATTCAACGGCGGCCACAAGGAGTCGCGCCTGTGCAGCGAGACGCTTGCCAGGCATTTCGAATTCGTACCGGTGTGCCCGGAGGTGGCGATCGGCCTGGGCACGCCCCGGCAGCCGATCCGTCTCGTTGGCGACCCGGACCAGCCGCGCGCGGTGGGCAGCGTGCACGCCGAGCTGGATGTGACCGATGCGTTAAGCGCCTATGGCCGACAGGTCGCCACTGAACTGCACGACATCTGCGGCTTCGTCCTCATGCAGAAGTCGCCCTCGTGCGGAATGGAGCGGGTCAAGGTCTATCAGGCCAATGGTCATCCGATCGAGGGCGGCGGTTCCGGCTTGTTCGCCCACGCACTCATGCAGGCACGGCCGGACCTACCCATCGAGGAGGACGGCCGCCTCAATGATCCGGTGTTGCGGGAAAACTTCCTGACCCGAATCTTCGCTTACGCCGAGTGGCAGCGGCTTGTGGCCAGTGGCGTCACGCGAAAGGCACTGGTCGAATTCCACTCGCGCTACAAATACCAGCTGATGGCGACCGACCCCGTGCAATACAAGGCGCTCGGCAGGCTGGTCGCCACGGTTGGCAAGCAACCGCTGGAAGCCTTCGCACCGAGCTACTTCAGCCAGCTGATGGAGGCACTAAAGAAGACGGCATCACGCGGCACCCATACCAATGTGCTGCAGCACTTGAGCGGCTACCTGAAGCGCGACCTCGGTACGCAGGACAAGCAGGAGCTGCAACGGCTGATCGACCAGTACCGCGAAGGCGTCGTGCCGCTGGTGGTGCCGATGACCTTGCTCAAACATCACTTCCGCCGCCATCCCGACCGCTACGTGGCCACGCAGGTCTACCTGCAGCCCCACCCGGAAGACCTCAGCCTGCGGAACGGCATCTGACATGGCCCTCACATCCGATGAAGATAACGGCGCGACGGGCCCGGAAGGCTGGTTCCCGATCCGCGAGGTGGCGCGCCTTACGGGTGTCAATCCGGTCACGCTACGGGCTTGGGAACGGCGCTATGGGCTGATCGTGCCGCGCCGCACCCCCAAGGGCCATCGGCTCTATGACAACAGCCATGTGCTTCGCATCCGCGGCATCCTCAACTGGCTCGACCGCGGTGTCGCGGTCAGTCAGGTCAAGCAACTGCTGGACAGCCACCAGATCGTCGACCTGACCGAACACAACCCCTGGCGTGACCTGCATGAACAGATGCTGCAGGCGACCGCTCAGTTGGCCGAGCGGCAGCTCGATGACAGCTTCAACCGGGCATTTTCGCTTTATCCGCCGCGCACGCTCTGCGAGCACCTGCTCCTGCCGTTGCTTGCCAGCCTCGAACAGCGCTGGACCGGGCAATTCGGCGCCGAGCTGGAGCGCGGGCTGTTCAACACCTGGTTGCGGACCAAGCTCGGGAGCCGCCTCTACCACTTCAATCGACAGCACAACGGTGCGCCGCTGCTCTTGATACCACTGGGCGACCGCCGCTTCGAGCCTGGTCTGTGGTTCTGCGCATGGCTGCTTTCCAGTGCGGGCTGGCCGGTCGAGATCATCGAATGGCCCGTTCCACTGGCCGAACTGCCGTTGGCATTGGCACGGCTCAATCCATGCGGGCTGCTGCTCTACGGCAGCCAGTCGATGGACAGTGGCGACCTGAGGCGACAGCTGCCTCGGCTCGTCGACCCGCAGCGGTTGCCCCTGCTGATGGCGGGCCCGACGGCAAGCATTCATCAAGCCGAACTGCGCGACATTGACGGCCTGACCCTGGCGGCCGACGCCCTTGCTGCGCTCGACGCCCTGCAGGCAAATCCCTCGTTCGAGAAACCTCAAGGCCCTATTCGATGAACCAGCTGTACTGGCTACGCACCGACCTGCGAGTCGCCGACAACACGGCACTGACCGCGGCGATGAACGCCGGCCCGACCCTGGCGCTGTATCTGATAACGCCGGAGCAGTGGCGCGCCCACGACGATGCGCCATGCAAGATCGATTTCTGGCTACGCAACCTCGCCGAGCTGTCGACGCGTCTGAGCGAGCTCAACGTTCCATTGCTGATCCGCACCCTGGATGACTGGCGCGAGGTTCCGGCGCTGATGGTCGAGCTGTGTCGGACGCATCGGATCGACGCCCTGCATGCCAACGACGAGTACGGCGTGAACGAGCAGCGCCGGGACCAGGCCGTCGCCGAAGCGCTCCGGCAGGATGCTGTGCCGTTCCATCGCCACCTCGATCAGTTGCTCTTCGCGCCGGGCAGCATCACGACCCTGGCCGGCGAATGCTTCAAGGTGTTCAGCCAGTTTCGCAAGGTCTGCTATTCGCGGCTCAGCCACTCGCTGCCGCGCAGCCTGCCGACGCCCGCGCCACAGCGCTGGCTGGCGATGGAAAGCGATCCCGTACCTACCTCGGTGGAAGGCCTGGCATCACCGGATCAAAGTCTGCAAACCTACTGGCCGGCCGGCGAAGCGGCCGCACACCGGCGCCTGCAGACCTTTGCCGAGAATGTCATGGCGGATTACCAGTCGCTGCGCGATATGCCTGCCGAGCCGGGGACCAGCCAGGTTTCGCCCTATCTGGCGGCCGGCGTACTTTCGCCACGGCAATGCCTGCACGCCGCACTGGTCACCAACCGAGGCGAGCTGGACAGCGGCAATCCCGGCGCGGTCACCTGGATCAACGAGCTGCTCTGGCGCGAGTTCTACAAGCACATTCTCGTCGGCTACCCGCGGGTCTCGATGGGCCGCGCGTTTCGCAGCGAAACCGAGTTCCTGCCCTGGCGCCGGGCACCGGACGACCTGGCGGCGTGGCAGCAAGGCCGCACCGGCTTTCCGATCATCGACGCGGCGATGCGCCAGCTACTGGCCACCGGCTGGATGCACAACCGCCTGCGCATGGTGACGGCAATGTTCTTGAGCAAGAACTTGCTGATCGACTGGCGCGAAGGCGAGCGATGGTTCATGCAGCACCTGATCGACGGGGACCTGGCGGCCAACAATGGCGGCTGGCAATGGAGCGCCTCGACCGGTACCGACTCGGTTCCGTACTTCCGGCTGTTCAACCCCATGAGCCAATCGACCCGGTTCGATCCTGACGGCCGCTTTCTCAGACGCTGGCTACCGGAACTCGCGACGCTGGGCGAACGCGACATCCATAACCCACACAAGCTGAATGGCCTGTTCGCAGACGTCGACTACCCGCTCCCTATCGTCGACCTGCCGATGAGCCGCGAGCGCGCGCTGACCGCATTCAGGCAGCTGGGCGAACAGCGCTGAGCGCAATCTGCGGCAACCCACGACAGGCATCGCCTACCGGCAGCGCCTGTACCGAGCAATCCGTTATTGACGCCGGCGAGCGATGGCATCCGCTGGCGGTGGGTGGTATTGATTGGTGCTGTTCGATCCGTCCAGCCAGCCAGTAACCGCCTCGGAGGCACCGATGACCCCCACGCCACTCGCCGAAACCCTGCGTAGCGCGCAACACGTCGTGGTATTCACCGGTGCGGGCGTTTCGGCGGAAAGCGGTATCCCGACCTTTCGCGACGCGCTGACCGGCCTCTGGGAACGTTTCGATGCGTCTTCACTGGCCACTGCGGAGGCGTTCCGCGCCGATCCCGCGCTGGTCTGGGGCTGGTACGAATGGCGCCGCATGAAAGTGATGCAGGCCAAACCCAACCCCGCACACCTGGCGATCGCCGAACTGGCTCGGCATGTGCCTCGGCTGACGCTGGTGACGCAGAACGTCGACGACCTGCACGAGCGCGCCGGCAGTCGCGAGGTGATCCATCTTCACGGCAGCCTGCACCAACCGCGGTGTTTCGACTGCGGCCAAGCGGGCGACGCCTCGCTCGACGCACCGAACGAACCCGAAGGCGGACGTCGCCTGGCGCCGCCTCGCTGCCTGATATGCGGCGGAGCGCTTCGCCCTGGCGTGGTCTGGTTTGGTGAAAGCCTGCCGGCCGGCGCCTTGACCGCCGCATTCGAGGCGGCCGGACGCTGCGATGTGCTGATCTCCGTCGGCACATCCGGGATGGTCTACCCGGCTGCCGAAGTTCCAGGGCAGGCCTGGCGCGCCGGAGCGACCGTCGTCCACGTCAATCCGCAGCCGGAAGTCACTCACCGCCAGCGCGAATACGCACTGAAAGGACTGGCCGGGGAGCAACTGCCGAAACTGCTCGAGCAGGCCTTCGGGCGTCGGTGAAGCCCTTCGATCGGCCTGGCCGAGCAGCGCCCCGCTGCACTCGGCCGAACGCAACGCCGCGACCGGCGCGCTACCTGAGTCCGGCAATGCCGACGACGATCAGCGCGACCGACATCAGCTTCACCGGCGTCAGTGCCTCGCCCAGCAGCAAGGCCCCCAGCAGTACCGTGCCCAGCGTGCCGATACCGGTCCAGATCGGATAGGCGATGCTCACCGGAAGCTCCCTTAGCGCCAGCGTCAGGCAATAGATCCCCGCGCTCGCGGCGACCACCACCAATGCACTGGGTAGCAGCCGAGTGAAGCCTTCGGCGTATTTCATCGCCATCGCGAAAAGCACCTCGAAGCCGGCCGCCAGCATGAGGAACATCCAGCCGTTGGCCATCAGAAATCCAACGCCAGCTGTGCCAGCCGCTGCCGCGCCGCCTGATAGGAATCTTCGAAGGCCAACCCGCCGAACTCGTCGTTCTCCACCGCGACCACCTCGACATCGGTAATGCCGATCAAGCCGAGCACGGCTCGCAGATGGGTGTCGGCATGGTTGAGGTGCGCATTGATCCCGCCCTGGCCGTAACCGCGATCGCCCCGAGTGGTGATGATCAGGCCGCGCTTGCCCAGGACTCGCGGCTTGTACTGACTGGCCGGGTCTTCAGGCGTGAAGTCGAAGGTACGCCCAATGCGCACGATCTGGTCGATCCAGGCCTTCACGCCGCTGGGTACGCCGAAGTTGTACATGGGCGCCGCAATCACCAGGCGATCCGCATCGAGCAACTCGTCGGCCAGCGCATCGCTGAGCGCCAGGTCCGCGTGCATTGCCGGTGAGCGTTCGGCTGGCGCGCTGAAGGCAGCCGCCACCCAACCCTCGGTGACCGGTGGCAAGACGATACGCCCCACCTCTCGCCGCGAAAGCCTGACCTCGCCTTGCTCGGCTGCCAGCGCCCGCAAAAAATGCTCGAGCAAGCGTCGTGAATGGGAACGTTCACCGCGCGGGCTGCCTTGTACCGCTAGAATTTTTTTCATCTCTCACCTCCTGCGCCGCATCTTGCGGCTGACGCACCTAAAGCTATTGGGCAGAGCCGACGAGGACAAATGAGCAATACTGCAGCGGAATGAACTGAATTCACCTGAGATAGCCATGTTCGCGAATCTTCCGCTCACCGCATTGCGCACCTTTGAATCCGCTGCGCGACTGCAAAGCTTCAAGGCCGCGGCCGAGGAGCTGGCGGTCACTCCCACGGCGGTATCGCATCAGATCAGGACGCTCGAAAATTGGCTGGGAGTGGCGTTGTTTGAACGCCTGGCCCGTGGCGTTCGGCTCACCGAATGCGGCGAGCGGCTGTTCGGCAGTCTGCATGGGGCATTGCTGGACATCGTGCAGAGCGTCGCTCAACTGCGCCCGCAACCCAGTACCGGCAGCCTGACCCTATCCACCACGCCGGTCTTCGCGGCGCTGTGGCTGATCCCGCAACTCGGGCAGTTCTATCAGGCGCATCCGGGGATCAAAGTCCGCGTCGAAACCAGCACCGAGCTGCTCGACCTGCAGCAGGACGCCAGCATCGACCTGGTGATTCGCTACGGTTACGGCAGCCACCCCAGCCTGCACAGCCAGTGCCTGCTCGACGAACGTTTCGGCGTATACGGCGCGCCGGGGCTCCTCGCCGCTCTGGACCCGGCACGACTGACTCTGATTACCGTGCGTTGGCGCAACTCACAGCTTTACGATCGCAGCTGGAAGGCCTGGTGCGAGGCAGCCGGCGAGTCCTGGCTGGAACACGCAGAACTGCGCGAGTACGACGAGGAGCATTACGCGTTGCAGGCCGCCATTGCCGGGCAAGGCTTGGTCCTGGCGAGCAATGTGCTGGTTTCGCAGAGCCTGGCGATGGGGCTGTTGCAGCCATTGCGCCCCGATATAACCGTGCCCGGGGCGAACTACACGGCGCTTTGCGTACCTGGCCGTGAGCGGCATCCGCCGGTCAAGGCCTTCTTCGACTGGCTGAACGAGGCATCGGCCAGTCGCTGAGACCGATCACGTCAGCGGCGTCATCACGGCGCGCTGGTAGGCCGGACGCGCTTGCAGTCGCGCATACCAGGCTTGCAGGTGCGGCAGTACGGGCCGCTCGATGGGCATCTCGAACCAGGCGTAGGCGAAGCAGCCCAGTGGAATATCGCCCATGCCGAAGCGTTCACCCGACAGATACGGCTGCCTGGCCAAGGTCTCATCGGCGATGGCGAGCAGCGTGCCGCAAGCCTCCAGCGCCGATTGTACGGCGGCCATGTCGCGCTGATCCTCGGCGGTGCGCACGATGTTCCAGAACAGCGGCCGGAATGGCGTTGCCAGGGACGACGTGACCCAGTCCATCCATTTGTCCGCGCCGGCACGCTGCCGCGGATCGGCGCCCCACAGCGTGCCAGCGCCATACTGCGCAACCAGGTAGCGAACGATGGCGTTGGATTCCCACAGCACCAGATCGCCATCCTCGAGACAAGGCACCAGACGATTCGGATTCTTGGCCAGGTACTCGGCTTCGCCCACCACACCGAAGGCGCCTCCCGCATCGATACGGGTATAGGGGCCCTCCAGCTCTTCGAGGCACCAGAGCGCCTTTCTCACATTGGTCGAGTTGATTCGCCCCCATAGCTTCAGCATGTCTTCGCCCCTTGTGCGTAGTGGTTCATCGGCAAGCCCACGTTTGCCGCAGCATTATCGGTGTCGCGTCACTGCCTGCCGTTCAACGCGTTTTCTTTCGCGCCGAGAGCAGGCGTGTGGCGCCCTGCGCCTTCTGTGTATACCAGAACACCCGGCTCACGCCGCGGGTAATCGCCACGTAAGCCAGGCGCAAATTTTCATCTGCCATGGCCTGATCGTAGCCATTTCGGAAGAACCCCGAGTAGGCATACAGGGCATTGCGAAGCGGGTGCTTCTCCACCGGCAGGCAATCGTCGACGATGATCGCGACCTCGGCCTGCAACCCCTTGGCCCGGTGAATAGTGCAGGCCTTGACCGGCAATCGCTTGTCCAGCTCAGCCTGAATGGCGCGCAACGGCTCGTTGCGGCGGCTGAGCAACAGCACGGCGTTACGATCCGCATCCGGGCGAGTCGCAACATGCCGACACTGCGTCTCGATTTCGGCGATCAGTGCTGGCAAGCCCGCCTTGACGTCGAAGCGCGTCACCAGCTTCACGCCGTGGTCGCCGGGCTGGGCGGCCTTGGCGGCATTGCTGGTCTTGGCCTGCTTGAACTCGACGCCCTCGAGCACCGCCTCGCCATCGCGAATGATCGGCTCGATGGAGCGATAGTTGGTCTCCAGCATCAGCACCCTGCTCTGCTTCGATGCGCCCTTGCCGGGGAAGTATTTGTCGAAGTCCATGAACAATTCCGGGGAGCTGCCGCGCCAACCGTAGATCGATTGCCAATCATCCCCGATCGCCATCAGGCTCACCGTTTCGCCCTGACGCACGAGTGCGCCGTGCAGGGCTTGCAGCCACTGGACGATCTGCGGCGAGATATCCTGAAACTCGTCGATCAACAGGTGGCTGAACGGCGCCAGCGCGTCCTTGGTGACGTCCGGGCTACCGGCTGCCAGCTGCTCGGTGAGTCGCTGGAAGGCACCGTTGAAGGTCATCAACCCCTGCGCCTGCAGAGTGGCCTGAAAATACCGCCAGAACAGGACCAGCGCCTCGACGAACCATCGCTCGCGCTCCGAACACTCCAGGCGCTGGATCTGCATCTGCTCGATGCGAATGCCGATGCTTTCGATAAAACCCGCCTGCGCGTAGAAGGCTTCGAACAGCGGCACCGATGCGAACTCGCCAGCCAGCTTGAACGCGTCCAGCGGTGCTTTCGGCGCGGTGCGTCTTGCCTGCCCGCAAGCCTCTGGCGCGGGCAGGCTCAACAACTGATGAACCCGCGCCCGAAAGTCCTCCTGCTCGTCGTAGCAGGCCTGGTACGCCTGCTTGAGCAAGCGTTGCTGCGCCGCCCCCAAGCGCGCGGAAGCCAGCGGATTGTCCGGCTCGGAAGGCGAAGCTCCCTTCTGGTCCAACTGCTCGAACCATTGCGGTTTTCCCAGCGACACCTTCGCCAATGCCGCCATCGCCGAATGAAAGGTGCGTACACACCGGCGTGCATGGGCAGGGTCGAAGTCGACGTTCCAGAAGCCCAGCACCCGGACTAATTGATCGCGCAACTCGGCGCAGGAAGCATTGGTGAAGGAAATTACCGTCAGGCGTTCCGGCGGTACGTTCAGATGGCAGAGCATGAACACGACCCGCAGGATCAGCGTAGTGGACTTGCCCGACCCCGCCCCGGCGAATATCCGCGTCACCGGACTGTCGTCGAGGATCATGCGCCACTGTTCATCCGAGGGCGCCCGCACGACTCCGGCCTCGACAGCGCGCCCCACGCGCAGGCGCATGGCCTCGATCTGCTGCGTGTCGACGGTCATCCTTGCCGGGCCGTAAAGCCCGTCGTCAGCGGAAGATTTGGCTTTGCGCGTCTGTGCCCGCGGCTTTGCCGTCGCCTGCCGGCCTTGTGGTGCCTTGGCCGTCTTAACCGTCTTGACCGTCTTGACCGTCTTGACCGACTTTGCCGGTGCCTTGCCGGGCTTGCCGGATGACGGCTTACGGCCATCCGGCCAGCGCCTCAGAATCAGCTCTTCTTCGGACTGTACATAGGCCGAGGTGCGTGGAAAGCAACGGGCCAATGCACTGGATACCAGCAACTTGTAGCGCTTGACGGCAGACAACATGAACAACCAACCAGAGCAACAAAAGTAGACGCGCCATGGTACGAGGTTTTCCCTCGGGACAGGACCCCGGGGCGATGCCCAGCGGCATCGGCGAGCCGGCCGCTCCAGTAAATGGCCGCTCATCCGGGGCCGTCGTTCGTCAGTTGCGCGGCACCCTGCCCCGCTTATGGCCACTAAACAGGACACGTCATGGCGCCACACGCCCAAGGTCCCTATGTACAGAATCGGTTTCGCCTGCCTGTATCGCCACCCCGTCCACAGCGAATCGCTGAAGACGCTGGAAAGCATCGAACGGGCGTTCAACCCGCGTTCGACCACCTTGCGCTGGCTCAACAGCGTGTCGCAGGCGGCCGCGCGGGAAAAGCTGAACGAGATCATCGAGCACAATCTGGCCGCGCAGCTGCGGTTGCTCGACTATGTCGGGACCCTGCCCGAGCCCTTGCGCATGCTGCGTCTGAGCAGTGACCTGCTGCCCTTCTACAGCCATCCGCAAGCAAAGGCCTTTTACGACCAGGCCGAGGTGCGCAGCGTGCTGGAGTCCGGCTTCGCGCAGATCGGGGAGCGTGCCAGGACGCTGGGCATCCGCCTCTCGCTGCACCCGGGGCAATATTGCGTGCTGGGTTCGGACAAGCCGCAGGTCGTGGAAAACAGCCTGGCCGAGTTCGAATACCACGCCGACATGATCCGCATGATGGGCTTCGGTCGGCGCTTTCAGGATTTCAAATGCAACGTGCATATCGCCGGACGGCTGGGCGCCGATGGCATCCGGGCTGTCTGGCCACGCCTTTCAGAGGAAGCGCGCAACTGCATTACCTTCGAGAACGAGGAGAAGACCTACGGCGTCGATGACTGCCTGGGACTCGCCGACCTCGCGCCAGTGGTGCTGGATATCCATCACTGCTGGATCAACGAAGACGACTACATCGACCCCAACGATTCGAGGGTTTCGCGCATCATCGACAGCTGGCGCGGTGTGCGACCCACCATGCACTACTCGCAGCCACCCGAACGCCTGATGGAGCTGGGCTTTTCCGCAGACGACAAATTGGAAATGCCGGCACTGCTGGAGCAGGTCGGCAAGCGCGACCTCTACAGTCATAGCAAGCGCATGTGGAACCGCTGGACCAACCTGTACGCCCGTGAATTCCTCGACCGCTTCGACATCATGTTCGAAGCCAAGGACAAGAACCTGGCGACGCTCGACTACTACCGTGACTACCTCGCTCAAGTTCGGTAAGCCCAAGCTGCCGGCGCCACGGATCCATGACCGAGCCGTTTCGGCGCGGCTTCGGCGGGCGAGCACTGCCGGCCTGGCGTTGTACGTCTTCGTTGGGTGAAGTCTGATGGCGAGGCGCAAGACCGAAGCGGTCGTTACGCAGAATGCTTGATGTTGCGCGTCGGCGATGCCGAGCGTTGATCCTGCGCCGACCGTTGTGGTTAGCGCAGGATAAAAGTGGTCAGGAATTCCTTGGCTGAATGTCGTGCTCCCGGCGTTTGGCCAGCATGTCAGCGGCGATCAGTGCCAGCAATGGCAGTACACCGACCTTGAGGCCCAGCTCCCATGATCCGAGGAACCCAATCAATACCGCTCCTACAACAACGATGGCTGCAATGCAGTGAGCGCAGAAGCGCCATAACTCGAGTGCAACGACCTGAGCTTTCTGGTTGTTGATCATAGTTAGCCCCTCTCTCTTGTTGTAATAAGCTTCGTACAACTTGAGCGTAGTCAGCCTGGCAACTTCTGCAAACACATTTTTGTTTCAGGAATGTGTCTAGCTCGCAGGTTTCAGCGTTATTTTCGCAACAGACACAGCGCCCACGCGGGGTTTGGCCATATAACTCGATGAAACAAGCACTGCAAAAGACAACGGTACTTGCACAGGCCACACGACGAGCGGTCGCAATGGCCGTGGCAATGCACCGATACCGCGTTACTTCGCCACGGTAATTTCATCGAGTGCATCACGCAGCACATCAAGCGTGCGATCGATATTGTTCAGTTTCTCCAGGCCGAACAAACCGATACGGAAGGTCTGGAAATCAGCTGGCTCGTCGCACTGCAGCGGAACGCCGGCGGCGATCTGCAGGCCCTGCGCGGCGAACTTGTGGCCGTTCTTGATCTCCGGATCCTCGGTGTAGCACACCACCACACCGGGCGCCTCGAAGCCTTCGGCCGCTACGCTCTTGAAGCCCCGCTCCGCCAAGAGTGCGCGGACACGCCGACCGATCTCGATCTGCTGACCGCGAACGGTTTCGAATCCACGCGCCTGCGTTTCCAGCATGACGTCACGAAACAGCGCCAACGAGTCGCTGGGCAGCGTCGCGTGGTAGGCGTGTCCGCCCTGCTCATAGGCCTGCATGATCTGCAGCCATTTCTTCAGGTCGCACGCGAAGCTACTGCTCTGGGTGCTTTCCACTCGCTCCCGAGCGGCCTCGCTCAGCATCACCAAGGCGCAACAAGGGGACGCGCTCCAGCCCTTCTGTGGTGCACTGATCAGCACGTCGACACCCGTCGCCTTCATGTCCACCCAGAGCGCGCCGGAGGCGATGCAATCCAGCACGAACAGACCGCCGACCGCATGTACGGCGTCGCCTACCGCCCGCAGATACTCGTCATGCAGGATCATCCCCGATGAGGTCTCGACGTGCGGCGCAAACACCAGATCAGGCTTCTGTTCTGCGATGGCTGCGATCACCTCATCCAGCGGCGCCGGCGTGAATGCCGCTTGCGGCGCCTGCGCCTGCGGCCGCGCCTTGAGAACGGTCGTGCGCGCCGGGATGCCTCCCATCTCGAAGATCTGGCTCCAGCGATAACTGAACCAGCCGTTGCGAAGCACCAGGCAATGGCGGTCATGCGCCAGTTGGCGTGCGACCGCCTCCATACCGAAGGTCCCGCTGCCGGGCACGACGGCTACCGCATCGGCGTTGTAGACCGCCTTGAGCGTTCTGGAGATGTCATTCATCACAGCCTGGAAGGATCGGGACATGTGATTGAGGGAACGATCGGTATAGACGACCGAGTATTCGATCAGCCCATCAGGGTCGACGCGAGGGAAAAGACGCGACATGGCAGGACTCCGCAGCAAGAACCGGTCTTCGACCCTGCACCAAGCCAGGGCGCTTTACAAGCACAACACCGCCTCATCCCCGCCTGTAACCCGCAATCGGTTTCAGCACGTTTTACTCGTGTAACCGCAAGCCGAACCTCGCTCCAGTTACATCCCAAATAAGTTCAACGCCCTGCATGCCATTCGTCGCTTTTTAATATGTTCTGGTTCGTGACCCGATTAACGGTCAATTCAAAAAACTGACGCCATTATCGCCCGCTGGCCTCGCGGTACGGGCCTTTGAGAACAAACCGGTTTTACTGGCCATCGGCCATTTGATATCAAAAAGATGGCCACGATAATGATCGACGTAATATTGGCGGCAGTATTACGTCTTTCTAGATTCAAAAGATAAAAGAAACAAATTATAAATGCGCAAAGAAACGGCTCTTACCCAGCCGTTTCGCCTAGTGGTTCGTTCTATCGGTGGATTCCGCCTGCTTAGCAGCACCGCTTATTGATCAACCTCCCCTGTCGATTCATCGAACGCGCCGAAGACGCGTCACGATGCCCAATGGTCATGGTGAGCCAATGTCCGTTACATCTTTTGCCAACACCCGCAACGGCCTCTTGTCCGCCGTTGCCCTTGCCGCGTTGCTGGGCTGCATCCCCGGCATCGGTGCGGCTCAGGCTGCAACCACCGGCAGCACCAGCACATCGACGATTGCCTATTCGGCGCTGATCAACAAATTCACCAACAGCTATTGGTTGAACGGTTCCTGGCGTGCTTCGGCAGGTGTTTCGGTCGCCGCGACCGCACAGAACAAGGCGGCCTTCGTGCCAGGCGCCTCGGTGCGCACTGCGGACGGGCAGATCCGTACCATCACCTCGGTGAAGCCGGCCAGCGGTGGGCTGACCATTTTCATGAACGGCCCGGTGCTCGACGGCAAGCTCGTCGGTTACCCGAACAGGCTCAGCATAAGCAACGTCGCCAGCTCGACGCCGGTCACGGTGCCAAACACCACTCCGGTTGCACCCCAGCTGTATTCGGCGCTGATCAACAAGTTCACCAACAGTTATTGGTTGAACGGTTCCTGGCGTGCTTCGGCAGGCGTTTCGGTCGCCGCGACCACGCAGAACAAGGCGGCCTTCGTGCCAGGTGCCTCGGTACGCACCGCGGACGGGCAGATCCGCACCATCACCTCGGTGAAGCCGGCCAGTGGTGCGCTGAGCGTGTTCATGAGCGGGCCCGTGCTCGACGGCAATGTGGTTGGCTATCCGAACAAGCTCAGCCTCGCCACTGCCCCGGCAATTCGGCCGGCCGCCCCATCGGGATCGACGGAGGTCACGCTGCCGGCAGCCGGTCCGGTGCAGCTTGTCGGTGTAGCGCTGTCCGGCGCCGCCTTCGGCCCATCGGTGCTGCCCGGCAAACATGGCACCAACTACATCTATCCGGCCGAGTCGTATTACAAGAAGTACGCCGCGCAAGGCCTCAAGCTGGTTCGCCTGCCCTTCCTCTGGGAGCGCATGCAGCCTCGGCTCGACGCCGAGCTCGATGCCGCACAGCTGGCGCTGCTTACCCAGTCGCTCGACTACGCGCAGAAGTACGGTGTGAAGGTCGTGCTGGACATGCACAACTACTATCGCTACTACAAGCAACCGATCGGCTCCGAGACCGTCCCGATTCCGTCGTTCGCCAACGCCTGGAAACGCATCGCGCAGAAGGTTGGCAAGCACCCTGCCCTCAGCGGGTACGGCCTCATGAACGAGCCGAACACCAAGGGGCTTTGGCCCGCAGCGGCCCTGGCCGCCGCCAAGGAAATCCGCAAGGTCGACCAGACGCACTGGATTTACGTGGCGGGTGATCGTTTCTCCAGCGCCTGGCACTGGCCGCAGTCCAATACCCAGCTGATCGCTGATCCCTGGATGCGTGATCCGGCCAACAAGCTGATTTTCGAAGCGCACATGTACCTCGACCGTGATACGTCGGGCCTGTACCAAGACAAGACGGAGACCTTCGCGCCGGACCTGGGCATCAATCGCGCCAAACCCTTTGTCGACTGGCTGAGGGCCAACAAGCTGCGCGGTTTCATCGGCGAGATGGGCGTGCCGAACTATGCCCCCGATGCGATCGTTGCGATGGATAACCTGCTCGGCTATCTGCGAGACAACTGCGTTCCGCTCACCTATTGGGCTGCGGGTCCATGGTGGGGCAACTACATCCTTGCACTCGACGTGACCGGCGGTGCCGAACAGCCCCAGTTGCCGGTACTGAGAAAACACGCGACGGCGCCGAACAGCTGTGCGGCCATTGGCGAACCGATGTAACGTCACCCGCTGCGATCCGAAGAGGCCTGACAGGCACTGCCTGTCAGGCCTTTTTCGTTTCCGCATGCTGCCGTTGCCTGCGCGTGCATATGGCTGGCCGGCGACGAGCGGAACCAAACGGGAGGCAGCGGGACGAATGCCTTGTGCCTGATGACAGGTCGCAACAGCCGGCAGTGTCTCGAGCCGAACACACCGAGGAGTGGGAATGACGAAATGGATCTTGCTGACAGCGACCGGTCTGCTGGTGGTGTTGACCTTGCTGCCGCTCTGGAAAAATCCGGCCTGGTGGGTCCGCGCGCTGGATTTTCCACGCTTGCAGCTGTGTGTGCTGGCCTTCGTGTTGCTGCTGGCCCAGGCGTCGCTACTGTCCTACTCCGAGCCGCTGCAAATCCTGGTTTCCGTACTCGCAGGCGGTTGCCTGGCCTATCAGGCCTGGTGGATCGCCCCCTATACCCGGCTGTGGCCTCGCGAGGTCAAGTCCGCCGACTCGCGCCGCGACAGGCCGCGCATCCGGGTGATGGCGGCCAACGTGCTTACACCGAACCGACAGGCCGACACGCTCAAGGCGCTGGTACGCCAGTACCGTCCCGATGTGCTGGTCACACTTGAAACCGATCGCTGGTGGGAAGCGCAGCTCGAAGAGCTTACCGATGAGTTGCCACACGTGATGCGCTGTCCACTGGACAACCTCTACGGCATGCACGTCTGGTCGCGGCTACCGCTGGAAAACGGCGAAACCTGCTTTCTCGTCGAGGATGACGTGCCCTCGATGCATGCGCGGGTTCGCCTGAACGAGCAGCTGGCGATACGCATGCATTTTCTGCATCCAGCGCCGCCCAGCCCCACCGAGAACGAAGAGTCCACCGAACGCGACACCGAACTGTTACTGGTGGCCAAAAGCGTTCAGGACGACGAGCCCGACACGCCGATCATCGTGACCGGGGACCTCAACGACGTTGCCTGGTCAGCCAATACGCGCCTGTTTCGCAAGGTCAGCGGATTGCTTGATCCGCGTGTGGGTCGTTGCATGGTCAACAGTTTCCATGCGCAGCACTGTTTCCTGCGCTGGCCGCTCGACCATCTCTTCCACAGTCACCACTTCCAGCTGGTGCGCATCCAGCGTTTACCCGCGTTCGGATCGGATCATTTCCCCGTGATGGTCGAGCTTCAGTACGACCCCGCGCCGGAACAGCAAAGCCTGCAACCTGACGCCGCGGACGAGCGCGAGGCGCAACGCAAGATCGATGAAAAGCAGGTCAAGGAAACCGACGTGCCGGAACCGGAAAAGCGCTGAAATCGACCAATCGAATACAGCACGTCGTTATCAGCCGCCGGCTCAGACCTCGTTGACCCGATTGAACTGCATCGCCAGCCGCATCGTTTCGTGCGACTCCAAGGCAAGCAGGTCCGTGGCGAGATCGCGTGCGCCGTCGATTTCGGCTCGACGCGCCAGCGACCGGTATAGATCCATCACCTGGTTATGGATGGTGAACAGCTCGCGTGAGATCTCCTCGAGACTCATGGTCGCGTACGGCTTGGCGCAAGGCTGGCCGCGAATCACCGGATTACGCGCCACATAGTCGTAGATCCAAGTGTGCAGAGCTTTCGGGTCGGCGTGATGCTCAACGCGTTCGATGGTGTTGGCCAGGGCTTTCTCATGATCGGCGAGATAGGCCAGCAACCACTGTGCGCGCTGCTCTTCGTGGCGCAGCGCACTGCGGCCCAGGCACCTGGCCAGTTCTCGATGGGTATCCCGAGTCCAGTCGATGAGGTCCTCGAATCGCTCGATCTTCATATTCCCTCCATAGGGCCGATCGCAACGGAGCCGGATGCGGGCGGCCCTGGGCAAGCTCGGCGTATGAGGCTTACCCGATGGGTCTGTGAATCGCATTACGCGAGCCATGATTCAAGACTAGTCACGACTTGCCCGGTTAGCTGCCGAGGTGCCGCTGAAGCTGTATCAGTGTCTTACCGCCCGCCAGCGCGCGCCGACCACCGCACCGGGAACGTCTACGCTGATAGGAGGCTGTCAATCGTACAAGCCGTACCGCGACGGTACGGCTCCCGCACCCGCACATCACAGATTGAGGGGTAGGCAACATGGCGACCACCACACTCGGCATCAAGCTCGACGAGGCTGCCCGTGATCGACTCGAAGCGGCAGCACGCCGAATCGACCGCACGCCCCAGTGGTTGATAAAACAGGCGCTGCTGCATTACCTCGAGCAACTCGAACGCGGCACTGCCCCGCTCAGCGAGCATCCCTTGCCGCCCGCGGACGCCCTGGAAGCCGAAGTCGAACCCGGCACTCAGCCATTTCTCGAGCTGGCCGAAAGTGTGTTGCCGCAGTCGGTACTACGAGCCGCGATCACCGCCGCTTATCGCCGCCCTGAACAAGAGGCGCTGCCGATGCTCCTGGAGCAGGCACGGCTGTCGCCGGACCAGGCCGAAGGCGCGCATCGGCTGGCGCTGCGCATCGCCGAGAAATTGCGCAACCAGAAAAGCGCCGCGGGACGCCAAGGGCTGGTGCAGGGCCTGCTGCAGGAGTTCTCGCTATCGTCGCAGGAGGGCGTGGCGCTGATGTGCCTGGCCGAAGCCCTGCTGCGGGTGCCGGACAAGGGCACCCGTGATGCGCTGATCCGCGACAAGATCAGTACCGGCAACTGGCAGCCACACCTGGGCAACAGCCGGTCGGTGTTCGTCAACGCGGCTACCTGGGGGTTGATGCTGACCGGCCGGCTGGTGGCCACGCATAACGAATCCAGCCTGTCCTCGTCCCTCAACCGCTTGATCGGCAAAGGCGGCGAGCCACTGATTCGCAAGGGCGTGGACATGGCGATGCGCTTGATGGGCGAACAATTCGTCACCGGCGAAACCATCGACGAAGCCCTGGACAACGCGCAGACGATGGAAGCCAAGGGCTTCCGCTATTCCTACGACATGCTCGGAGAAGCGGCACTGACCGCCAGCGATGCTCGGCGTTACCTGGCGTCTTACGAGCAGGCGATCCACGCCATCGGCAAGGCGTCGCGTGGCCGCGGCATCTACGAGGGGCCGGGCATCTCCATAAAACTGTCGGCGCTGCACCCGCGTTACAGCCGTGCGCAATACGACCGGGTGATGGACGAGCTGTATCCGACGCTGCTGTCCTTGACTCAACTGGCACGACGCTACGACATCGGCATCAACATCGACGCCGAGGAAGCGGACCGTCTGGAGCTGTCACTGGACCTCCTCGAGCGGCTCTGCTTCGAACCCTCGCTGAACGACTGGAACGGCATCGGCTTTGTCATCCAGGCCTATCAGAAGCGGTGCCCGTACGTGGTGGAATTTCTGATCGATCTGGCCAAGCGCAGCCACCATCGGTTGATGATCCGTCTGGTCAAAGGCGCTTACTGGGACAGCGAAATCAAGCTTGCGCAAGTCAACGGGCTGGAAGGCTACCCGGTCTATACCCGCAAGGCTTACACCGACGTGTCCTTCATCGCCTGCGCCCGCAAGCTGCTCGCGGCGCCCGAGGCGATCTATCCGCAGTTCGCCACACACAACGCCCATACCCTTGCCGCCGTGTATCAACTCGCGGGCCCGAACTATTACCCCGGCCAGTACGAGTTCCAGTGCCTGCACGGCATGGGCGAGCCGTTGTACGAACAGGTGGTCGGCAAGGGCGAAGGTCGTCTGGATCGTCCGTGCCGCATCTATGCGCCGGTCGGCAGCCACGAAACCCTGCTGGCTTACCTGGTACGCCGACTGCTGGAAAACGGCGCGAACACCTCGTTCGTCAACCGCATCGCGGACAAGAGCATCTCGCTGGAGGTGCTGGTGGCCGATCCGGTGGCGACCGTCGAGCAGATGCTGGCCACGGAAGGCACGCTGGGCCTGCCGCATCCACGCATCCCATTACCACGCCATCTCTACGGAGAGCGACGACTCAACTCGTGCGGCATCGATCTTTCCAACGAACAACGCCTGGCCTCGCTTTCCTCCGCCCTGCTGGCCGATGCGCACCAGCGCCACGTGGCGACACCCTTGCTCGGCTGCGAGGCCGTCTCGACGGCACCGACCGAACCCCTGCTCAACCCGGCGGACCATCGGGACGTGGTCGGCGAGGTGCAGGAAGCCAGCGAAGGCGACGTCGATAACGCGCTGCGGTGCGCGGTCGACGCGTTCTGTGCCTGGCGTTCGACATCGCCAGCGGCCCGCGCGGCCGCCCTCGAGCAGGCCGCAACGCTGATGGAGCAGCGCATGCAGGCGTTGATCGGCGTGCTGATTCGCGAAGCCGGCAAGTCGTACGTCAATGCGGTTGCCGAAGTCCGCGAAGCGGTGGATTTCTTACGGTTCTACGGCGCCGAAGTGCGCAGCAACTTCGACAACGACAGCCATCAGCCCCTGGGGCCGGTGGTCTGCATCAGTCCCTGGAACTTCCCGCTGGCGATCTTCACCGGCCAGGTCTGCGCAGCGCTGGGTGCCGGTAACACGGTACTGGCCAAGCCCGCCGAGCAAACGCCGCTGATCGCCACCCTGGGTGTGCAGATCCTTCATGAAGCGGGCGTTCCCAGGGGCGCGCTGCAACTGCTGCCCGGCCGGGGCGAGACCGTCGGTGCGCGGCTGGTAGCGGACGAGCGCATCCGCGGGGTGATGTTCACCGGCTCCACGGCGGTGGCCTCGCTGCTCCAGCGCAGCATTGCCGGACGGCTGGACGAACGCGGCCGCAACATTCCGCTGATTGCCGAAACGGGCGGACAGAACGCAATGATCGTCGACTCCTCCGCACTGGCAGAGCAGGTGGTGCTGGACGTGATGAATTCAGCATTCGACAGTGCCGGCCAGCGCTGCTCGGCGTTACGCGTGCTATGCGTGCAGGAAGACGTCGCGCAGCGGGTCATCGACATGCTCATGGGCGCCATGGGCGAAGCACGCATGGGCAATCCGCAGCGGCTGGCCATTGACGTCGGACCCGTCATCGATGCCGAGGCGCGAGATAATATCGAACGGCACCTGCAGGCCATGCGCGACAAAGGGCGTCGGGTCCATCAGCTGGCCCGAATCGACAAACAAGCCTGCTCGAACGGCACTTATGTCACACCGACGCTCATCGAGCTGGAGCGCCTGGACGAGCTGCAACAAGAGGTGTTCGGTCCGGTATTGCACGTGCTGCGCTATCGCCGCACCGAACTGGACCAGTTGCTCGATCAGATCAATGCCGCCGGCTACGGCCTGACCCTCGGCGTCCACACCCGGATCGACGAGACCATCGCCAAGGTCATCGAACGCGCCAAAGTCGGCAACCTCTATGTCAACCGCAACATCGTCGGCGCGGTGGTCGGCGTGCAGCCGTTTGGCGGCGAAGGGCTATCCGGCACCGGACCCAAGGCGGGAGGTCCGCTGTATCTGTATCGCCTGCTGGCCGAGCGTCCGCATGATGCGCTGTTGCGAGCCCTGGATTTCAGTGGCGCACCGGCGTTGCCCGAGGTGCATCGCTCACCGGCGCAGATCGAGGCCGCCAGGCAGTTCCGGCAATGGGCGCAGGACAATGGCCAGAGCGATCTCGTAGCGCTGTGCAATCGCTACGCCGAGCAGTCTCAGGGCGGCACCACGCGGGTATTGAATGGTCCCACTGGCGAGCGCAACAGCTACAGCCTGCTGCCGCGCGAACATGTGTTGTGCCTGGCCGCCGAGGAGCGCGATCTACAGGCCCAGCTTGCCGCCGTGATGGTCGTGGGTAGCGAAGCCATGGTGGCGGAATCAGCGGTCAGCAACGCTGTGCTCGACAAGCTGCCACCCGTCGTGCAGAAGCGGATCACCCGCATCGCGGACTGGACCAGCGACACCGCGCGCTTCGATTTCGTGCTCCATCACGGTAATTCCGACCAGTTGCGTGACGTCAGCCAGCAGCTTGCACGCCGCAGCGGGCCTATCGTCGGCATACAGGGCATGGCGCCTGGCGACATCGATATCCCACTGGAGCGTTTGCTGATCGAGCGCGCACTTAGCATCAACACCGCGGCAGCCGGGGGCAACGCGAGCCTGATGACCATTGGCTGAGGCCCGACGAGGCGGACCTCGCATAAAAAAAATAAAGCAGTGCACGCCGCCCATTGTAGGAGCCGCGACCCGCGCCGAACGGGCCGGCTCGGCGTCTGAAAAAGCTTCGCCCCGAGGTCGGGCCTCCCACAAGAAATAAAGCGGTGCACGCCGCCGCTATTGTGGGAGCCGCGACCCGCGGCGAACGGGCCGGCTCGGCGCCGGAAAAACTTCGGCCCGGGGGCGGGCCTCCCACAAAAAATAAAAAGCAGTGCACCCCGTCGCCTTTGTGGGAGCCGCGACCCGCGGCGAACGGCGCCGGCTCGGCGTCTGAAAAAGCTTCGCCCCGAGGTCGGGCCTCCCACAAAAACAAAGCGGTGCACGCCGCCCATTGTAGGAGCCGCGACCCGCGGCGAACGGACCGGCTCGGTGCCGAAAAAGCTTCGCCCCGAGGTCGGGCCTCCCACAAAAAAATAAAGCAGTGCACGCCGCTGCTATTGTGGGAGGTGCGCCCCGCGGCGAACGGCCCCGGCTCGGTGCCGGAAAAACTCCGCCCCGAGGTCGGGCCTCCCACAAAAATAAAAAGCAGTGCACCCCGTCGCCTTTGTGGGAGCCGCGACCCGCGGCGAAAGCGGACTTCCAGGCTTCCCGCGAAGCCAGCCCTCACCTCGGGCGGAGGGCTATCAACAGATCGTCAGCACGCAGTATGGCTGCGGTCGGCCCTCTACCCGCAGCTCGCCCTCGTCGCCTTCCCGGCAGCCAAGCAAGGCCCGCCCCAGCGGCGCGTGCGGTGAGATGACCAGCACCTCGGTTTGCCCCATCGTCACGCTCAATCCAGCGGCGTCCGGCCCCAGGAACACCCAGCGGCAACTGTCCCCCAGTTCGAGCGAAACCAGGGCAACCAGGCGAATCGGCTCATTTGTCAGGTCGCGCACCGGCAGATTGCGATAACTCGCCAGTGCCGCCTCGATTTCCGCGACCCGCCGGCGCTGGCCATCGGCCAGATATGCTGCCTCTAGCCCGCGCGTGTCGTATTTGTTCTCTGCCTTGCTCTCGGCATGGGTAGCCGCTTCGTGAGAAGCCCTGAGTGCGTCCTTGGCGATCCTCAGGTCGGCTTGCAGCTTGTCGATGATCAGCGTCTGCAGGTGGATCTTGTCCATGTGGGCTCGGATACGAAAAGGCCGGCCGGCTAGCATCGCATTGCCAACTGCAGAGAACCATCCTCGGCGTTCGTCGCTGGGCTAGCCGTTCGGCTGCAACAACGCCAATATGGCGTGCCGGAGCCGCTGCGCGATCGCTCCAGCCCAATGATTCAGTTGCCCTACCGGAGCTTATCGATGACGTTACGTTCGCTATTTTTGCTGTTCGCCGTTTCGGCCAGCGGGGCGGCCTTTGCTAACGGGCAGTCGCTGACGATCAGGCTCAACGGCGTCCAGCACGACCATGGAGCTGTCCGGGTCGCGCTGTTTTCCGATCCGCAGACCTTCCGCAAGGTAGACAAGGCCTTCGCCACGCGTGAGGTACCCGCCGCAGCGGGAACCATCACGCTGGTGTTCGATGACGTACCCGCCGGCCAATACGCTGTCATGGCCTACCACGACGAAAACGGCAACGGTGAGCTGGATCGCCGCTTCGGCATGTTTCCCACCGAAGGCTATGGCCTGTCCAACAACCCCAAGATAATGGGGCCACCAGCGTTCGAGGACAGCGAATTTACGGTTAGCGGTACTGCGCCGACCAACGTGGAAATCGACATTCGCTACTAGTGGTATCGCCCCCGGCCGATTGCTGGCGCGATGGCGAGGAATTCACGGCTTATCCCCTGCCGATCCATGTTCACCGGAGCGTACAGCGAACCAGATCATCCCCTTGCAGGGGCCGCAACAGCGCCGTAGAGGGCGATCGGCGGGCGGCCGATGGTCGGGAGGCCAATGAACCGAAGCCGGCAAGACGCTGTCCAGACAGAAGCGTCCGGATCAGCCAAACAAGCGATTTGTCGGCCAGGCGGGATAAATTTTTTGCAAAAAGGGGAAATTTGCCGCAGGCGACGGAGCGAGACGCTGCTTATACTGACCACCCTTCCCAATCTGGAGCCATACCCGTGAATAAAGCCGAGTTGATTGAAGCGATCGCCGCCTCCGCCGATGTTCCGAAAAGCACTGCCACTCGCGTATTGGATGCCTTCACCGAAAGCGTAACCAACACCCTGCAGAACGGCGACAGCGTAACGCTGGTCGGCTTCGGTACCTTTGCCGTCAAGGAACGCGCCGCTCGTGACGGCCGCAACCCGCAGACCGGTGCCACCATCAAGATTTCCGCAGCCAAGCTGCCAGGCTTCAAGCCGGGCAAGTCGCTGAAAGACGCAGTGAACTGACACCCCGCTGCCAGGTTCCGGGCCGCTGACGTTCCTCGCGAACGCAGCGCCTGCCCGGATCGGCCGTTACAGCAACCCCCTCCCGCAACGTTCCTCACCCGCTCCCTCGCGCCATTCAGCGGCCTCAGCGCCACTCCGAGCGTCTACGTCACCGCTTTCCATCCTGAACAACGCCCCGGCCTTACAGAACGGCGCCCGCCGACACAAAAGCTAGAGGCCGAACGAAGACGCCTTTTCCTCCAGCCTCCAGCTTTCCAGCTTTCCAGCGCTTTTATCGTCCAACCCCGTGCAGGTTCACTTGTCGCGATCGACCGCGAAACCCGCCCACGCTTGACGCGATGGCATGATCTCCAGCCGGTTAATGTTGATGTGCGCCGGTAGCGTGGCCACGTAGAAGATCTGTTCGGCAATATCCTCGGCCGTCAGCGGCGTCGTGGTGCTGTAGAGCGCGTCGGATGCGGCCTGGTTGCCCTTGGTGCGTACCAGGGTGAATTCGGTTTCGGCCATGCCGGGTGCGATATCCGTGACCCGGACGCCGGTGGCGATCAGGTCGCAGCGCAGGTTGTAGCTGAACTGCTGAACGAATGCCTTGCTTGCCCCGTAGACATGACTACCGGGATAAGGCCACTGGCCCGCAACTGAGCCGATGTTGACGATACTGGCGCCCTTGCCCGTTTCGATCAGCGTCGGCAACAGCGCATGGGTGACGTTGACCAAGCCGGTGATGTTGGTATCGATCATGGTGTGCCAGTCATTCAGGTCAGTCTTCTGGGCCGGCTCTGGAGCCAGCGCCAGGCCGGCGTTATTGACCAGGCAAGTCACCGCTCGAAAGGCTTCCGGCAATGCGGCGACCACCTCCTTGACCGCCTCGTTCTTGCGCACGTCCAGCGTCGCGACATGAACCGGCACCTTGGCGCTGAGTTGCTTCTGCAACGCGTCCAGGCGCTCCGAGCGCCGGCCAGTGAGCACCAGCGACCAGCCTGCCTCGGCGAATCGGTGAGCCGTGGCACGTCCGAACCCGGACGTGGCGCCAGTAATGAAAACGACCTTGCTGTTCATGTTGTTCCTCTTCTCGATGGCAGCGCCCGTAGAAGCGCTGCGGTGGTATCGGTGAGCTATGGTCGATCGACCAGCGAAAAATTTCGAGCGCTTTTCAAGCTGTACGGCAACGCTCGCGCGCCACTGTTCAGCCGTCAGCCCGTGGCGCGCCCTCGATCCGACCTGCTTTCGCACAAGAGTCCCGACCATTGGGCTGGCCAGTCCGGCGGAACGCACCGCCTCGACACACCCGGCACGGTGCTCTCTGGCGGCGGGTGGCGGACGGAATCCATTCGCGGTCAAGACCGCTCCCACGGGTTAGCCGCAGCCTGCAATGCTGCACTGCCAGCTTTCTTGGGAGCGACGTGGCTCGCAGATAAATGAATGGCCAGCCCGGTGCCTCCGCCCCCCTGCGCCGCTACGCATCGTTGATGCTTTTTTCACCTCGCCTTCACACCGCGCTGTGCATCGTGGCATCACGCGGCGTCTCCCGCTGCGCTCCCCCAGGCTGTGCCCCTCGAGATCAGACGATGAACAAACTTCCTCAAATCACCCTTGCGTTCTGGGTCATGAAAATCTGCGCCACAACCCTCGGCGAAACGGCCGGCGACCTGTTGTCGATGACCCTTGATGTGGGCTACGCCGTGAGCTCGCTGATTCTGTTCAGCGCCTTTCTCGTCACGCTGCTGGCCCAACTGCGGACCCAGCGGTACAACCCGCCGTTGTATTGGGCGGTCATCCTGACCACCAGCACCGCGGGCACCACCATGTCGGACTTCATGGATCGCACGCTGGGCCTCGGTTATGCCAGTGGTTCGGCCTTGCTGATCGGGCCGCTGCTGGTGATCTTCCTCGTATGGCGTCTGAGCTGCGGCACGTTGGCGGTCGAGCGCATTCGCAACCTGCGCGGCGAATCCTTCTACTGGGCGGCGATCCTCGTGTCCAACACCCTGGGTACGGCGCTGGGCGACTATCTGGCCGATGACTCCGGCCTGGGCTTCGCCGGCGGCGCGCTGCTGATCGGCAGCCTGATTGCCGGTATCGCTTTGCTGCACGCTCGCACACGGCTATCGCCGGTGCTGTTGTTCTGGGCCGCGTTCGTCCTGACCCGCCCCTTCGGCGCGACGCTGGGCGATGTGCTGACCAAAGCGCCGGCACAAGGCGGGCTGGGATTCGGCACTGTTGGCTCGTCGCTGATCCTTGGCGGCGTACTGGCCGCGCTGGTGGCAGTCGCCACGATGTATCAACGGCGCCGCAGCCGCCAGGAAACGCTGCTGCTGGTCGGCTAGCGCTGGAAAGACCGAATGCACGCCGTGACCTGCGGATCAGGGCCACGGCGCGCTTTCTCGGCCGTCTAGCATCGGCCTCAGCGGGCAGCCCAGCGTGACCCAGCGCTCAATCTCTGGGGCATTAATACCCCGCTCGCGCCACATCGACTGTTCGATGGATTCCCCGCGACAGACGCACCGGCTAGAACTCGGGCTCTTTCACCAAGGGGTTCTGCAATGCACACAAGAAAAACAATCCTGGCAGCGACCATTTCACTATTCATCGCGAGCCACGCCCACGCCGTCAGCGAATCGAGGCAGGAGCAGACAGGCACCGACAACTACGCCGATGTGATGCAGCAAGGCGACGGCAACAGCATCGCGCAATTGCAGAACGGCACAGGAAACGTCGCCTACACCGACCAGAACGGAGTCGGCCTTACCGCCAACAGCGACCAGACCGGCGACGGCAACATCTCCACCCTCGAGCAAACAGGCTCAAATGGCGTAATCACCGTCAGTCAGGACGGTGCGTACAACCTCGCCACCGTGCTGCAGTCTTCGGCAGAAGTCGGCCATTCGGCGTCCATCTCGCAGGTGGGTACCAGCAACCTGGCTTACATCGAACAGCCGGACTTCAACGCAAACAGCGCGGCAATCAGCCAGAACGGAGAGAACAACGCAATCGAGGTGTTTCAGGAAGGATTCCTCGTCAAGAACTACAACGGCGTGCAGAACGGCACTGGCAACACCGCCTATATCGAACAAATAGGCGATGCTCATGCGCAGACTGATCAGACCGGTACGGACAACATCATCACCCTTACTCAGGATGGATTCCCCTTTGGCGCCAATGCATCGATCAGCCAGACGGGTACGGCTAACCAGGCAACGCTCGACCAGCGTTCACCCGGCCGCTACTCCTCGGGAGATGTCGAGCTGATCCAGATCGGTACGGACAACGTCGCGGACGTCGTGGAGTCTGCCGGCTTCGGCTCGTTTTCCTACACTCAGAACGGCACCGGCAACGAGCTGACCGCACAGCAAGGCGGGCGCTCGACGAGTGTAGAGGGAAGCTCCACGGGCGATTACAACCGGGTGGATATCCGCCAGGACTTCGACGGCAGCAGCCTAATCATCGATCAGAACGGAACCGCCAACGAAATCGACGTGGACCAGTCGGGCTATTACAGCTCTGCCAACATCGGACAGACCGGCACCGAGAACTACGCCTCCGTCGTGCAGACAGGCACGCTGGAAAGCGCGCAGAGCTACAACGCTGTGATCATGCAGAACGGAACGGGCAACTCGGCGCTCGTTACCCAGGGCCCGTGAGGCGTTACCACCCGGCCCAACCTCGACAAGCCCGCTGAAACGCGGGCTTTCTGTTGCGGGCGCCTACCGCGACGCGAGTTGTTGCGACTCAAGACCCTTCCAGCGCCAGCCAGACGCCTCGCTCCAGGTCACTGAAGAAAAACGGCTTCTGCAAGGTGGGAATGTCGGAGAAACGCGCGTCCATTCCTCCGGCGCCATAACCGGTCGCAAACAGCAGCGGAATATTACGCGCCATGAGCTGCTCGGCGATGGGAAAGCTGGGTACACCGTCGAGGTTGACGTCGAGTACCGCCAGATCGAAATTGCCGGTCTCTGCCGCTTGCAAGCCGTCGGCAAATCGCGAAAGCAGCTCGACGTGCGCACAACCGATATCGATCAGCATGTCCTCGAGCAGCATACCGACCAACGCCTCGTCCTCGACGACCAGGACCCGCAGGCGTCCGAAGGGATCTTGAGCGGTATCGGGATCATCAGTCATGGCAGCGGCACCTCGATATGGCATTCCACCCCTTCGACCGGGTAGGCCAATTGCACATCGGCACCAAGCTCACCCGCGAGCCCACGCTCGAGCAGGCGCGACCCGAACCCCTTGCGTACCGGGGACGACACGGCAGGCCCACCGAGCTCTTTCCAATGCAGATGCAGGCAGCGTCCCGTCTTGCAGGCCACGATTTGCCATTGCAGGCGGACATACCCCGCCTCACTGCTCAGCGCCCCGTATTTGGCCGCGTTGGTGCACAGCTCATGCAGCGCCATCGCCAGCGCCAATGCTGCCTTGGGTCGCAGACGTTGTGACGGGCCTGCCACGATGAAGCGTTTGTGGTCGTGGGCCTGAAAAGGTGCCGCCGCCTGATCGACGATGTCGTTCAGGTTCGCGGCCTCCCAGTTCTCCCGCGACAGCACGTCATGCGCCTTGGACAGCGCGATCAAGCGCCCTTCGAACCAGCGATAGCCTTCGCTGACATCGTCATGACGGAAACTCTGCGCAGCGATCGACTGCACGGTCGCCAGCGTGTTCTTGACGCGGTGATTGAGTTCGTTGAGCAGGAGCTGGCGATGATCTTCGGCCACCTTTCGCTCGGTGATGTCGACCAGCATGTTCACCGCGCCGATCACAGTGCCGGCTTTGTTACGCAATGGCGCGGGATAGGCGAGAAACGGCACACGGGTGCCGTCTGGCCGCTCGGCCACCGCCTCGGCCCCGTGAATGGGACGTTGTTCCTTCAGCGCAACGGCCATGGGGCACGCATCGTGAGGTAATGGAGTGCCGTCCGGCCAGTACAGCCGCCAGGTCACGCACCATTCATCGGTACCAATGGCCGGGGTGCGCCCCGCCAGGTCGACGCAGGCCTGGTTGAAGAAGGCCACCTTGCCGTTGGCGTCAGTGGTATAGACGGCGGTTGGCAAGGCATCGAGCAGCTCGCGCAGGCGCCGCTCGGCTTCCTGATTGGCGGCTTCCAGACGCTTGCGGTCGGTGATATCTCGCGTCACTGCCAGTTGCGTGAAGCCGGGCGATGCGCCCGGCGGGGCATCGGGCAACGCCAGCGGCACGGCATGGGTTTCCATGTGCCGGCGAGTGCCACCCAGGCTGATGATGTCGAATTCCCAGCTGAGCTTTTCACCGTTGCAGACACGTCGATGCTGGTCGCGCCAATACTCGCGATGTTCCGGGGCGATCAGGTCGTATACGCATTGCCCCTCCACATCGGCGGCGGTCTCGGCCCCAACCATGCGCAGGCCTGCCGGGTTCATTTGCACCAGCGTGCCATCCTGGTCGACGATCTTCACGCACTCGGGGGTGTTTTCCACGATCGCCGTCAGCCATTCGACACTGCGGCGGCGATCGGCATCGCCTTGGCGGGCCGGCGTGTTGCCCTGAAAGCAGACGACAGCGCCCGTGATTTGCCCGGTATCGCTGCGCAAGGCCTGGATATTGGCCAGCACCGGCGCCGCCTCATCGTCGGGCCGTTCGATCAGCAAGGCGATGTCCTGCCCGGGATGGCCTGTACGTATGGTCTCCGCCAAGGGCGTATCGGCAAAGGGCATCAGCGTCTTGTCCGGGCAAAGGATGCGCAGCCGCCCGTACAGCCGCAGACCATCGCCACACAGCTGGCTGGCGACTCGGTTGTACCGCTGCACCGCACCGTCGGCATCGAGCGTGCAGACGCCGATCGGCAGCAGGTCCAGCATGTGTTCCTCGAATGGCAACGGATGCTCGAAAGGCGCGACGACAGGGTTACCGGGGCTATCTGTGCTCAACATCTGTATCTATCTCAAACTCACTATTGGCTCTCGCTTCATCGACCTTGCAGCGGGGAAAACCGGCGCAGGCGTGGGCTCGCCCGACGCATTCGGCACATTCGCTCTACGCTTGATGACTGTGCATTTGTGCAGAACCACTATGCGGTAACCCGCATTGATGTAAACAAATCTGCACCCTAGGATCAGGGGGACGTGATCCGCTTTATTCAATAACAACAATCGCTAGGACCCACCATGACCCAGTCAAGTGCCATCCCCACAGTCAAGCTCCTGATCGGCGGTGAGCTGGTCGAGTCGTCTACCACCGAGTGGCGCGACATTATCAACCCTGCGTCTCAGGAAGTCCTGGCCCGTGTGCCTTTCGCTACCGAAGCGGAAATGAATGCCGCCGTTGCCAGCGCCAAGGAAGCCTTCAAGACCTGGCGCAAGACGCCAATTGGCGCGCGCTCGCGGATCTTCCTCAAGTACCAGCAGCTGATACGTGAAAACATGAAGGAGCTGGCGGCCATCCTCACCGCCGAACAGGGCAAGACCCTGCCTGACGCCGAGGGCGACGTGTTCCGCGGGCTGGAAGTGGTCGAACACGCCGCCGGCATCGGCAACCTGCAACTCGGTGAACTAGCCAACAACGTCGCCACGGGCGTCGATACCTATACCCTGCTGCAACCGCTGGGCGTTTGTGCCGGCATCACCCCGTTCAACTTCCCGGCGATGATCCCGTTGTGGATGTTCCCGATGGCCATCGCCACCGGCAACACCTTCGTCCTCAAGCCGTCCGAACAGGACCCGATGGTGACCATGCGCCTCGCCGAGCTGGCGCTGGAAGCCGGCGTACCCCCAGGCGTGCTCAACGTCATCCATGGTGGCGCCGATGCGGTGAACATGATCTGCGATCACCCGGACATCAAGGCCGTTTCCTTCGTCGGCTCGACCAAGGTCGGCACCCACGTCTACAACCGCGCCAGCCAGGCCGGCAAGCGCGTGCAATGCATGATGGGCGCGAAGAATCACGGCATCATCCTGCCCGACGCACACAAGGAGCAGACACTCAACGCCATCGCCGGCGCGGCCTTCGGCGCGGCGGGTCAGCGCTGCATGGCGCTATCGGTGCTGATCCTGGTGGGCGAGGCGCAAAGCTGGCTGCCGGACCTGGTCGCCAAGGCCAAGACACTGAAGGTCAATGCCGGCGCAGAAAGCGGCACCGACGTCGGCCCGGTAGTCTCCTGTGCTGCGCTGGATCGCATCGGTTCGCTGATCGAGCGCGGCGTCTCGGAAGGCGCCGAACTGGTGCTGGACGGCCGCAACCCGCAAGTGGCCGGCTACGAGAAGGGCAATTTCGTTGCGCCGACGATTTTCTCCGGAGTGACGCCCGAGATGAGCATCTACCGTGAGGAAATCTTCGGCCCCGTGCTCTGCGTGATGCAGGTCGACACCCTCGACCAGGCCATCGAACTGATCAACGCCAACCCCAACGGTAACGGCACGGCGGTGTTCACCCGTTCCGGCGCGGCAGCGCGACACTTCCAGGAAGAGATCGATGTCGGTCAGGTGGGCATCAACGTGCCGATTCCGGTACCGGTGCCGATGTTCTCCTTCACCGGCTCGCGCGCCTCCAAGCTCGGCGACCTCGGCCCGTATGGCAAGCAGGTGGTGCAGTTCTACACCCAGACCAAGACCGTCACCCAGCGCTGGTTCGACGAGAACGAAGTCGGCGGATCGGTCAACACCACCATCAACCTGAAATAACCGCGGCGGGCGTCGTGGCATAGGTCGCGGCGCCGCCAAACGCCCCCAATAAGAAAAAGGAAACGGCCATGCATATCGGTTTTCTCGGACTCGGCAACATGGGCGGGCCCATGGCCCATAACCTGCTCAAGGCCGGCCATCAAGTCTGTGTCTACGACCTTTCCGCGGCGGCGGTCTCCAACCTGGTGGAAGCCGGCGCGAAGGAAGCCACCTCGCCCGCTGGCGTCGCCCAGGCCGGTGTGGAAGTGATCATCACGATGTTGCCGGCAGCCACTCACGTGAAGCAGGTCTATCTCGGCGAGGACGGCCTGCTCGCCCACGTGCCCGCCGGCGTACTGCTGATCGACTCATCGACGATCGACCCGATGAGCGCACGCGAAGTCGCCGCCGCAGCAGCGGAAAAAGGCAATCCGATGCTCGACGCCCCCGTCTCCGGCGGCACCGTCGGCGCGGCAGCCGGCACCCTGACCTTCATGGTCGGAGGCAGCGACGCAGACTTTCAGAAGGCTCAGCCGATCCTCGCGACAATGGGCAAGAACATCGTCCACTGTGGTGGCAGCGGCAACGGCCAAGTGGCCAAGGTCGCCAACAACCTGTTGCTCGGCATCTCCATGATCGGCGCCGCCGAAGCGATGTCCCTGGGCGTCGCGCTGGGAATGGACCCCAAGGTCCTGGCCGGGGTGATCAACTCGTCCAGCGGTCGCTGCTGGAGTTCCGAGATCTACAACCCCTTTCCAGGGGTAGTGGAAAACAGCCCGGCCTCACGCGACTACAGCGGCGGCTTCGGCACCGATCTGATGCTCAAGGACCTGGGGCTCGCCAGCGAAGCGGCCAAACAGGTACGCCAGCCGGTTATCCTCGGCGGTCTCGCGCAGCAGCTGTACCAGGCCTTCAGCATGCAGGGCAACGGTACGCTGGACTTCTCCGCGATCATCAAACTCTACCGTCAGGAGCATTGAGCATGACCCAGGCAGAAGCGCCGGTACTGATCGAGGTCCGCAACCGCGTCGGCTACCTCACCCTCAACCGTCCGGCGGGACTGAACGCCGTGACGCTGCCGATGGTGCGCAGCCTTCATCGTCAGCTGCAGGATTGGGCGGACGATCAGGACGTGGTCGCCGTGGTACTTCGCGCCGCAGGCGAGAAAGCCTTCTGCGCCGGCGGTGACATCCGCTCGCTGTACGACAGCTACCAGAACGGCGAGGACCTTCACCGCGCCTTCTTCGAGGAGGAATACGCCCTCGACCAGTACATCCACGCCTACAGCAAACCGCTGCTGGCACTGATGAACGGATTTGTGCTCGGCGGTGGCATGGGGCTGGTCCAAGGCGCCTCGCTGCGGGTGATTTCCGAACGCACGCGCATGGGCATGCCTGAAGTGGGCATCGGCTATTTTCCAGATGTCGGCGGCAGTTATTTTCTGCCGCGTCTGCCGGGCAATCTCGGCATCTACATGGGCGTGACCGGCAATCATGTGGGTTCGGCCGATGCGTTGTATGCCGGCCTGGCCGATTACTCTGTGCCCTACGAGCGGTTCGCTGAGCTGGAACAACGCCTGGATCAACAAGACTGGCGCTCGCCGGCCCAGGCGACACTGACGAATATGGTCAGCTCCATGGGCTGTTCCGAGCTGCCGGACGCATCATTCAAGGCGCTCTTCCCTGCCATCGAAAAGCATTTCGCCCACGACAGCATTGCCGGCATTCGCCAGTCACTCGCCGAGGAAAACCGCCCCGAGTATCGCGACTGGGCCGCCGAAACGCTCAAGGTCATCGACAGCCGTTCGCCCCTGTCGCTCAGCGTCACGCTGGAGATGCTCCGTCGCGGACGCACGCTGTCGCTGGCCGAATGCTTTCGCATGGAGCTGCACCTGGACCGCCAATGGTTCGATCACGGCGACATCATCGAAGGCGTTCGCGCGCTGATCGTCGACAAGGACAAGAGTCCGCGCTGGAATCCGCCTACGCTGACTGAAGTCACGCCGCAGCGGGTTGCCGATTTCTTCGCGGGCGTCTGAGAGGAGCCATCCATGCAAGACATCGAACTGAGCGAAGAGCAGCGGATGATCCGCGATATGGCGCGCGACTTCGCCCGCGCCGAAATCGCGCCCAAGGCCCAGGCCTGGGAGCAGGCCGGCTGGATCGGCGATGACACCGTGACGCAACTGGGCGAGCTCGGATTGCTGGGCATGATCGTTCCCGAGCAATGGGGCGGCACCTACATCGATTACGTCGCCTACGCGCTGGCAGTCGAGGAAATCTCCGCCGGCGATGGCGCCATCGGCGCCTTGATGAGCATCCACAGCTCGGTCGGCTGCGGGCCCATCCTCAAATACGGTACACCGGAGCAGCAGGACCAATGGCTGCCGGACCTGGCTACGGGCCGGGCCATCGGCTGTTTCGCCCTCACCGAACCCCAAGCCGGCTCGGAAGCGCACAACCTGCGCACCCGCGCCGTGCTGGAAAACGGCGAATGGGTGATCAACGGCGCTAAGCAGTTCGTCAGCAATGGCAAGCGCGCGAAGATCGCCATCGTCTTCGCGGTCACCGATCCTGATCTCGGCAAGAAGGGCCTGTCGGCGTTCCTGGTGCCCACCGACAACCCCGGTTTCGTCGTCGACCGCATGGAAAGCAAGATGGGGATCCGTGCCTCGGACACCTGTGGCGTGACCCTTCGCGACTGCCGCATCCCGGAAGCCAACCTGCTCGGCCCGCGTGGCAAGGGCCTGGCAATCGCCCTGTCGAATCTCGAAGGCGGCCGCATCGGCATCGGCGCCCAGGCCCTGGGCATCGCCCGCGCGGCGTTCGAGGCAGCGCTGGGTTATGCCCGCGAGCGCATCCAGTTCGACAAGCCGATCATCGAGCACCAGAGCGTGGCCAACATGCTCGCCGACATGCACACCCGCCTGAACGCCGCGCGCCTGCTGATCCTGCATGCCGCGCGCCTGCGCAGCGCCAATCTGCCGTGCCTGTCCGAAGCCTCCCAGGCCAAGCTGTTCGCCTCGGAGGTCGCCGAGTACGTCTGTTCCAAGGCCATGCAGATCCACGGCGGCTACGGTTATCTGGAGGACTATCCGGTCGAGCGCTACTACCGCGATGCGCGTATCACCCAGATCTACGAAGGCTCCAGCGAGATCCAGCGGCTGCTGATCGCGCGCGAGCTGAACAATTACGGGCTGTGATGAGGCGGGCTTGGTGCTGAAAGGGAAACAATGCGGAGGTATTGACGACCGGTAGGCACGGACCTCTCGCACGACGACAACCGCAAGCAGTATTCCGAATGGCAGATGGCGGCCTGGCAGGCGCCACCCAGAGAACAATAAAAAGGATACGAAGATGCTCAAAGGTACGATGCAGCAGACCCCGCTGATGATCAGCGGCATCCTGACCCACGCCGCCCTCGCCCACGGCGACCGGGAAATCGTTTCGCGACTGGTCGACGAGCCCATCTGGCGTTACGACTATGCAGGCCTGGCGAGGCGCGCCGGCCAGGCCGCCGCGATGTTGCAAAGCCTTGGCGTCAAACCCGGCGACCTGGTCTCGTCCATGGCCTGGAATACGCATCGTCACTTCGAGCTGTTCTTCGCCGTACCGGGCATCGGTGCCGTGCTGCACACCGCCAACCCGCGTCTGTCGGACGAACAGATCATCTACACCCTGAACCACGCCGGTAGCGGCGTGTTGCTGTTCGATCGCAGCTTTCTCTCCGTTGTCGAACGAGTTCGGCCACGGCTGGAGCACATCCACACCTTCATCATGCTGTCGGATGCGCAACGCACCGAGCCGGGCGAGATCGGCGCGCAGAGCTACGAAACCCTGATCGCCAGGGAGCAGCCAATCACCGACTGGCCGCGGTTCGACGAGAACGCCGGCGCCATGCTCTGCTACACCTCAGGCACCACGGGCAATCCGAAGGGCGTGGTGTATAGCCATCGCTCCGTCGTGCTGCATGCCATGGCTGCGGGTCTCACCGGCGCTTTCGGCTTCTCTGCATTCGACTGCATTATGCCCTGCTCCTCGCTTTACCATGCCACCGCCTGGGGCGTGCCCTTTACCGCAGCGATCAACGGCTGCAAGTTCGTCCTGCCATGCGACAAGATGGACGGCGCCAGCCTGCAGGAGCTGATCCAGACCGAGGGCGTGACCTTCTCCGGGGGCGTGCCGACCATCTGGACCATGTACCTCAATTATCTGGAGCGCACCGGCGAGGACACCGGCCAGCTCAAGTGTCTGGTGATCGCCGGCTCGGCCGTGCCGCGCGCGCTGGCCGAGAAATTCGAGACCCGCTATGGCGTTAGCGTCCGCCAGCTCTGGGGCATGACCGAGACCAGCCCGCTCGGCGTGGTCGCCACCCCAACGCCCAAGCTCGCAGCGATGGGCGAAGCGGCCACCAACGAGGCCATCTGGACCCGCCAGGGCCGCCTGCAATTCGGCATCGAGCTGAAGATCGTCGACGAAGCGGGCAACGAGCTGCCCCACGACGGCACCAGCTCCGGCGCGCTGCTGGTGCGCGGCCCCTGGACGGTCGAGCGCTACTTCCGCAGCGACACCAGCGCACTGGACAAGGAAGGCTGGTTCGACACCGGCGACATCGCCACCATCGATCCCAACGGCTACATGCGCATCACCGACCGCAGCAAGGATGTGATCAAGTCTGGCGGTGAGTGGATCAGCTCCATCGACATCGAAAACATCGCTGTGGCCTGCCCTGGCGTGCGCATCGCCGCGGTGGTCGGCGTGCCCCACGAGAAATGGGAAGAACGCCCGATTCTCATCATCGAATCGCATGACGACGCCGAAATCAGCACCGAAGCGGTCCTCGCCTACCTCGAACCGCAAATCGTCAAATGGTGGATGCCCGATGCAGTGATCTTCGACGCCGTCCCCCTGACCGCCACCGGCAAAATCGACAAGAAGACCTTGCGCGACCGCTACCGCGACCACCTGCTGGAGATGACCACTAGCGCGGCAAACAGCTGACTGCACGGCACGGCTAACCGAACTACGAACGTAGGATGGGTGAAACCCATCAGCCATATAGGACAGGAGAAACCATCAGACAGGACCGCCATCCGGTCAGCCAGGGTCCGCTGTGGGCGCGTCAGCCGCTCGATGGGTTGCACCCATCCTACAAGAGCATTAGTACGGCGAACCAAACTACGTTCGTAGGATGGGTGCAACCCATCAGAGAGGACCGTCACCCAGCCTCAGCCAGGGTCCGAAGTGACCCCGCCAGCCGCTCGATGGGTGCACCCATCCTACGAGTAACAATGCGGGTGAAACGGATCATCCGCCTGAATCGATGCGCTATGCCTCGGGAGCTCGATATCGATGGATAAATCGCAACCTCGCCAAGGCCCTCTGCTCGGGCTGCGCGTGCTGGAATTCGCCAGCATCGGGCCCGGCCCGCACTGCGCGATGCTGCTGGCCGACCTCGGCGCCGAGGTGATCCGCATCGAGCGCGAGGGCGGAAATGGCTGGCCCAATCCGGTGGCCGATCGCGGCCGCAAGCGGCTGACCCTGGATATCCGCACCGATGCAGGTCGTCAGCAGTGCCTGACGCTCGCCGACGGCGCCGACGTCATCATCGAAGGCATGCGCCCGGGCGTGATGGAGCGGCTGGGCCTCGGCCCGGAGCAGGCTCACGCACGCAACCCACGACTGGTCTACGGCCGCATGACCGGCTGGGGCCAGACCGGGCCATTGGCCCAAAGCGCCGGACACGACATCAACTACCTGGCCATCACCGGCGCACTGGCCGCAATCGGTGGCCGTGAAGGCCCGGCAATCCCGCCGCTCAACTTGGTCGGCGACTTCGGCGGCGGCTCGTTGTATCTGGCGTTCGGCATCATGGCGGCGCTGTGGGAGCGCGAACGATCAGGCCAAGGCCAAGTGGTCGATGCCGCCATCATCGACGGCGTGTCCTCGATGATGACCTTCTTCGCCGGGCTGCTGCCCAGCGGCGCCATCTCGCTGGAGCGCGACCGCAACCTGCTCTCAGGCGCCGCCCCACATTACCGCTGCTACACCTGTGCGGACGGCCGCGACATCGCCGTCGGGCCACTGGAACCGCAGTTTTTTGCCGAGCTGATGCAGCGCATCGAGGCGCCCGATGCCCTGCTTAATGGCTGCACGGGCCCCAAACTCTGGCCGGAGCAGAGCGAGCAGCTTGCGGAGCTGTTTGCCACACGAACCCAAGCTCAATGGTGCGCCCTGCTCGAAGGCACCGATGCCTGCTTCGCGCCGGTACTTACACTGGACGAAGCCGCACAGCACCCGCACATGCAAGCACGTGGCGTGTACCGCGATATCGACGGCGCCCTACACGCGGCTCCGGCACCGCGGTTTTCACGTACGCCAGGGGCGATCCGGACATCGCAGAACGCCGACGGCTGGAGCTGAGCGCTCTTGTAGGAGCGGGCTCTGCCCGCGAACCGCAGCCACGCGGAACCCGGGATCGCAACCAGAGGTTGCTCCTACAAAAAGCAGCCGATTCATTGGCTAAACAGGCGCACCTCGCCCCTGTAGGAGCGGGCTCTGCCCGCGAACCGCCGCCACGCGGAAACCCAGATCGCAACCAGAGGTTGCTCCTACAAAGAGCAGCCGATTCATTGACTGACAGGCGCACCTCGCCCCTGTAGGAGCGGGCTCTGCCCGCGAACCGCAGCCACGCGGAACCCGAAGTCGCAACCAGAGGTTGCTCCTACAAGAGCAGCCGATTCAGCGACTGAACAAAAGTGCCTCGCCCGGTGATGCGGCTCGGGCAATCACTCGCCCAGATTGCGCGCAATCACCAATCGCTGGATGTCACTGGTGCCTTCGTAGATCTGGCAGACGCGCACGTCGCGGTAGATGCGCTCTACCGGAAAATCTTTGAGATAACCGTAGCCACCCAGCGTCTGGATCGCTGCCGAGCAGACCTTCTCGGCCATTTCGGAGGCGAACAGCTTGGCCATGGATGCTTCAACCAAAGCCGGCTGGCCGGCCTCGCGAAGCGCCGCGGCGTGCAACACCATCTGCCGGGCCACGGCGATCTGCGTCGCCATGTCGGCCAGGCGGAAGGCAACGGCCTGATGTTCGCTGATCGCCTTGCCGAAGGCCTCTCGCTCGCGAGCATAGTCGCGAGCCGCTTCGAACGCTGCTCGCGCCATCCCGACCGCCTGGGCCGCGATGCCGATGCGGCCGCCTTCCAGATTGGCCAGGGCGATGCGGTACCCCTCGCCCTCCTCGCCAAGGCGCTGGGATTCGTGCACACGCATGTCTTCGAACGCCAGTTGGCAGGTGTCCGAGGCATGCTGACCAAGCTTGTCCTCGACACGCACCACCTGGTAGCCGGGCGTGTCGGTGGGCACGATAAAGGCGCTGATGCCGCGCTTGCCGGCGTCCGGGTCGGTCACGGCGAAGACGATTACCGTGCCGGCATGCTGGCCCGAAGTAATGAACTGCTTGGCGCCATTGAGCACATAGTTGTCGCCGTCACGCCGGGCGCGGGTACGCAGGCTGCTGGCGTCGGAGCCGGCATGCGGCTCGGTGAGCGCGAAGGCGCCGATCTGCGCACCACTGGCGAGCGGCGTCAGGTAACGCTGCTTCTGCTCTTCGTTGCCGAAACGCAGGATCGGCACGCAACCGACCGAGTTGTGCACGCTCATGATGGTCGAGCAGGCGCCATCACCCGCGGCGATTTCTTCCAGTGCCAGCGCATAGGCCATGTAGCCGGTCTCGCTGCCGCCCCACTGCTCCGGGCAAAGCATGCCGAAAAAACCGAGTTCAGCCATCTCGGCAATCGCCTCGGCTGGGTAGCGATGTTCACGGTCCCAATCGGCGGCAAACGGCTTGAGGCGTTCCTGGGCGAACTGCCGGGCCATGTCCCGGATGCTGGTTTGGTCTTCGTTGAGCAACATGGCAAATCCTCAGTCGAGCAGCTCGACGGCCACGGCGGTCGCTTCGCCACCACCGATGCAGATGGCCGCGATGCCCTTGCGCAGGCCGCGGTCGCGCAGTGCGGCGATCAGGGTGACCAGGATCCGCGCGCCGGACGCGCCAATGGGATGGCCCAGGGCACAGGCGCCACCATTGACGTTGACCTTGGCGTGATCCAGCCCAAGCTCGCGCATGGTGACCATGCTTACCACGGCAAAGGCTTCGTTGATCTCGAACAGGTCCACCTCGTCGAGACGCCAGCCGGTGCGTTCCAGCAGCTTGTGAATGGCGCCGATAGGCGCGGTGGGGAACAGATTGGGCGCGTCGGCGAACACCGCGTGGCCGTGAATCACTGCCTGGGGTTTCACCCCGAGCTGCTCGGCGTGGAAACGCCGCGTCAATACCAGCGCCGCGGCACCATCGGAAATCGAACTGGAGTTGGCGGCGGTAACGGTGCCACCTTCGCGGAAGGCGGGCTTGAGCGACGGAATCTTCTCCGGCATCGCCTTGGGCGGCTGCTCGTCGTCACGAACGGTCCGCTGCTCGCGACCGTGAGTGATCTCGAGCGGAACGATTTCGCTGGCGAAGCGGCCGCTGGCGATGGCATCGCGGGCACGCTGCAGCGAGGTCAGTGCGTAGGCGTCCTGTTCTTCGCGGCTGAAGCCATGCTGCTGCGCACAGTCTTCGGCGAAGGTGCCCATCAACCGGCCCTTGTCATAGGCGTCTTCCAGGCCGTCGAGGAACATGTGGTCGAGCACCTTGCCATGGCCCATGCGATAGCCACTGCGGGCTTTTTCCAGCAGGTAAGGCGCGTTGGACATGCTTTCCATGCCTCCGGCGACGATCAGGTCGACACTGCCGGCGCGCAACGCATCGTGAGCGAGGATCGCCGCCTGCATGCCCGAGCCGCACATCTTGTTCAGGGTGGTCGACGCGGTCGCCTTGCCCAGTCCAGCCCCAAGCGCGGCCTGACGGGCAGGCGCCTGGCCGAGGCCGGCCGGCAGCACGCAGCCCATCAGCGCTTCCTGCACTTGTTCGGCGGCGACGCCGCTGCGCTCGACTGCTGCGCGAATTGCCGCTGCGCCAAGCTCCGGCGCGCTGAGGCTTTTCAGATCACCCTGAAAACCGCCCATGGGGGTACGGGCGCTGCCCAGGATCACGATGGGATCGTTGTTCATCTGTCTTCTCCGATTATTTCGCAGCCATGCGCAGGGCGCCGTCGAGGCGGATGACCTCGCCATTAAGCATGTCGTTCTCGACGATATGGCGGACCAGGGCAGCGTATTCACTGGCGCGGCCCAACCGTGGCGGGAATGGCACACCGGCAGCCAGCGAGTCGCGGACTTCCTGCGGCATGCCGGCCATCATTGGCGTTTCGAACACGCCGGGTGCGATGGTCATGACGCGGATACCATGGCGCGCCAGTTCACGCGATGCCGGCAGCGTCATGGCGACCACGCCGCCCTTGGACGCCGCATAGGCGGCCTGTCCGATCTGCCCGTCGTAGGCCGCGATGGACGCGGTATTGATGATCACGCCGCGGTTGCCCTGCGCGTCGGCCTCGCCACGGGCAATGGCTTCGGCGGCCAGACGCAGCATGTTGAAGCTGCCGATCAAGTTGAGATTGATCACCTTGCTGAAGCTCGCCAGCCCGTGCGGGCCCTGACGGCCGAGAATCTTTTCGCCGCTGGCGACGCCGGCGCAGTTGACCAGCCCGTGCAGGCCGCCGAATTGCTCGACCGCCGCGTTCACCGCCGCCTGCGCGGCCGCCTCGTCACACACATTGGTGACCACGGCGTAGGCGTTGGCGCCCAGTTCTTCGCTGCGTTCGCTCAGCAATTCAGCGTTGATATCCGCCAGAACGACTTTTGCGCCCGCCGCGACCAGCGCTTCGGCAGCTGCCGCGCCCAGCCCGGATGCACCGCCGGTAATCAGGAAAACCTTGTCTTGAATGTTCACAGCACGACCTCGCGAAGATAGTTGGGACCAGACAGCCGCGTGCTGCTTGATCACCTTGCCTTCATCTTCATCAGACCCAAAGCCGGCGGCAATGGTCGTTGCACGCAATCGCGGTGACTGTTTTGGCCAAATCGCGGCGAGGTCGGTGCGTGCGGCTGAGCGGCTTGGTCAGCTCGACCTCGCTCCCCTCACCCCAGCCCTCTCCCCGGAGGGGCGAGGGAGCTAGATTGGCGTTGTGGCTGAGGGTGGTGGGCCGGCTTGGTCAACTTAGCTTCGCTCCCCTCATCCCGGCCCTCTCCCCGGAGGAGCGAGGGAGTCAGGTCGGTGTTGCGGCTAAGCGCGTGCGGCAGGCTGGGCCCAACAGGAGCAAAAACTAAAGCAAAGAAGAAAACCGGCGGCGACGCGCTTTTTGTGGGAGGCGCGCCCCGCGGCGAAACGGCGTTCGGCCCAACCCAGAAGCCAAAAGCTTCGCCCCGGGTCGGGCCTCCCTCCAAGAAAAAAGCAACGAAGCCCGACGTATTGACGATAGGCCATGCGGCGGATCGGCTACATTGATCTCGCGGTCGGGCCGCTCGATTCACTCATCCGCGCGCAAGATAAGCCCGCGGTACTGGCCTGGGTTGGTCCCGGTCCATTTGCGGAACGCTTTGTAGAAGGAGCTCACATCGGCAAACCCCAGACGCTCCGCGATTTCGGCGAAGGTGATCGAGGCGTCGGCCAGCCACAGCGTGGCCATCTCCTGGCGAATCTGATCCTTGATCGCCTGGTACGGCTGCCCAACTTCGGCGAGGCGCCGGCGCAGGGTCGACGGGGATACGCACAGCGATTGAGCCATGCGATCGCTGGTCGGCCATTGCTCCGCCGGCAATTCGCGCAACAGGGACTTGATGCGGCTGGCAAGGCTGGTCGTATCGCGGTAGCGGACCAGGATATTGGCCGGTGCCTGGGCCAGGAATCCGTGCAGTTCCTGCTCGCTGCGCCGTACCGGTAGATCGAGCACTTCAGCGGCGAAGATGATCCGCGTACTCGGCCGGGAAAAGCGCAGGTTGCGCGAGAACATCACCCGGTAGTCGTCGGTATAGGGCGGCTGTTCGCAGCGCAACTCGACGGCCAGCAGCGGAATGCGCCGGCCGACCAGCCAGCACGCCAGGCCATGCAGCAACATCCAGAACGTGAAGTAACCGAAGGCACGCAGTGGCGCTGCGTCAGCGTTCTCCACAAGCGTCACCTCCGCCAGGCTCTCGCTGCGCTTCAGCTCGCCATGAAAGCCTTCGAAGGTCAGCCCGAAGAAGTCCAGCGCCACCCGCAAAGCGCTGTCGAGCGTCGCTTGCGCCATTGCGGCTCGGCAGACGAAGGCAAAACTGCCGACGCGCATGCGCCGGGCGTCCATGCCGAAGAATTCATCGTCGAAATGCCGCGCCAGGCGTCGCCACAGTTTGCTGTACTCGACGACATCGATCCGGCCATCAGGGTCGTAAAGGTCGATCGGCGCCAGCCCCAGGTGGCGCATCAGCTGTTCAGGGGGCAGCGTTGGCGAGATGAAGGCCAGCAGCGCCTGCTCCACCAGCTGGACGGAAATCGTGCCCTTGCCTTCGCGGTTCATGCGCGCCCCATCATCACGTCATGGGTGTTGGCGGCCACGTCACGCAGGAAATCCCAGCACACCCGCATCCGCGCCAGGTCCTTGTTTTCCACCGGCATCAGCATCCAGAAGGTACGGGTGAACTCGATCTCGTCGACCAGCACTTCCTTCAGCAAGGGCTCCTTGTGCGCAGAGAACGCCGGCAGGATCGCCAGTCCGGCTCCGGCCGCGACCGCCTCCTGCTGCGCCATGATGCTGGTGCTGCGCAGCGAGTGCTGGCGCGGGCGGACTATTTCATCGAGGAAGTACAGCTCCTTGCTGTAGAGCAGATCCTCGATGTAGCTGACGAATACATGGCCCGCCAGGTCCTCCCGGCTGCGGATGGGCGGATGCGCGGCCAGGTAGGCTTCCGACGCGTAGAGCCGCAGCACATAGTCGGTCAGCTTGGTGATCACGTACGGACCGCGCTCGGGGCGTTCCAACGTGATGACGATATCGGCCTCGTGGCGCGCCAGGCGGACTGAACGCGGCACGGCGAGCAGATCCACGCCCAGGTGCGGATAGTCACGGGTCAGATTAGCCAACTGGCCGGCCAGCATCAGGGTGCCGTAGCCTTCGGTGGCACCGATGCGCACCTGACCGGACAGCTTGTCGGCGGTCAGGCTCGGCTGTTCGATGGAGGCGATGGCACTCTCCATGGCCTCGGCCTGGGCGAGCAGTTCGCGTCCGGCCTCGGAGAGCCGATAACCGGCTTTGGCGCGGATGAAGAGTTGCCGGTCCAAGGCTTTCTCCAGCGCTTGCACACGACGCGCCACGGTTGTGTGATCGACGGCCAGCCGCCGTGCGGCGATTGTCAGCTTGCCGGCACGCGCGAGTTCAAGGAAGAAACGCAGATTGTCCCAGTCCACTGCAGGCTCCAGTTCCTTTCGGTTTTCAGTAGGCCATCCACGGGCCTACTGTGCAAAAACACAGAATACCTGTGCATTTCGCACCATGGGTTTACTATTTTTCCGCTGCTAGGCTCGTCTTCGAATCTCGTTTCGCTACAAGGCATCTGTCCCAAACTCAGAACAAGGAACCGACATGAGCCAGAAGATCCAACTCGACATGCGCGGCCACACGGCCCTGCTGACCATTGCCAACCCACCTGCCAATACCTGGGACCGCGAGTCGCTGGCTGCCCTGGAGCAGTTGATCGGCCAGCTCAACGAAGACCCTGAAGTCTATGCGCTGGTCATCACCGGGCAAGGCGAGAAGTTCTTTTCCGCTGGCGCCGACCTCAAGCAGTTCGCAGACGGCGACAAGGCATCGGCCAGCGAAGTCGCCGCCCTCTTCGGCCGCGCCTTCGATGCGCTGACGCGCTTTCGCGGTGTGTCCATCGCCGCCATCAATGGCTATGCCATGGGCGGTGGGCTGGAATGCGCGCTGGCCTGCGACATCCGTATCGCTGAAGAGCAGGCGCAAATGGCGCTGCCCGAAGCCAGCGTCGGCCTGTTGCCGTGCGCCGGCGGGACGCAAAACCTGCCGTGGCTGGTGGGCGAAGGCTGGGCCAAGCGCATGATCCTCTGCGGCGAACGCATCGATGCGCAGCGCGCTGAGAAGATCGGCCTGGTCGAGGAAGTCGTTCCGCGCGGGCAATCGCTGGAGGCGGCGCTCAAGCTGGCCGAAGGCGCCAGCAAGCAAAGCCCCTCGTCGGTCAGCCGCTGCAAACGCCTGGTGATGAACGCGCGCAACGACGACCACACGTCCGGCTGGGCTGCCGAACGCGAACTCTTCGCCGAACTGTTCGATACGCAGGACCAGAAAGAAGGCGTTAACGCCTTCCTGGAAAAACGCAGCCCCAGCTGGAAAAACGCCTGAGCAACAAGGCCCTGCGCGACAGCAGGGCTATCTCACCGCCGAACAGCTTCGCCCCGAGGGCGGGGCTCCCACAACTAATCTGCACCTGTAGCGTTGTGACACCATGACGATCCCGGTGCCCTACCTCGCCGAATGCGCTCACCGCGGCTTACGGAATCCACACCGGCCCGTTTTGGTGGGAGCCGCGCCCCCGCGGCGAATGCAGCCCACTGGGCTGCTCAGGTAGTTCCGCCCCGGGGCAACTCTCCAATCATTGGCGAGCGCTGCTGGGCCGACCGGTCCGGGAGCTCGGACGCCACCGGTCTCCGCCTCCCTCCACCTTCTACTTGAAGTTCCGTTTGATCAGCCGCTCGACCCAGCCGACGATCCCTGCGCGGAACAGCAGTACGCAGGCCACGAAGATTACGCCGAGAATCACATGCACCCACTCGCCCAGCGGACCGTTGGACAGTGAGCTTTGCAGCGTGACCACCACCGTCGCGCCCACGACCGGGCCGAGGATGGTGCCCACTCCGCCGAGCAGCGTCATGAGGATCACTTCGCCGGACATGTGCCAGTGCGCATCGGTCAGCGACGCGAGCTGAAACACCACGGTCTTGGTCGAACCCGCCAGGCCGGTCAGCGCGGCGGAGATGACGAAGGCCAGCAGCTTGTGCGCATCGACGTTGTAACCCAGGGAAATCGCCCGCGGCTCGTTCTCGCGGATCGCCTTGAGCACCTGCCCGTAGGGCGAATGGATGGTGCGCTGGATGATGACGAAACCGAGCACGAACACCGCCAGCACGAAGTAGTACAGGGACAGGTTGCTCTGCATGTCGAACAGCCCCAGCAAGTAACCACGCGGGACGCCCTGCAGGCCGTTCTCGCCGCCGGTAAACGGCGCCTGGACGAAGACGAAGAACATCATCTGTGCCAGCGCCAGGGTGATCATTGCGAAATAGATGCCCTGCCGCCGGATCGCCAGCAGGCCGAACACCAGGCCCAGCACGGTGGAGGCCAGCGTGCCGGCGAGAATGCCCAACTCGGTGCTCAATCCGCTGTAGGTGCTCAACATATAACCCGTGATGTAGCCACCACAGGCGAAGAACGCGGCATGGCCGAACGACAACAGCCCCGCGTAACCCAGCAGCAGGTTGAACGCACAGGCGAACAACGCGAAGCACAGCAGCTTCATCAGGAACACCGGATAGACCATCATCGGCGCCACCAACGCCACGCCGAGCAGCGCCAGATAGAACAGATGCTGACGCCGCCGTGCCGCCTTCCGCCGTTCACGTTCGGCATTGGCACGCACGCTTATCGGAGACGCTTGAACGCTTTGTTGGGTCGTCATCTTCACGCCTCCTTACCAAACAGCCCGGCCGGACGAACCAGCAGGACCAAAACCATGATGACGAAAATCACCGTGTTGGCCGCCTCGGGGTAGAACACCTTGGTCAGCCCCTCGATCAATCCCATGGCCAGGCCTGTGATGATCGCGCCCATGATCGAACCCATGCCGCCGATCACCACCACGGCGAACACCACGATCAGCAGGTTGGATCCCATGCCCGGCGTCACCGCATAGATGGGTGCTGCGAGCACGCCGGCGAACGCCGCCAGCGCGACCCCGTAGCCGTAGGTCAGGGTGATCAGCAGCGGCACGTTGATGCCGAAGGCCTGCATCAGCTTCGGGTTTTCCGTGCCGGCGCGCAGGTACGAACCCAGCCGGGTCCGCTCGATCATGTACCAGGTGACGAAGCACACCGAAAGCGCCGCGACGATGACCCAGCCGCGATATGTCGGCAGGAACATGAAGCCCAGGTTGTGCCCGCCCTTGAGCATCTCGGGCATGGGATAGGACGAACCGGAGACGCCGAACAGCTTGACGAAGCTGCCCTCGACGATCAGCGCCAGACCGAAGGTCAGTAACAGCCCGTACAGGTGATCCTCACCGGCGATGCGCCGCAGCAAGCCACGCTCGATGCCAATGCCGAGCAAACCGACCAGCAAGGGCGAGAGCAGCAATGCGGCCCAGTAGTTGATGCCCAGATAATTGAGCCCGAGGAAGGCCGCGAAGGCGCCCAGCATGTACTGCGCGCCGTGGGCAAAATTGATGATCCGCAGCAACCCGAAAATGATCGCCAGCCCTAGGCTCAGCAAGGCGTAGAACGAGCCGTTGATCAGCCCGAGCAGCAACTGCCCGAGCAATACGCTCAGGGGAACGCCGAAAACGAGAGTCATGATTCACTACCCGGAAAAGTCCGTGACGCCCCGGCCGGCGTTGGCCAGGGATGGCTCGGTGCAGATCGATCAGTTCTGGGTGACCAGCTTGCACTGACTCTCGGCAAGAGGACGGAACGCCTCGTCGCCCGGAATGGTGCGTACGACCTTGTACAGGTCCCATTCACCCTTGGACTCCTCCGGCTTCTTGACCTGGACCAGATACATGTCGTGCACCATGCGGCCGTCCTCGCGGATCTTGCCGTTCTTGGCGAACATGTCGTTGACCGGGGTCTTGGCCATCTCTGCCCGAACGGTCTGGGTGTCGTCGCTGCCGGTGGCCTTCACCGCGTTCAGGTAATGGGTGGTGGCCGAGTAGATACCGGCATGCACCATGGTCGGCATGCTGCCTACTCGCGCTTCGTAACGTTTCGCCCAGGCGCGGGCTTCGTCGTTCATGTCCCAGTACCAGCCCGTAGTCAGCATCAGCCCCTGGGTCACATCCAGGCCCATGGCATGAATATCGTTGAGGAATACGACCATGCCGGCGAGCTTCTGACCGGATTGGGTGACGCCGAACTCGCTGGCGGTCTTTAGCGAATTCACCGTGTCGGCACCGGCGTTGGCGAGGGCGACCACGTCAGCACCCGAGCCCTGCGCCTGCAGGATGTAGGACGAGAAATCGCTGCTCGGGAAAGGATGGCGCACGGTGCCGACGACGCTGCCACCCTCGGCTTCTACGACCTTCTTGATGTCGGCTTCCATCGCGTGCCCGAAGGCGTAGTCGGCGGTGAGGATGAACCAGCTCTTGCCGCCGTCTTTCAGGACTGCATTGGCAGTGCCGTTGGCCAGCGCGAAGGTGTCGTAGGTCCAGTGGATGTGGTTGGGTGAACAGAACTCATTGGTGATGCTCGACGCCGCCGCACCGGAAATCAGCGCCAGCTTGCCGCCCTGCTCCACCACCTTTGCCGCCGCCAGTACCACGGAGCTGGCGACCAGACCGGTCACCATGTCCACGTTGCGCTCGTCGATCCACTGACGGACCGTGTTGGCGCCCACGTCCGGCTTGTTCAGGTCATCTGCATTGAAGGTGACGATCTTCTTGCCGTCGACACTGCCGCCGAAATCCTCGATGGCCATTTTCAGCGCTTCCAGGCCGCCGGGGCCCGACAGATCGCGGTAGGTGCCCGACATGTCGGCGAGATAGCCGATGCGGATTTCATCGTTGCTGATCTCGGCCTGTGCGGTACCGGCGATCATGCTGGAGACGAGAGCGGCGGCTGCGGTTTTCTTGATGATGTTCATAGTCACCCACTGTGATTGTTTTTGTTGTGGCCTTTATTGATATGCACACCGGTACATACTGCGAACCGGCAGTTCCTTCTGACGGGGCCGTCAGACCCCAAGACAGCTATTCAAAAACTCCTTTTTCGAATCCAGTTCGGCAGCGCTGATTTCTTCGATGATCTGCCCGTGTTCCATTACGTAGTGACGGTCGGCCAGCGGCGCGGCGAAGCGGAAGTTCTGCTCCACCAGGACGATGGTCAGGCCGCGCTTCTTCAGCTTGATCAACACCTCGCCGAGCTTCTGCACGATCACCGGAGCCAGGCCTTCGGTGATTTCGTCCAGCAGCAGCAGGTTGGCGCCGGTGCGCAGGATGCGCGCCATGGCGAGCATCTGTTGCTCGCCGCCGGACAGTCGCGTGCCCTGGCTGAAGCGCCGCTCGTAGAGGTTGGGGAACATTTCGTAGAGTTCGTCCAGGCCCATTCCACCGCTGCGCACGGTGGGCGGCAGCAGCAGATTTTCCTCGACGTTGAGGCTGGAGAAGATGCCGCGCTCTTCGGGGCAATACCCGACTCCGAGCCGCGGGATCTGGTGCGCCGGTATGCCCATGGTCTCGTTGCCGTTGACCACGATGGAGCCGGTGCGGCGGCCGACCATGTTCATGATCGCGCGCAACGTGGTGCTGCGACCCGAGCCATTGCGCCCGAGCAATGTCACCAGTTCGCCGCGCCCGACGACCATGTCGACGCCGTGAAGAATGTGCGATTCGCCGTAGAAGGCGTGCAGGTCATCGACCCGAAGCTGGTCGCGGTCGGCCATGGGCGTCATGCGTGAGCCTCCTCTGCGCCGGCTTCGCTGCCCATGTAGGCCTCGCGCACCTCGGGGTTAGCCGAGACGCTGTCGTAGTCGCCTTCGGCCAGGATCGCGCCGCGCGCCAGCACGGTGATCCGGTCACAGAGTCGGCTGACGACGCTGAGGTTGTGCTCGACCATCAGCACCGTGCGGTTTTCCGCGGCGCGGCGCACCAGTGCCACGACCATGTCGACGTCTTCGCCGCCCATGCCCTGGGTCGGCTCGTCGAGCAGCAGCACCACCGGATCCAGCGCCAGGGTGGTCGCCAGCTCCAGCGCGCGCTTGCGGCCGTAGGGCAGCTCGATGGCCAATGTGTGGGCGAAGGACTCCAAGTCCACCTCGGCCAGCAGCTGCATGACGCGGTCGTCGAGCGTGCGCAGGGTCCGCTCGGATTTCCAGAAGTGGAACGAGTTGCCGAGCTTCTGCTGCAGCGCAACGCGAACGTTTTCCATGACGCTCATATGGCCGAACACTGCGGAAATCTGGAACGAGCGCACCAGCCCGAGCCGGGCGATCTCATTGGCTTTCAGCGCGGTGATGGATTGGCCGCGATAGAGGATGTCGCCGCGGGTCGGTGTGAGGAATTTGGTGAGGAGGTTGAAGACGGTGGTCTTGCCGGCGCCGTTGGGGCCGATCAATGCATGGATGTGACCCTTTCGAACACGTAGGTCGACGGAATCAACCGCGGTGAAGCCGCGAAACTCCTTGGTCAGACCGCGCGTTTCCAGCACGAACTCTGGTTCCATGAGGTGCCCTCTAGCCTTTGATTATTGTTGTAGGTACGGCGCAGGTCGCTGGATGACCTTTACGTAAACGATAACAATCGATCGCGACGCGAGGCAAGCGTCGTTTTCAAACGTCCGATTGAGCCCGAGAGCAGGCACGGCGCGGGCTTGAACGGCCTCTCAACGCACGTGAAACATATTGAAAAAAACCGGGCCATAGGGCCCGGTAAAAAGATCAACGAGGAGGTGTTGCGGCAAAAGGCGCCCGGCTTTACCAGAGCGCCAGGGTGTAGCTGAGGATCAGGCGGGTTTCGTTGAGGTCGCTGCCGAAGTTGCTGCGCACCGTGGCGTTGCGCACCTTCATGCCGAAGTTCTTCAGCGGACCGTTCTGCACGACATAGGCGATGTCGGTGTCGCGCTCCCACTCTTCACCTTCGCCGCCGGCGGCCAGGTTGACGTTGTCACCGGACACGTAGCGGGTCATCAGAGTCAGCCCGGGCATGCCCAGGGCGGCGAAATCATAGTCGTAGCGAACCTGCCATGACTTCTCATCTTGGTTGCCGAAGTCATTGATCTGCAATAGGTTGATCAGCATGTTGTCGCCACCGCTGATGTACGCGAAGCCGGTGTCGCCACTCATCTTCTGATAGCCGCCGGTAAAGCCGTGACCACCGATCTTGTAGGTGAACAGTGCGCCGAAGGCATCGTTGTCGACGTTGCTGCCACCGTCATCGGTGGAGCGCACGTAGCGCAGGTCGGTCTTGAAGCTCTGGCTCTCACCCAGCGGCATGATGTGGACCAGTTGCGTGTTGTGCTGCTTGTAGATGCCGTCCAGGCCACCGTAGTAGTAGCTGGCCGTCAGCTCGGGGCTGAACTGGTATTTGCCGCCGGCGAACAGGAATTCGTCGCTGGTCTTGGTACTGCCCAGCACGATGTTGCGCGCACCGCCGTTGAAGACGGCCATCTCCTCGCTGTCCGAGGAGTCGCGATAGCTGATGTCGGTCAGCTTGCCGGCATCGAGCGTCAGGCCTTCGAGCTCCTTGCTCTGTAACCAGGCGCCCTGGTAGGTGTTGGGCAGCAGGCGGCTGTCGTTGCGCATCACCACCGGGATGATCGGCTGTAGCGTGCCGACATGCAGCGTGGTGTTGGACAGCTTCGCCTTGGCGGTCAGGCCTGCCGAGCCGTAGTCGTCCTGGGCGCGCTTGGATTCCCGGTCGCGCTGCAGGATGCCGGTACCGGAGCGATCCGGGCTGGAGTCGAGCTTGATGCCCAGCAAGCCAACGGCGTCGAGGCCGAAGCCGACGGGGCCTTCGGTGTAGCCCGATTCGATCTTCATGATGAAGCCCTGGGCCCATTCATCGGCCTTGGACTGGCTCGCACCGCTCTCGCGGAAGTCGCGGTTCATGTAGAAGTTGCGCAATTCGACGCTGGCCTTGCTGTCGTCGAGAAACGCGGCTGAAGCCATCGTCGAGGTGCCCAGGGCGGACGCCGCAAGGCTGCTGAGAATGAAGAAACGGCTCAGGGGTTTCAGTTGCATAGTCATCTCTCTTGTTATTGTCTTCGTGGATGCAGCTGTGAGCCCGACCTGCTTCTGTCAGGCTCGTGTTTACCGCTTGGTGCGGTAAATCCGTGGCCACCACTTAGCTCGCGGCCGGCCTGGGCACGCGGCCCAGCAAATAGAATTCGTCATTGGGCGGCGTGCGCGCCATCGACACCAGGCGGTTGGACAAACCGAACAACGCGGCAATCGCGCCGATATCCCAGATGTCCCCTTGGGTGAAGCCCAACCCTTCCAGCCGCGCCTGCCAGGCGTCATCCAGCACGCCACGCTGAGCGGCCAGATGCAGGGCGAAATCGAGCATCGCCCGCTGCCGCTCGCTGATCGGCGCGGTGCGGTAGTTGACGGCGATCTGATCGGCGATCAGCGGATCCTTGGCGAGGATGCGCAGGATCGCGCCATGCGCCACGACGCAGTACAAGCAGCCGTGATCGGCACTCACTGCCACTACGATCATCTCCTTCTCGGCCTTGGTCAGGCTGTCGGACTCACGCTCCATCAAAGCATCGTGGTAGGCAAAAAACGCGCGAAATTCATCAGGCCTATGGGCCAACATCAGAAAAACGTTGGGTACGAAGCCCGCCTTCTCCTGCACCGCGACAATGCGCTCGCGGACATCGGCAGGCAGTGAGGCAAGATCGTCGACGAGCGGAAAACGACTGATCGGCTGGGACATGTAGCGCTCCGTAACGTTGATCACCAGATGGCGCGGCCGACTGTTCGCCGGCGCGCCGCGGCTCGGTTAGTCGGCAAGGCCCAGTTCGGCGACGCTGACTTCGCGCATCTTGAACTTCTGCACCTTGCCGCTGATGGTCATGGGGAACTCGTCGACGAACTTGATGTGCTTGGGCGTCTTGAAGTGGGCGATACGGCCCTTGCAGAACGCGCGCAGATCGTCGGCCGTGGCCTGGTGGCTGGGGTGCAGCTTGACCCAGGCGACGATCTCTTCGCCGTAGGTCTTGTCCGGCACGCCGATCACCTGCACGTCGGCCACCGCTGGGTGGGTGAAAAGAAATTCCTCGATCTCGCGCGGATACACGTTCTCGCCGCCGCGAATGATCATGTCCTTGTTGCGTCCGACGATTTTGATATAGCCCTCGTCGTCCATGATCGCGAGGTCGCCGGTGTGCATCCAGCGCGCGCCGTCGATGGCGCTAGCGGTCGCTTCCGGGTTGTTCCAATAGCCCAGCATGACGCTGTAGCCGCGGGTGCAGAGTTCGCCGATCTGCCCGCGCGGCACGATGCGGTTGTGCTCGTCGACGACCTTGCTTTCCAGGTGCGGCTGGGTGCGGCCGACGCTGGTGACGCGGCGCTCGAGGTCGTCATCCGGTCCGGTCTGGGTCGAGACGGGGCTAGTTTCGGTCATGCCGTAGGCGATCTGCATCTCGGCCAGGTGCATGTCGTCGATGACCCGCTTCATTACTTCGATCGGGCAGGTCGAGCCTGCCATGATCCCGGTGCGCAGATTGGACAGGTCCAGCGACTGGCGCTCCGGGTGGTCGAGCATGGCGATGAACATGGTCGGCACGCCGTACATGCCGGTGGCCTTCTCTTCGGCCGCGGCCTGCAGTGCCGCCAGCGGCTCGAAGGCGGCGCTCGGGTAGATCATGGTGGTGCCGTGGGTCACGCAGCCCAGGTTGCCCATGACCATCCCGAAGCAGTGATACAGCGGCACCGGAATCACCAGGCGGTCGTGCTCGGTGAGCTTCAGACTCTCACCGACCATGTAGCCGTTGTTGAGGATGTTGTAGTGACTGAGGGTGGCGCCCTTGGGAAAACCCGTGGTGCCAGAGGTGTACTGGATGTTGATCGGATCGTCGAACTGCAACTGCTCGCTGCATTGGCGCAGCTGCTCGGGGCCGACCTGCTCGGCCATGCCCATCAACCCCTTCCACAACAGCATGCCGTCCACCGGCTTGTCGCACAGGCTGATCACCCCGCGCAGCTCCGGCAGCATGTGGCTGCGCAGCGCGCCGACCGCTGAGCCTTCCAGCTCGGGCAGCAGTTCGTGGAGCATCGCGTGGTAATCGGAGGTCTTGAACGTATCGGCGCAGATCAGCCAACGGCAGCCGGACTGTTTGAGCGCGTACTCGAGTTCATTGAGGCGGTAGGCCGGATTGATGTTCACCAGCACCACGCCGATCTTCGCGGTCGCGAACTGGGTGATGCACCACTGGGCGTTGTTCGGTGACCAGATGCCCACCCTCTCGCCAGGCTGCAAACCTAGCGCAAGCAGCCCGCGTGCGCAGCGGTCCACCTTATCGGCCAGCTGCGCCCAGGTGTAACGCAGGTTCTGATGCCGTACGACCAGGGCCTCACGCTCGGCGAACCGCTCGACTGCCCGGTCGAACGCCGCACCGATGGTCATCGCCAACAGGGGTTTGGTCTGCGGTCCGCAGGTGTAACTCGGAAGACTCATGTCGTAAATCCTCGGTCTTATGTTTGTTATGAGGCCTTGCGGTCCGGGGCCTGCCGATGTGTTGACAGCTGCTCCGGGCTGGGATTACGTTAACGTAAAGGTTACAGCGTGACAACCCACCGCACCCTTCGCCTGAAGTTGCTGTCGGGACGCGGTATCGAACAGGTTGCAGGACACGCCGATTCAACGTTTCACGGCGGCCGGCAGTCGAACCAGAACAACGACAAAATCGAACAGGTGGCACATGAACTACTCCGGCCTCAACTTCGCCCTCGGTGAAACCGTCGACATGCTCCGCGACCAGGTGCGCGGTTTCGTGGCCGACGAACTGGCGCCCCGCGCCGAAGCCATCGACCGCGACAACCTCTTTCCCAGCGACATGTGGCGCAAGTTCGGCGACATGGGCCTGCTCGGTATCACCATAGACGAGGAATACGGCGGCGCCGGCATGGGCTACCTGGCCCACGTCGTCGCGCTCGAAGAAATCAGCCGCGGCTCGGCCTCGGTGGGGCTGTCCTACGGCGCGCATTCGAACCTGTGCGTCAATCAGATAAACCGCAACGGCACGCCGGAGCAGAAGGCGAAATACCTGCCCATGCTGGTCTCCGGTGAACACGTCGGCGCGCTGGCCATGAGCGAGCCCAATGCTGGCTCCGACGTCGTGTCGATGAAGCTGCGCGCCGACCGCAAGGGCGATCGCTTCGTGCTCAACGGCAGCAAGACCTGGATCACCAACGGCCCGGACGCCAATACCTACGTGATCTACGCCAAGACCGACCTGGACAAGGGCGCCCATGGCATCACCGCCTTCATCGTCGAGCGCGATTGGAAGGGTTTCAGCCGTGGCAACAAGTTCGACAAGCTCGGCATGCGCGGCTCCAACACCTGCGAGCTGTTCTTCGACGACGTCGAGGTACCAGAAGAGAACGTACTGGGCGTCGAGAACGGCGGCGTCAAGGTGCTGATGAGCGGGCTGGACTACGAACGCGTGGTGCTCGCTGGCGGCCCGGTCGGGATCATGCAGGCCTGCCTGGACGTGGTGGTGCCCTACATCCACGACCGCAAGCAGTTCGGCCAGAGCATCGGCGAGTTCCAGTTCATTCAGGGCAAGGTCGCCGACATGTACACCCAGCTCAACGCCAGCCGCGCCTATCTGTATACGGTCGCCCAGGCCTGCGACCGCGCCGAAACCACCCGCAAGGATGCCGCTGGCGTAATCCTCTACACCGCCGAAGCGGCAACACAGATGGCGCTGCAGGCGATCCAGATTCTCGGTGGCAACGGCTACATCAACGAATTCCCCACCGGCCGGCTGCTGCGCGACGCCAAGCTCTACGAGATTGGCGCCGGGACCAGCGAGATCCGCCGGATGCTGATCGGGCGTGAGTTGTTCAACGAAACGAAATAAAAGCGGCTGCAGGCTGCAAGCTCCAGGCAACCGGCCTGCAGCCTGTGGCTTGAAGCCTGTAGCCCGAACGGAGTTCGTCATGGCCATCCTGAACACCCAAATCAACACCCGCTCGCCCGAATTCGCCGCTAACCGCGACGCGATGTTCGGGCAGGTGGAAACTCTTCGCGCGCTGCTCGCCAAGGTCAGCGAAGGCGGCGGCGAGAAAGCCCAGCAGCGCCATGTGTCGCGCGGCAAATTGCTGGTGCGTGATCGCATCGACGCCCTGCTCGACCCGGGCTCGGCATTTCTCGAAGTCGCGCCTCTGGCCGCCTACGAGGTGTACGGCGAGGACGTCGCCGCCGCCGGCGTGGTTGCAGGCATCGGCCGGGTCGAAGGCGTCGAATGCATGATCATCGCCAACGACGCCACCGTGAAAGGCGGCAGTTACTACCCGCTCACCGTGAAAAAACACCTGCGCGCCCAGGCCATCGCTCAGCAGAACCGGCTGCCGTGCATCTACCTGGTCGACTCAGGCGGCGCCAACCTGCCGCGCCAGGACGAAGTCTTTCCGGACCGCGAACACTTCGGCCGCATCTTCTTCAACCAGGCCAACATGAGCGCCATGGGGATCGCGCAGATCGCAGTGGTCATGGGCTCGTGCACCGCCGGCGGCGCCTACGTACCGGCGATGGCGGACGAGACCATCATGGTGCGCAATCAGGCGACCATCTTTCTGGCCGGCCCGCCGCTGGTAAAGGCGGCCACTGGCGAAGTGGTCACCGCCGAGGACCTGGGCGGTGCCGACGTGCACTGCAAGATTTCCGGGGTTGCCGACCACTACGCCGAAAGCGACGAACATGCGCTGGCCATCGCCCGTCGCTGCGTCGCCAACCTGAACTGGCAGAAGCTCGGCCATCTGCAGGCCCGGGAACCCCGCGCACCGCTGTACCCGCCCGAGGAGCTGTACGGGGTGATTCCCGCCCAGGCCAAGCAGCCCTACGACGTGCGCGAAGTCATCGCACGCCTGGTGGACGGCAGCGAATTCGACGAATTCAAGGCCCTGTTCGGTACCACGCTGGTCTGCGGCTTCGCCCATCTGCACGGCTATCCGATCGCCATCCTGGCGAATAACGGCATCCTCTTCGCCGAAGCCGCGCAAAAAGGCGCGCACTTCATCGAACTGGCCTGCCAGCGCGGAATCCCGCTGCTGTTTCTGCAGAACATCACCGGCTTCATGGTCGGGCAGAAATACGAGACCGGGGGCATCGCCAAACACGGCGCCAAGCTGGTCACCGCGGTGGCCTGCGCCCAGGTACCGAAATTCACCGTGGTCATTGGCGGCAGCTTCGGCGCCGGCAACTACGGCATGTGCGGTCGCGCCTATGATCCGCGCTTCCTGTGGATGTGGCCCAACGCGCGCATCGGCGTGATGGGCGGCGAGCAGGCGGCCGGCGTACTGGTGCAGGTCAAACGTGAACAGGCCGAGCGCAGCGGCCAGCAGTTTTCCGATCAAGACGAGCAGCAGCTCAAGCAGCCGATCCTCGAGCAGTACGAGCGCCAGGGGCATCCCTACTATTCCAGTGCACGGCTGTGGGATGACGGTGTGATTGATCCGGCGCAGACGCGCGATGTGCTGGGCCTGGCACTCTCGGCGAGTCTCAACGCACCGATCGAACCGACCCGCTTTGGTGTATTCCGGATGTAAGGGAAAAACCGATAACCGCGCTAGAGGCTGGAGGCTGGACGTCCTGCCTCCAGCTTCTAGCCAAGGGCCGAAGGCCTTCGTCTGCAGGAACCATTTATGAGCTCGTCGACCTTTAACACCATCGAACTCGAATATGCCGAGAAAGGCTTCGCCACGCTCTGGCTCAATCGCCCGGAGAAGAACAACGCTTTCAATGCCGAGATGATTCGCGAGCTGGTGCTGGCTATCGACCAGGTGCAGGCCAACAAGAATTTGCGCTTCTTGCTGCTGCGCGGCCGCGGCAAGCACTTCTGTGCCGGCGCTGACCTGGCCTGGATGCAGCAATCGGCGCAGCTGGATTTCAACGCCAACCTTAATGACGCCCGTGAGCTGGCCGAACTCATGTACAGCCTCTACCACCTCAAACTGCCGACGCTGGCCGTGGTGCAAGGCGCGGCGTTCGGTGGCGCGGTCGGGCTGGTCGCCTGTTGTGACATGGCTATTGGCGCGCACGACGCGGTGTTCTCGCTCTCCGAGGTGCGCATCGGCCTGGCGCCGGCCGTGATCAGTCCATTCGTCGTCAAGGCCATGGGTGAGCGCGCCGCGCGGCGCTACGCCATGACCGGCGAACGCTTCAGCGGCGAACGCGCCCGCGAACTGGGCCTGCTCTCGGAAACCTATGCCGCCGCCGAACTGGACGACGCCCTGCACGGCTGGCTCGATAACCTGATGCTCAACAGCCCGCAGGCCATGCGTGCCAGCAAGGATCTGCTGCGCGAAGCCAGCAGCGCATCGGTCAGCCCCGCGTTGCGTCGCTATACGGAAAATGCGATCGCCCGCATCCGTGTCAGCCCGGAAGGCCAGGAGGGGCTCAACGCCTTTCTGGAGAAGCGCAAGCCGCGCTGGTTGGGAGAGGTTTGATGCTCCGGGTTGTCTGGGATTCCGCCCCCTCACCCCAGCCCTCTCCCCAGGGGGGCGAGGGGGTTGGGTCGTGCGGCGCGATGGCGGCTCGTCGCAATGCTCGCGCGCTGCCGATACAGCGGACGAGCCGTGGTGCGCATCGCTTGGCTGAAGCCCTTTCGAATAAAACACAAGCTGGCGTAGTCGGACGCTTGACCACCGAACTGGCCTGGAACACTGCCCCCTCACCCCAGCCCTCTCCCCAGAGGGGCGAGGGGGTTGGGTCGTGCACCGCCTGGGTCGCGACGCCGGTCCGCGGCGACGCTGGTGTTACGTCAATTCACCGGAGAAGCCATCGGGTGCGTCTTTCGGCTGAAGTTTTTTCTGGAAGAGCGCAGTCCCGGGCGGTTGGGAGAGGCTCGATGCTCCGAGTCGCCTGGAACACCGCCCCCTCACCCCAGCCCTCTCCCCATAGGGGCGAGGGGGTTGAGTCGTGCGGAATTTGGAGCGCGATGCCGGCCCGCGGCGACGCTGGTGCTACGCCACCAGCTCGGAAAAGTCATCGCGCCTACCGCAGCGATGGCAACGATGCTCGTTCTGCCACATCAACCAGGCGAGCGACCGGCTACCAAACCACACCATTTCTTCGCCTCACTCCGTCATCCCCTCGCCCCTCCGGGGAGAGGGTTAGGGTGAGGGGAAACGACCTCCAGACCGCGCAGGAGCCACAGCAATGATTACGCATCTCCTGGTCGCCAACCGCGGCGAGACCGCCTGCCGCGTGATGCGCACCGCCAAGGCCGCGGGCCTGACCACCGTTACGGTATTTCACCTGGCCAGGCGCGCAGCCCGCTACCAAACCACACCATTTCTTCGCCTCACACCGTCATCCCCTCGCCCCTCCGGGGAGAGGGTTAGGGTGAGGGGAAACGACCTCAAGGCCACGCAGGAGCCACAACAATGATCACTACCCTCCTGGTCGCCAACCGCGGTGAGATTGCTTGCCGCGTGATGCGTACCGCCAAGGCCATGGGCCTGACCACCGTTGCCGTGCACAGCGCGATCGACCGTGACGCCCGCCACGCCCGCGAGGCCGATATTCGTATCGACCTCGGCGGCGCCAAGCCGGCCGAGAGCTATCTGCGGATCGACAAGCTGATCGCTGCCGCCAGGGCCAGCGGCGCCCAGGCGATCCACCCGGGCTATGGCTTCCTTTCCGAGAACGCCGACTTCGCCCGTGCCATCGAGGATGCCGGCCTGATCTTCCTCGGCCCGCCCGCCTCGGCCATCGACGCCATGGGCAGTAAATCCGCCGCCAAGGCGCTGATGGAAAAAGCCGGCGTGCCGCTGGTGCCCGGTTACCACGGCGAAGCGCAGGACGTGGAGACCTTCCGCGTCGCTGCCGAGAAGATCGGCTACCCGGTCCTTCTCAAAGCCACCGCCGGTGGTGGCGGCAAGGGCATGAAGGTGGTCGAGCGCGAAGCAGACCTCGCCGAGGCGCTGCAATCGGCCCAGCGCGAGGCGCAGTCGTCGTTCGGTGACTCGCGCATGCTTGTCGAAAAATACGTGCTCAAACCACGCCACGTGGAGATCCAGGTGTTTGCCGATCAGCACGGCAACTGCCTGTACCTCAATGAACGAGACTGCTCGATTCAGCGCCGGCATCAGAAGGTCGTCGAGGAAGCGCCGGCGCCGGGACTCCCCCCCGAGCTGCGACGCGCCATGGGCGAGGCGGCGGTGAAGGCGGCGCAAGCCATCGGCTACGTCGGCGCCGGCACGGTCGAGTTCCTGCTCGACGCGCGCGGCGAATTCTTCTTCATGGAGATGAATACCCGTCTGCAGGTCGAGCACCCGGTGACCGAGGCCATTACCGGCCTGGACCTGGTCGCCTGGCAGATCCGCGTCGCCCGGGGCGAGCCGCTGCCGATCACTCAAGAGCAGGTGCCGCTCATTGGTCATGCCATCGAAGTGCGGCTGTATGCCGAGGACCCGGACAACGACTTTCTCCCGGCTACCGGGACGTTGGACCTGTACCGCAAATCCACCGCTGGCCCCGGCCGTCGCGTCGACAGTGGCGTCGCCGAAGGCGACACGGTGTCCCCCTTCTACGACCCGATGCTCGGCAAGCTGATCGCCTGGGGCGAGAACCGCGAGGAAGCGCGCCTGCGTCTGCTGGCGATGCTGGAGGAAACCTGCGTCGGCGGCGTGCGCACCAACCTGGCGTTTCTGCGCCGCGTCATCGGCCATCCCGCCTTCGCCGCGGCCGAGCTGGACACCGGGTTCATTCCCCGTCACGAAGCCGAACTGATGCGTACACCCGGCGAGCTGGGCGATGCGTTCTGGCAACTGGCGGGCGAGCTTTACGCACAAACCGAACCCGCCAGGGTCCGCAATGACGACGCCCATTCGCCCTGGGCACGGCGCGACGGCTTGCGTTTCGGCATGCCGGCGCGGACCGGCGTACATCTGCAATGCAACGGGGAAAACCGGCTGGTGCGCATCGATGCGGCCAGCGCAACCCAGCCTGCCACCACGGGTCAGGCGATGCGTCGGCCAAAGGCGATTCGCAAGGGCGAGACCCTTTACCTTGAATGGAACGGAGAATTGCAGGCGGTGACGGCCCTCGACCCCATCGCTGAAGTCGAAGCCAGCCACCAGCACCACGGCGGGCTGACCGCCCCAATGAACGGCAGCATCGTGCGGGTACTGGTCGAGCCCGGGCAAAGCGTCGAAGCCGGTGCCACACTGGTTGTGCTCGAGGCCATGAAAATGGAACACAGCATCCGCGCGCAACAGGCCGGCGTGGTCAAAGGCCTGTTCTGCGCCGAAGGCGAGATGGTCAACGAAGGCACGGTGCTGCTGGAGATGGAAGAGGCTTGACGATGGCCAGGGTCGGACAGGGTTCGCCGTTTTCCACCCTGCGCACGAACGCAAACGCCGCAGGCTTTTCCACCGCAGCCGATGCGGCCTCGGATGACACAACGAAACCGGTGAGCCCGCACAATCGCACTCACCTCCTGGAGGACATATGAGCCTGCCCAAACAGGTCCGTCTGGTCGAAGTCGGACCGCGCGACGGCCTGCAGAACGAGAAGCAGCCGATCAGCGTGGCGGATAAAGTGCGCCTGGTCGATGACCTTACCGCGGCCGGACTTCGCTACATCGAAGTCGGCAGCTTCGTCTCACCCAAGTGGGTGCCGCAGATGGCAGGGTCGGCCGAGGTGTTCGCGCAGATCCGGCAGAAGCCGGGCGTGACCTACGCGGCGCTGACGCCGAATCTCAAGGGCCTTGAAGCGGCCATCGAAGCCGGCGTCAGCGAGGTCGCGGTGTTCGGTGCCGCCTCCGAAGCCTTCTCGCAGAAGAACATCAACTGCTCCATCGAGGAGAGCCTGGCACGCTTCGCGCCGCTGATGGCGGCCGCGCGCGAGCATGGCATCCAGGTGCGCGGCTATGTGTCCTGCGTGCTGGGCTGCCCGTACGAAGGGGAAATCGACCCGAAGCGCGTCGCCCATGTCGCCCGCGAGCTGTTCGCCATGGGCTGCTACGAGGTCTCCCTGGGCGACACCATCGGCACCGGGACGCCGGGCAAGACCCGCCAGCTGATCGAAGCGGTCAGCCGCGAGGTGCCGCGCGACAAGCTGGCCGGGCATTTTCACGACACCTATGGCCAGGCGCTGGCGAACATCTACGCAAGCCTGCAGGAAGGCCTTTGCACCTTCGACAGTTCGGTGGCCGGGCTCGGTGGTTGCCCCTACGCCAAGGGTGCCAGCGGCAACGTCGCCAGTGAAGACGTGCTCTATATGCTGAACGGCCTGGGTATCGATACCGGCGTTGACCTCGATGGGCTGATCGCCGCCGGGCAACGCATCAGTGATGTGCTCGGTCGGCCCAACGGGTCTCGCGTCGCCCGGGCTCGCAGTGGCAGCTGACGCCGTATTTCGGTGGGAGGCGCGCCCTCGCGGCGATGCGGATCGCAGGTCCGCCTGCTGAAGAAAAGCTTCGGCGCGAGGTCGGGCCTCCCACAAAAGTGGCACCTGTGACATTCGGCGCCAGGTCAGAACAACAAGAGAGGTCTATATGAACAAGATCTATCCCAACGCCAAGCAGGCGCTCGACGGCCTGGTCGAGAACGGCATGACCCTCGCCGTCGGCGGCTTCGGCCTGTGCGGCATTCCCGAGGCACTGATCGAGGCGCTGCGCGACACCGGCAGGAAGAACCTCACGGTCATCAGCAACAACGCCGGCGTGGACGGCTTCGGGCTCGGCCTGCTGCTCGAGTCGCGCCAGGTGCGCAAGATGATCTCGTCCTACGTAGGCGAGAACAAGGAGTTCGAGCGCCAGTACCTGGCGGGCGAGCTGGAACTCGAATTCACACCCCAAGGCACCCTGGCCGAGAAGCTGCGCGCCGGCGGCTCCGGCATTCCTGCGTTCTTCACCCGCACCGGCTACGGCACCTTGATCGCCGAGGGCAAGGAAACCCGTCAGTTCAACGGCGAGTGGTACGTGATGGAAGAGTCACTGACCGCCGACATCGCGCTGGTCAAGGCATACAAAGCCGACAAGGCGGGCAATCTGGTGTTCAACAAGACCGCGCGCAACTTCAACCCACTGGCCGCCATGGCCGGCAAGGTCTGCGTGGTGGAGGTCGATCATCTGGTGGAAACCGGCGAACTGGACCCCGACCAGATCCACCTCCCGGGGATCTACGTGCAGCGCATCATCCACAACCCGAACGCCGAGAAGCGCATCGAAAAACGTACGGTGAGGAGCTGATCATGGCCTGGACACGTGAACAGATGGCGCAGCGCGCCGCGCAAGAGTTGCAGGACGGTTTCTACGTCAATCTCGGTATCGGGCTGCCGACCCTAGTCGCCAACTACATTCCCGAAGGCATGGACGTCTGGCTGCAGAGCGAGAACGGCCTGCTCGGTATCGGCCCCTTCCCCACCGAGGACGAGGTCGACCCGGACCTGATCAACGCCGGCAAGCAGACCGTCACCGCCCTGCCCGGCAGCGCCTTCTTCGACAACGCCATGAGCTTCGGCATGATCCGCGGCGGCCATATCAACCTGGCGATTCTCGGCGCCATGCAGGTGTCCGAGAAAGGCGACCTGGCGAACTGGATGATCCCCGGCAAGATGGTCAAGGGCATGGGCGGCGCGATGGATCTGGTGGCGGGCGTCAAGCGCGTCGTGGTGCTGATGGAGCATACCGCCAAGGGTGCGCACAAGATCATCAGGCAGTGTGATCTTCCGCTGACCGGCGTCGGTGTGGTGGACCGCATCATCACCGACCTCGGCGTGCTGGATGTCACCGAGCAGGGGCTGAAACTGGTCGAGCTGGCTGATGGCGTAAGCTTCGAGCAGATCCAGGAAGCGACTGGCTGCACGATTCGACGCTGAAGCACGACGCTGGCCAGAAGCCACTGGGCATCGGGCCAGCGCAGCGTGTAGCCTTGGACCGAAGCAACATCGCAGCAGTGGCGAAACGCGCCCGGCTCGTCGCGAGCCGCGGGTGGACAGGCAAGACTGGATATTTTCATGGCAAAGCAGACTTACAGCATTTCCGATTTGGCCAACGAGCTCGACATCACCACCCGAGCGATCCGCTTCTATGAAGAGCAAGGCATGCTCTCGCCGACCCGGCGCGGCCAGGAGCGTATCTACAGCCCCAAGGATCGCGTTGCGCTAAAGCTGATCCTGCGCGGCAAGCGCATCGGCTTTTCCCTCGCCGAGTGCAAAACGCTGATCGAACTCTATGACCCCAAGGCCGGCAACCAGAAGCAGCTGAACATCATGCTCGGCATGATCGCCGAGCGTCGTCAGCAGCTCGAACAGCAACTGCTCGACATCCAGCAGATGCAGTTGGAGCTGGACACCGCCGAGGAACGCTGCCTGACCGCGCTGAAAGCGACCGTGGACAAGGCGGCCAGCTGAAGCCCCGAGCGGCAGCGGCGCAATCCGTCTGCTTTCCGCGGATCGTAAACGCTGGTGGGCTGAAGCGGCACGCCGCCCGGCCCACACAACGAGACGTTTCGGCAGCGCGCACGCGGGACGATCCAGGCCCCAACGGATGTTGGCTGCAAGCACCTTCCGTAGGGCAGGCGTAGCCCACTGCCGGGCCTCTACCAATCCACACAGTCACTGAAGCGAAACGCCGCGTCCCATTCGCTCGCCATGCAGCGGCTAACGATGCCGGTGCTTTCCGTCAGGGCGCACCGATATCCAGCAGGTAGGCCACCAGCGTACGCGTACAGGCCTGCATTGCATCCCGGGTGATCAGCTCGTAGCCATGGGTGTTTTCGGTCGGCATCGCCAGGCATCCGGCACGCGGCGATGCCCCGGAGCCGAGCACTGCGCTTGCATCGGAGGCGAATCCAGGCATGAGCGCGGGTTGCGGTGTATAGCCACAGCGAATGGCAGCCGCCAGCAAATCGTCCGAAATCGCCTTGGTGTACAACCCTTTCTCGTCGCCGGTGAGGATGATCGGATCGGCGCACAGCCGAGTCCCGTACTCCTCGGCGATGGGCCCCACTTCCAACGCGATGCAAACGTCACCCGGCAGGGTTCTCGCCGCGTACTGGGCGCCCGAGTTGGTCTCTTCCTCATTGGTGGTCAGGACGATATACACATCCTGCTTGAGATCGCTTTTGCGCTGAGCGAGCTGTTCGGCCGCGCGCAATGCAGCGACTACCGGCGCACGGTCGTCGAGAAAATGCGCAGCGATGGCATCGTTCACCCGAAACGGCCGTCGCCAGTGCTGGCTCAGCACCACACGCGAGCCGGGCCGAACGCCCATCTCGACCAGCTCAGCCTGGGTGCGACGGGTAATCACATGGACATCGGCCCACTGCACGTTGCCACCGAGAATATGCGCCGACTGGGGCGATTCCGAGGTGCCGTGCATCGTGCCGAACGACAAAACGCCGGGCAGTACATCCGTCTCGCCCATCACATCGACCGGGCACATGCCGAAGTTGACCGGGAATGCCCCACCCAACGCGACCACATGCAGGCGGCCGTCCTCAGCGATGCGCTTCACGACCATGGCGATCTCGTCCTGATGCGCCATGACACGAATGGCACGCGACTGGGCGGTTTCGCGTGACACGCCGGCAGCCCGGATCACCCCCACCAGATTGTCAGCAGCATCCATCCATACCTCATCGCAGCTCGCTTCGAGCTCGCGGCGACACACCGCCCGCACCTCTTCCTCCTGACCGCCTGGCCCACGGGCCAGCAATAGAGATTCGAGCAACGCAAAGTCCGCCTCGATCGACATGCATCCTCCTATTCGGATTGGTATCCCCAGTTCTGACCGCAGCATGAACGGAGCGTGCCACCACCGGCGAAACCACTAAGCAGAGGTGCTCTGGAAAACGATGCCCAGGCTTCGCCCCGCGACGAAGCTGCCCGTATGTCTGGAAATAAGGACACATTTCCATATTTCTGGACGATCACAACCTCGCTCCCTTCATATGTCCATTTTTCTGGATAACCGATCACCTTTCTGCGGCCAAAAAGCCTCTAGAACGGGGCATACAGCAGCTTCACGAACCCAGGCACAAAAACTGCTAGGTAATATCCGCAACGCGCCAGATCACCGGAACGAGAACGCTGCGGCGGCTCGTTCCGCGTCCCGGCTAGACCGGGCTGCATACCAAAACAACAAAAAAGGAATCTGTAATGTCGATCACCAAGAAGCTTTCCCGCCTCGCCTGCGCCATCGGCACCACCGCACTGCTCAGCGCGACACTGGTGAGCGCCAATGCCACCGCCGCCGAAAAGATCCGCTGGCAGGTTCCGCTGGCCTTCCCGTCGCACCTGATCGGCCTGACCACTCCCATCAAGCATCTGTCCGAATCGCTCAAGGCCATTTCCGGCGGCGACATCCAGCTGCGCTACTACGAACCCGGTGAGCTGGTGCCGCCGTTCGAAATCATGGATGCGGTCAGCAACGGCAAGTATCCGGCCGGCTACACCTGGATCGGCTACGACCAGGGCACCATCCCGGCGTTGCCGCTGTACTCGGGCGCACCCTTCAACATGGAGCCGCCGGCGTACCTCGCCTGGTACTACGAGGGCGACGGCAAGAAGCTGCTCGAGGAAATCTACGCCGAACGCAACATCCACCCGATGCTGTGCAGCATCATCGGCCCGGAAGGCGCCGGCTGGTTCGCCAAACCGGTCGAGAAGCTGGAAGACTTCGACGGCCTGCGCATCCGCTTTGCCGGCATTGGCGGCAAGGTGCTGGAAAAGCTCGGCGCTTCGGTCACCATGATTCCGGGCGGCGAGATCTACCAGGCGCTGGAGCGCAAGACCATCGACGCCACCGAGTTCTCCCAGCCGGCGATCGACAAGATGCTGGGCCTGGACCAGATCATCAAGAACTACATCATGCCGGGCTGGCATCAGACGCTGACCACCTCGCACCTGCTGGTCAACAAGGGCGTCTGGGACAAGCTGGAGCCGCAAAGCCGCGCGCTAATCGAGATGGGTTGCGAATCGGCGACGCTCAAAAGCTTCGCCGAAAGCGAGTGGGCGCAGCCGACCGCCTTGCGTGACTACGAGAAGCAGGGCGTGAAGGCGCAGGTTTTGCCGGAGCCGGTGCTGCGTGAACTGGAGCGCGTGACCAACGAAGTGCTGGACGAAATCGCCGCCAAGGATGAGATGTTCAACCGCGTCCTGACCAGCCAGCGCGACTTCATGAAGCATCATTCCATCTGGCACAGCAAAGGCTACCTGCCGCGCGATTTCTACAAGTACGACTGACCGCAGCGTCAAGCCGGTGCCCCTGGGCGGGTCTCCCCCAGGTTCGAATGATCGGACAGGATGCGCAGCGGCGGTTTCGCTGCGCTTGCCCGCCCACACGAGCCCGCCCCGCCTTCCGGAGCACTGGCCGCCCGATCAGGCCGTGCATGTATTTTCCAATTTCGGATCTCCGAGGTGGCCGTGTCCGCTCATCCCGTTTCCCCTAACGAAGCAGTGCCCGCCGCCCAAGCGGATGCACTGCCGCACAATCGATTGTCCTACTGGCTGGACAAGGCCCTGGTCGCGATCGGCGAAGCCAGCGCCTGGATATGGCTGCTGGTACTGGCTGTGGTGTTGACCAACGTGTTCAGCCGCTTCGTGCTGTCGCGCGGCTCCATCGCCCTGGAAGAACTGTCCTGGCACCTGTTCGGCGCCGCCCTGATGCTCGCCCTGGCCTACGCGGTAGTGCGCGACGATCACGTACGCGTCGATGTGCTGCGAGAGAAGTTCAGCCTGCGCAGCCAGGCCGTCATCGAGCTCCTGGCAATCGTCTTCCTGGCCTTGCCAGTGGTGGTGATGATGGTCGATGCGCTGGTGCCCTTCGCCTACCAGGCCTTCATATACGACGAGCGCTCCCAGGCACCCAGTGGCCTGCCGCACCGCTTCATCTTCAAGAGTGTGTTGCCGCTCGGCCTGACGCTGTTGGCGCTGGCCCTGCTCTCACGCGCCAGTCGTTGCAGCACGCTGTTGTTCAATTTTCCGCGGGTCTTCACGGCCCCGACGCATGACCGCGACCGCGGCCATTCGCAGCCCTGATGGAGTAGCCGTAATCATGGGTCTGGAACAAATTCTCGTCATCAGCATGTTCGCCACCTTCATGGGCCTGTTGCTGCTCGGCTTCCCGGTGGCCTGGTCGCTGGCTGGCATCGGACTGCTGTTCGCCGTGTTCGGCCATGTACTGGTCGAATATTTCGACGCCGATCTCTGGTTCACCTGGGACGGCACCATCGGCGTGCTGGATGCGCGCATCTACGGCATCGTCGCCAACGAACTGATGGTCGCGCTGCCGCTGTTCATTTTCATGGGCATCATGCTCGACCGCTCCGGCATCGCCGAGCGGCTGATGCACAGCCTGGTGCGGGTACTTGGTCCGCTGCGCGGCGGCTACGCAGTGACCGTGGTGCTGGTGGGCATCCTGCTCGCGGCTTCCACCGGCATCGTCGGCGCTTCGGTGGCGCTGCTCGGCATGCTCTCCATCGGCCCGATGCTGCAAGCCAAGTACAACAAGAGCCTGGCCGTCGGCACTGCCTGTTCGGTCGGCACCCTGGGCATCCTGATTCCGCCGAGCATCATGCTGGTGTTGATGGCCGACCGCCTGGGTACGTCCGAGGCCTCGGTGGGCAAGCTGTTCATGGGCGCGTTGATCCCCGGCATGTTGCTGGCATTGATGTACATCCTCTACATCGTCGTGGTGTCCTGGCTGAAGAAGGACTTCGCCCCCGCGCCGGCCAACCGCTCGAAGCTCGACGGACGTGCGCTGCTCGATGTGTTCTGGGCCGTGGTGCCGCCCTTCGTACTGATCCTCGCGGTGCTTGGCTCGATCTTCTTCGGCATCGCCACTACTACCGAAGCCTCGGCGGTCGGCGCCGTTGGCGCGGTGATCATGGCCGCCTGCAGCCGCAAGCTGAACCTCGCGGTTCTCAAGGAAGCGCTGTACCAGACCAGCCGCACCTCGGCGTTTATCTTCGGCATCTTCATCGGCGCCACGGTATTCGCCGCCGTGCTGCGCGGCCTGGGTGGTGATGACGTGATCCGTTCGGCGCTGACCGGCCTGCCCTTTGGCCAGACCGGCGTGCTGCTGACCGTGCTGTTCATTACCTTTCTGCTGGGGTTCTTCCTGGACTGGGTGGAGATCACGCTGATCATCCTGCCGCTGGTCGCGCCGGTGCTGTTCTCCATGGGCGTCGATCCGCTGTGGTTCGCGATTCTCTTCGCGCTCTGCCTGCAGACCTCCTTCCTGACCCCGCCGGTGGGCTTCGCGCTGTTCTACATCAAGGGCGTCTGCCCGCCGGAAGTGACCACGCGCGACGTTTACCTGGGCGTGTTGCCCTACATCCTGATTCAACTGCTGGGGCTGGCGCTGGTGTTCTTCTTCGCGCCGCTGGCGACCTGGCTGCCGAATGAGGTGTATGCCCAGTAAAGGCCAGCTTTACAGGCCTATTTCAGCCTTTGCGCGGCGTACCGGCTGCCTTGCTCCGAGCAGCCGGCGCCTCCCATAATCTGGCGATCTCAACATGACTGAGCTTTTCCATGGCAATTGCACGCAACGACCTAGACCATGATGGCTTGGTGATCGGCGTCTCGCCCGAACGTTTTCGCGCCGTGGCGATGCCGCTGCTGTTCGACCATCTCAACGCGCAGTGCGAAGGCACCATCGCGGTCAATCGACAGGCGCGCATCGTCTGGATCAACGACAAGTACGCCGAGAAGATCGGCATCAGCGACCCCCGCGGCGTACTCGGCAAGGAGGTCGAGGAAGTGCTGCCGGCCAGCCGCCTGCGCGAAGTGGTCGACAGCGGCCTGCCGAGCATGCTCGACCTCATGGCGTTCGGCGACGAGCACTTCGTGGTAACGCGTATTCCACTGCGTGACGAAGACGGCACCCTCGTCGGTGCCCTGGGCTTCGTGCTGTTCGACCGTGCGCAGCACCTCAAGCCACTGATGTCCAAGTTCAACATCCTGCAGACCCAGCTGGTCGCCACCCAGAACGAGCTGGCCAAGGCCCGCCGGGCGCGCTACACCATCGCCGGCTTCATCGGCACCAGCCCGGCCGCCAGCGAAGTGAAGCGCCAGGCCCGGCGCGCCGCGCAGCTGGATGCCACGGTGCTGATCCGCGGCGAAACCGGCACCGGCAAGGAGCTGCTGGCCCAGGGCATCCACAACCTGTCACCGCGCGCCAATGGCCCCTTCGTGGCAGTCAACGTGGCGGCGATACCGGAAACCCTGGTCGAAGCCGAGCTCTTCGGCACAGCCCCAGGCGCCTTTACCGGCGCCGATCGCAAGGCGCGCATCGGCAAGTTCGAAGTGGCCAATGGCGGCACCCTGTTCCTCGACGAGATCGGCGACCTACCCCTGGCCTTGCAGGCCAAGCTGTTGCGGGTGTTGCAGGAGCAGGAAATCGAGCCGCTGGGCTCCAACCAGGTCAAACCGCTCAATGTACGGGTCATCGCCGCCACGCATATCGACCTGGAAGCCAAGGTCGCTGCCGGCGAGTTTCGCGACGACCTCTACTACCGGCTCAACGTGCTGGCATTGCAGGTCCCGCCGCTGCGCGAGCGCGCCGCCGACATTCCGGCCGTGATCGAGCACCTGCTCGACGACATCGCCAACCGGTCCGGCCAGGCGCCGATGGAGCTGGCGCCAAGCGCGATTGCATTGCTCTGCAGCCAGCCGTGGCGGGGCAATGTTCGCGAGCTGGGCAACCTGCTTGAACGAGCACAGCTGAGCGCAGATGGAACGCCATTGGAGGCGCGGCATTTCCTGCCACTGCTGGGTACGCAGAACGTCGCCCCACCACAGGCCGCCATCGTGCAACCTGAACCGACCTTCGCGGAGCCCGCAGCGCAAGCCGACGCGCCGTTGCAGCGCTTGGCCGAGAGCATCGCCCAGGCCGAGCGCCGCGCCTTGCAAACCGCCCTGCTCGCTTGCAAAGGCAACCGCCGCCGTGCTGCAACCGAGCTGGGCATCTCCCGCGCCAGTTTGTATTCCAAGCTGCAACTGCACGGGCTGAGCGAGCGATAACGCGCCCGCTGCGAAAGGTCTTGTGGCTCGCGCAGCCGGTGGCAGCGCTCGAGCCTCTCCGTCCGCCTTATCGCTGGCAATTTCAACGCTGCGCCCCGGAGCGAGCCGAAGCGTAACCCCGCTTCGCCCACCCCGCGCTCCGTCGCTACTGCGCCAGCCAGCCGCCGTCGACGTTCCAGGCAACGCCACGGACCTGACGCGCGGCATCGCTGCACAGGAACACCGCCAGTTCGCCCAGCTGTTCCGGCGTGACGAAATCCAGCGACGGTTGCTTTTCCATCAGCAGTTCACGGGTCGCGCGGATCGGGTCGCCGTGAGTCTGGGCCTTGCTGTCGATCTGCTGCTGCACCAGCGGCGTCAGCACCCAGCCGGGACAGAGCGCATTGCAGGTCACACCCGTGGTGGCGGTTTCCAGCGCAACGGTCTTGGTCAGGCCCACCAGGCCATGCTTGGCCGCCACATAGGCGGCTTTCTGCGCCGAGGCCACCAAGCCATGGACCGAGGCGACATTGATGATTCGCCCCCAGTTGCGCTCACGCATCCCGGGCAGGGCCAGGCGCATGGTGTGGAACGCAGAGGAAAGATTGATCGCGATGATGCTGTCCCAGCGCTCGACCGGAAAGGTCTCGATCGGCGCCACGTGCTGGATGCCGGCGTTGTTGACCAACACATCGACCGCGCCGAACTCGCGCTCGGTCTGGCCGACCAGATCGGCGATCTGATCCGCATCGGACACGTCTGCCGGGTGATGCATCACCCGCGTGCCGTGTGCCGAGACGCGCTCGAGCGCGGCGTCCACATCGCCGAATCCATTGAGCATCACATTGGCGCCGGCCTCGGCCAGCTTGCAGGCGATACCCAGGCCGATGCCACTGGTCGAGCCGGTGATCAATGCGGTCTTGCCTTTGAGAATCATGACGGGCTCCGATGGCTACGAAGGGCTACCAGGCCAGCGCTACGAACGGTGCCGGGTTGACCATCAGCATAGCGGCTCGCAGGACCGGTGCCGCGCGGAGCCGCGGCCGGGCTCGACGACGCGAGTATTGGCGTCACGCCATTGGAAGGTGAGTCATTCATGGATATTCCTTATTGTTCTGATCGCGGCACGCACCGCTAGCCCGCTTCGATCCGCGACGGCCAGCAAGCGAGACACTGACAAGCACAGCGAAAGCCGTGCCAGACTGGATCGGGCATTGGTAAATACGCTCTCGCCTGCACAGGGCGCGCCCCGTGTCGCTGCCAGGACAGCATTGGCCAGAGCAATACGCTCTTCGCCATGTCCGCACCTCTGGACATGCTCACCACGCGACACACCTTCACGAACAGCCATGTCCTGCGTGCTGGACAGCGCTGTGCCCCCCTCGGCTTCGGCGACGGGCATCCAAGTATGTTGGGCCAGGGCTTTTTCGTTATCGGCGCCACGGTTAGCGCCGTCCGGTTAGTTGTCGGATCTGAACTACCGCTCATCGTCGATCGATAAGTGGCTAGAACTCTGATGGGCTCTTATTTTCTGAGTAATTAGGCGACGGGCAATGCAGCGGATCGCATTATTTGTCGTCTCGTTAATATCGACTTTCAAGACAGAAGGAGTATCTCCATGGCTGACAAGAAAGAAGGCATGAGCGTTAACGAAGCGGGACGCAAAGGTGGTGAAGCAACCTCTGCAACGCATGACAAAGAGTTCTACCAAGAGATCGGCAGTAAAGGTGGACAGAACAGTGGCGGCAACTTTGCCAACGACCCGGAACGCGCTTCCGAGGCCGGTCGCAAAGGCGGCCAAAATAGCGGCGGCAACTTCGCCAATGACCGCGAACGCGCTTCCGAAGCCGGCCAAAAAGGCGGCCAGAGCAGCGGCGGCAACTTCGCCAACGACCGAGAAAAAGCGTCTGAAGCCGGCCGTAAAGGCGGTGAGCACAGCCACGGCGGTGGCCGTAACAGCTGATCGAGTCTGGTGCAGCAACCAGGGCGAAGGCTGAGCTTTCGCCCTCTCTTTTAGAGGAGGCTCCTATGACACGAGGTGTTGGCGGTGAGTCATCCGCAAACGTCACGACGTTTCTCAAAGGGATCGACTATCCCGCGCGGAAAGAGCAACTGGTCAAGCACGCACAGCAAAATGGCGCCGAATCGTCGGTAATCGATGTGCTGCAAAAAATGACGGATCAGGAATACGACAACATGGCCGATGTTATGAAAGGTTATGGCGAAACACGAAACTAGCCGATTGTGAAGACGCTTCGTTAAATGAAAGCGAGCATGAGTTAATTAGTGTTCGTTTATAAATGCCAAGCCGGAATAACCAGCTTGGCATTTTATCTTTGGCGACTGCTTTAAACGTCCAGCGACCGGTTTTAATCACCACTTACACGGGTTACGCATCTATGTAACCCGTGCGATCAAGAGCGGGCGCCCTTCGCGGTTCGCCCTTGCGCGGCGAACCATGTCGGTACTAGCCGGCGAGTACAGCATCGACCAGCGCTTTGGCCTCGTCCTGAATACGCTGGAGGTGCGCCTCGCCTTCGAAGCTCTCGGCGTAAATCTTGTAGACATCCTCGGTACCGGACGGCCGCGCGGCGAACCAGCCGTTGTCGGTGACCACCTTGAGCCCGCCGATGGCGGCGCCGTTGCCCGGAGCCTCGGTGAGGATCTGAGTGATCCGCTGGCCGGCCAGTTCGCCTGCGGTGACCTGCGAGGCCGAAAGCTTGCCCAGCTTGGCCTTCTGCTCCCGGTTGGCCGGCGCGTCGATGCGCTGATACACCGGAGCGCCGAAGCGGTCGGTCAGCGCCTGATAGCGCTCGCCCGGGTCCTTGCCGGTCACCGCGGTGATCTCAGCGGCGAGCAGGCCGAGGATCAGGCCATCCTTGTCGGTGGACCAGGCGTCGCCCTGCTTGCGCAGGAAAGACGCGCCCGCGGATTCCTCACCGCCAAAGCCCAGGCTGCCGTCCATCAGGCCGTCGACGAACCACTTGAAGCCCACCGGCACCTCCACCACCTTGCGATCGATGCCCTTGGCGACGCGGTCGATCATCGACGAGGACACCAACGTCTTGCCGATGCCCGCCGTGGCGCTCCACTCAGGGCGATGGGTGAACAGGTATTCGATGGCGACGGCCAGGTAATGATTGGGGTTCAGCAGCCCCACCGAACGCGCGACGATGCCGTGCCGGTCATGGTCGGTGTCGCAGGCAAAGGAGACGTCGAAGCGGTCCTTGTTTTCGATCAGGCCGGCCATGGCATGGGGAGAGCTGCAATCCATGCGAATCTTGCCATCCCAGTCCAGGCGCATGAAGCGGAACGTCGGGTCGACGCGGGTGGAGAGGACTTCCAGCGGCAGACGATAGCGCTCAGCGATACGCGTCCAGTAGTGCACGCCAGCGCCGCCCAGTGGATCGACGCCGAACTTCAGCCCGCTGTTGCGGATCGCTTCCAGATCGATCACCTGCTCCAGGCCGCCCACGTAGCTTTCGATGAAATCGAAGCGCTGCGTCGTCGGTGCTTTGAGCGCCTGCGCGTAATCCACCCGTTGCACGCCGATCAGCCCGGCAATTAACAGCGCGTTGGCGCGATCCTGGATCCACTTGGTCACACCGGTATCGGCCGGGCCGCCATTGGTGGGGTTGTATTTAAAGCCGCCGTCGGCGGGCGGGTTGTGCGACGGGGTGATGACGATGCCGTCAGCCAGGCCGCTGCTGCGACCGGCGTTGTACTCGAGGATGGCATTGGAGATGGCCGGCGTCGGCGTGTAGCCGGGCTCGCCATTGGTTTCGCTGCAGCCGGCGTCGATGCGTGTCTCGACGCCGTTGGCCGCCAGTACCTCCAGGGCGGAAACGAACGCCGGTTCGGATAACGCATGGGTGTCCATGCCAACGAAGATCGGACCGTCGATGCTCTGCTCGCGGCGGTAGTCGCAGATCGCCTGCGTGGTCGCCAGGATATGCCACTCGTTGAAGCTGTTTTTCAGCGACGAGCCGCGGTGGCCGGAAGTGCCGAACGCCACTTGCTGCGCCGGATCGGATGGATCGGGGCGTTCGCTGTAATAGCGCGAGATCAACCGCGGAATGTTGGTCAGGGTGTGTTCGTCCGGAAGGCGTCCTGCATGGGAATCGAGACTCATCTGTCGTTCCTTTAAAGGTGAAAACGTGGGTTCTGGCTTAACCGTGGTCGCAGGCAAACGCCGAAGCGGTCGGTCGGCGCCGCGCGTCTAGGCGCTAAGACCACCCATCCTTGGGCTTTGGTTCCCGTGCAAGGCGAATATCGGGGCACAGCGGCGGCGCATCATAGATGCCGCGCCCCAGCCCAGCAAAGCGTCAGGTTGACTCGCGCTTCGAGCAGCTCTGCTGCATCGCGCCGACCACAGGCGTACCGCCGCGGCCGCCCGATTGGCACAGCGTGCACCGACCCGCTTTTTCGCGAGAGGCGCGACCCGCGGCGAAAGCGGGCTTGCGGTCGGCTCGAAAGCAACAGCTCCGCCCCGAGAGCGGGCTTATACAAAAAGCGCAACCCGAGTGGCGCCAGCTGCGGTTTCAGCGATGCACAGCCTGAAGGAAGGTGGCAACAACGTCGATAACGGCATCGGGCTGCTCGCGATGCGGGAGATGGCGGCAGCCGTCGAACAGCACCATCTGCGCGCTGCCTGCGCTAAGTTCGACGATACGCTGCGGGTGCGCGGCGGTGCCGTACTCGTCTTCCCGACCGTGGATGGCCAGCAGCGGGCATTGGATGAGCGGCGCGCTGTCGGCCAGCGTCCAATGCGCATGGGCGTCGGACAGCCAGGTGTCGACCCAGGCCGCGAGCACCCACTCGGCCTTGTCGCCATGGTACGGACGCAACCTGTCCATCTGCCCCGGTTCGGCGAACAGCGCCCGGGCTTCGCGAATGCCCTGCAGCGTGCGGTCTTCGACGAAAGCCATGGCCGACTCGGTGACCAATGCCCGACAACGACCCGGGTAATGCGCCGCCACGCTGGCAGCCATGGCCCCGCCCACGCTGTGGCCGAAGACGATGAAGTCTTCGACGCCCAGGCCCCGGCACACCAGCGGGAAGTATCTTGCGGCTTCATCGCCGATGAACCGCGTCGACCAACCTCCCGGATGCACCGCAGAACGGCCGAAGCCCAGCCGGTCATACGCGATGACGTCGCGCCGGGTGGCAGCCGCGAGCCGCTCGGGGAAGTCGCGCCACAATTCGACGCAGCCGAGCGAGTCATGCAACAGGATGATGGGGACCTGCTCCGCGTTCGCCCGCCAGCGACGCGTGAATACCTCACCGTATTCGGTGGCCAGATAGCGATCTTCGGTTTCGATGTTCACCGGTTGATTCCTTGCTCGGACGCCTGTTGCCAGTCGTCCCGATGCCTGCGTCGACGCGTGATGCACGGGAGTGCGGTGCTCAGGGTCCGACTGCCTGAGTCTGCGCGACCCGAGTCCGATATCAGCCGGGCACCGCCGTTGGCTGGGCGGTCTTTTCCCGGTCGCGCAGCAGGAAGCGCTGGATCTTGCCGCTCGGGGTCTTGGGCAGCTCCGTGACGAATTCGATCTCGCGGGGATAGGCATGCGCCGACAGTCGTTGGCGAACGTGCTGCTGCAACTGCTCGGCCAGCGCCGCGTTAGCAGGGTGACTGGCATGCAGCACCACGAACGCCTTCACCAGCTCGGTGCGCTCCGGGTCCGGTTTGCCGATCACCGCCGCCTCGATCACCGCGGGATGCTCGACCAAGGCACTCTCGACGTCGAAAGGGCCGACACGGTAGCCGGAGGTGGTTATCACGTCGTCGGCGCGGCCGACGAAGCTGATGCTGCCATCGGGATTCAACTCAACGGTATCGCCGCTGAGGTAGTAGTCACCCACGAACGCCTTGGCTTTCGCGCCTACATAGCCGGCGAACCAGAGCAGCGGCGAGCGCTTGCGATCCAGCGCCAGCATGCCGGGCGTGCCGGGCTCCAACTCCCGCTGCTGCTCGTCCAGCACCACGACCCGGTGCCCTGGCATGGCATAGCCGGCAGTGCCGATATTCACCGCATGGCTCAGGGCGTGGTGATTGCACAGCACCATCCCCAGCTCGGTCTGGCCATAGTGATCATGGATGGTGCAGCCAAGGCCGCTCCTGAACCAGCGAATCACTTCCGGCGTGAGAGGCTCACCGGCGCTGCTGACGGCACGCAACTGCCCCTTGAGCTTGCCTTCTACCTCGGCTCGGGCGGCAAGCAGCATGCGGAATGCGGTCGGCGAGCCGGCCATATTGTTGATGCCGTATTCGCTTATCACGCGACAGGTGCTTTCGACCGTGAAGCCGCCTTCGTAGAATAACGTACTGTGGCCCATCGCCAGCGGCCCGGTGACGGCGTAGTACAAGCCATACGCCCAGCCCGGGTCGGCGATGTTCCAGAACTGATCCTCCGGCCGCAGATCGACCGCATCGCGCATATACATGACGAAGGCAACGATGGCCTTGAGCGGTACGTGCAACTGCTTTGCAGGGCCGGTGGTGCCGGAGGTGAACATGGCCAGGAAAGGCGCCTCGCCATCGAGCAGAACCGGCTCGAAATCGGCGGACTGACGATTGAGCTGGGTCCAGAAGTCATCCGTTCCAGCGCCCACGACGAGCCGTCGCGGCGCCGCCTCGATGGCGTCCAGCTTGCTGTCGTTCGCCTCGTCCGTCACGACCATCTTCGCGCCGGACTCCTTGATCCGGTGCTCGACTGCTTTCGGGCCGAATGCAGTGAACAGCGGCTGGTAGATCGCGCCAAGGCGCCAGGTGCCCAGGATGGTGATGAGCAACTCAGGTGTGCGCGGCAGCAGTCCGGCGACGGTATCGCCCGGTTTGATGCCATAGCTGTCGAGAAGATTGGCAAAGCGCGCGGCAGCGGCCTTGAGCTGTGCAAAGGTCCAGTCGGCCCGCTGCCCGTCGCGACCTTCCCAGCGGAGCGCGACCTTATCCGAGGCGGCATGCCGGTCGCAGCACTCGACGCAGGCATTCATCGCCGACAAGTCGCCCGAAAGAATGGCCGACACCGTCTGGTCGTAGTCGAACTCGCTGGCCGCAGTGACGTAATCGCGCATGGCTGGCTCCTGGATTTATTGTTATGAGGTGCCCCGATAGTGGCGTCGCGTGTCATCGGCAACAATGGCAAAAGCCATCAAGCTGGCTGAATGTTTTGGACAACCGGGCGAGCGTGACGGGCGCCAGCGCCGGGCCATATCAGGGCCCGGGCAGCGCCGCCACCAGCCGACGGCCTCGCGCCTTGCTGCAAGGCGTCCGTGTCGGCAGCGCCTGCAGACGGCGCGAGATGGGTTCAGACCTCGGCCTTCTCCGGCAGCTTCGCGATCACCTTGATCTCGAACTGGAAGCCATACAGCCAGGTGACACCGACGGCGGTCAGCGTCGGGTGCGGTGCCTGCCCCCAGTACTCGGGGACGACCTTCCAGACGGTTTCGAACGTCGCCTGCGCATCGACCATGAAGATGCTGACATCCAGCACGTCATCGAAGGTGCAGTCAGCCGCCCGCAAGATGGCGTTCAGGTTGTCGAACGCGCGTCGCACCTGAGCTTCGAGATCGGGCTCAGGCGAACCATCCTCGCGGCTGCCGACCTGCCCCGAAACGAACAGAAGGCCGTTGGAACGGATCGCCGGCGAATAGCGATTGCGCTCGTAGAGCGCCTGGCGGCCAGCTGGAAAAACAACGTCGCGTGGGGTCATTGGATAGCTCCTCTGCTACAGGTCGTCGCCGACCGGTGATTGATGATGAGCCCAATCTAGGTGCGCGGGCCTTGGCGATAAACTGGCGCTTCTACCCATCACTGTTTGTAAAATCCAAACAATCTTTGGGAGAGAGAGCAGAGATGGATCGTTTCGATGCGATGAGGGCGTTCGCCCGGGTGGTCGAGACCGGCAGCTTCACCAAGGCAGCCGAGACGTTGCATATGAGCAAGACCACGGTGACGCAACTGGTGCAGCAACTCGAGGCCCGGTTGCGCGTCAGGTTGCTCAATCGCACCACGCGCAAGGTCAAGGTCACGGCCGACGGCACCGCTTACTACGAACGCGTGCTACGCCTGCTGGCCGATCTGGATGATGCCGAGACCAGCCTGTCCAGCGCGGCGGCATCGCCCAGGGGCCGGCTGCGAGTGGATGTGCCCAGCCCGCTTGCGCGGCTCATTCTGGTGCCAGCGCTGCCGGAGTTCCATGCGCGTTATCCGGACATCCAGCTGGACATGGGCGTGAGCGATCGCACGGTCGACCTGATCGGCGAAAACGTGGATTGTGTCGTACGCGGTGGCGAACTCACCGACCTATCGCTGATGGCCCGGCATGTCGGCGACTTGCGGCTCGGCGTCTACGCCGCGCCGAGCTACCTGGAACGTGCTGGCACCCCTGCCCACCCACGTGACCTGCAGGACACGCATCACCGCATCGTCGGCTTTCTGTGGGAACGTACCGGCAAGACCGTTCCCTATGCCATGCATCGCGAAGACGAGACCCTCAAGGTGATGGGTCGCTACATCCTGTCGGTAGACGACGGCAACGCCTATCTCGCCGCGGGGCTGGCCGGAATGGGCATCCTCTGGCTGCCTGACTACATGGCCAAGGGGCCCCAGGAGCGCGGAGAGCTGCGCCCATTGTTCGAAGACTGGCAACTCGATCCGATGCCGATGTATATCGCGTTTCCTCCAAACCGGCATGTCAGCGCCAAGCTGCGTGTGTTCATCGACTGGATCGCAGAACTGATGGCGCAGCATGCACCCATGGCACAGCGACGCCGCGCCTAGCTTGTCCAGGCGGTTCCAGGGCTGCCTGGCGCCAGGGCAAAAAACGCCAACGTCACGGCAGCAGCGAGGCCACGGCAGACAGCAACAGCAGCGCCGCCAGGCTCCGATTGAAAATCACCCGGCGTGCTCTGGGTGCCAGGAATGCCGCCGCACCTCGCCCGAGCAAAGCCCATGCCGCCAGGCACGGCAGGGAAATGCAAAAGAACACCAGCGATAGTTGCACTACGTCATGCCAGCGCTCGGCGCCGGGACGGGCGAACACGCTGATCACCGCAACGGCCATCATCCAGGCCTTGGGATTGATCAGCTGCAAGCCTGCCGAAGCCAGAAAGCCGAGGCGTGGCCCGATCGGTTGGTCCTGCCGGTGCTCGAGTTCAGGCGTCGAATAGATCTGCCAGGCCAGGTAACTCAGCCACAGGATGCCGCCTCCTTTCATCAGCGTCTGTAGCAGGCTGTGCGTGGCCATGGCATCGCCTACGCCGAGCCCTACCGTCAGCACCATCAGGGCGGCACCGGCACAGCCGCCGAGCACGATCGGCAAGGCGCCGAGCAGCCCGAAGCGCACGCTGTGGCTGAGTACCAGCACGTTGGTCGGCCCCGGCGTGATGGACGCCACGAAGGCGAACAGGGCAAAGGGCAACAGCTCGATCATGTCAGGCACCTCCCTGCGGCTGAAGGGCGCAACGGTGCATCGGAATATGGATCATGGCTCAGGCTCCCGAATCGCTTGAGGAGCCAGTTTGAGGACCGCCCGGTCAGGCGTCTGGAAGATTCGAGCAGCGCGTGCGGTAGTGGGCCGGCGTTAGTCCGTAGGCACGCCGAAACCAGCGGCCGAGGTGGCTTTGGTCGGCAAAGCCAAGTATCGAGGCGACTTCGGCGGGCGCTTGCCCCCGGGCCAGCAGATAGCGCGCCTTGGCCAGGCGCAGTTGGATGAGGTAGGCATGTGGCGCGAGACCGAACGCCGCCTTGAACGCCCGCGACAAGCGAAAGCGACTGACGCCAGATAGCGCGGCAAGCTCGTCCAGCCCGAGGTCCTGATCGAAGTGCGCGTGCAGGTAGTCGCGCGCGCGGATGGCCACGCGTGGCAGGCGTGGATCGTCGTGCCGTTCCTGCCGCCAGCGTAGATGGCCGCTGAGGTTAAGCAGCAGCGTATCCAGCGCGGTCTCGCGCACGATGCGCAGGTCGCGCTGTTCCAGGGCCTGGAAGGCGCCGGCGACAGCGGCCAGCAACTGCGGGCGCTGCGTAAGCGTGGTGGCGAATCCGGGCTCACCGCGGACCAGAGGCGTGTCGTCCAACGTGCGCAGCTCCCGCTCGAACCAGGTGGGCTCCAGATACAGCATCGAATAGGTGAACCCGCCTTGGGCTGGCGCGTCACCGTCGTGGATTTCGCCGGGCTCGAGCAGGAATACCCGCCCCGGCGTGCTCTGGTGCAGCACACCCCGGCAGTTGAACTGCTGGACACCCTGCTCGGTGAAGCCGATCAGGTAGCTGTCATGCCAGTGTGGATCGTACGCATGACCCTCGAAGTGCGCGCGAATGGTCTCGATGCCGGTATCGGCATCCTGGCGAAGGGAAATCCAGCTGCGATCATCGGTGTGCATCGAATGCTCGGGCGTGACGTATCAAGGTGCTAATGGTGAGCCTAGAACGGCTCCCTGCCCGATGTCTGGAACATTCGTGCAGGCGTCGGCCTGCTGTTGCTCGCACAACTCGGTTCTCAGGCACCGTCGGAACACCTGATGCAGCGGTAGTTGCTGCGCACTGTGCCGGCTGACGAGCATCAGCTCGCGGTGAAAGGTCGCCTCGCCGAGCGACAGCACGCGTACCGTCGGCTCGCGCTCCAGCCACAGCCCGGCACGGGGTACCAGCGCCACGCCGAGGCCGCTCTCGACCATTTTGACGATGGCATCGAGCTCGTCGAGCTCCAGCCCCGGACGCGTCTCCAAACGGTGCTTGCGCAGGAAATGGCTGACCTGCCTGCCACCGAACGAGCCGCGGTCGTAACGCACCAGAGGGTGTTCGGCGAGCAACTGGAACGGGTCGTCGCCTTCGACATCGAGGGGCGTGATCAGCACAAAAGGCTCCAGCCGGACCCGCTCGGCGTGCAGCTCCTTGGGCAGCGCGAAGGGTGGGCGAATCATCACCGCGAGATCGATATCGCCGGCATCAACCTGGGACAGCAGGTTCAACGAAACGCCGGGCACCAGCTTGGGTGCGACGCCCGGCGCCTCATGGCGCAACCGCAACAGCACTGGCGGTAGCAGCCCGGTTTGTACGGTGGCGATGGCACCAATGCGCAGTTCGCCGCTGAATTCCGATAGCGACTCTGGCTGTCCCATCAGTGCGAAGGTCTCGAGGATCTGCTCGGCGAGCGGCACGGCACGTATGCCCGCGGCATTGAGATGGGCCGAGCGCCCTGTCCGATCGAACAGGCGCAGGCCCAGCGCTTCCTCCAGGTTCCTGACCTGGGCGCTCACCGCCGACTGCGTCAGTCCGATCTGGTTACCCGCCCCCGCGAAGCTGCCGCAGCGGGCAATGGCCAGAAAGGTTTTGATCTCTCGAATCATGGGTAGCGCTCGTCTGATCGATTTTTTTGAGGCTCGAAACGAAACATATCCGGTGTCGTCCGGTGCGACAACTCGTCCAGAATGGCTGGCTCTGTTCCACTAAAAGAAGGAAGCCCGATGAGTCTCTCCCCTTTCCACCTTGCGATTCCCGTTTACGACTTGCCTGCCGCCCGCCATTTCTATGGCGAGGTATTCGGTCTCGCCGAAGGGCGCTCATCCGAGCATTGGGTCGATTTCGACTTCTACGGTCACCAACTGGTCATTCATGAGCACCCCAAGACGCCGTCGCAAGCGGCCGCGCACACCAATGCGGTGGATGGCCACGACGTTCCGGTCCCCCACTTCGGTATCATCCTGAGCTGGCCGGAATGGGAAGCCTTGGCCGAGCGCCTGCGTTCACTTGGCACGCAGTTCGTCATCGAACCGTACGTGCGTTTCAAGGGCCAGGTCGGCGAGCAGGCCACCATGTTCCTCTTCGATCCCTGCGGTAATGCGCTTGAGTTCAAGGCATTCAAGGACATGGGCCAGCTGTTCGCCAAATGACCACGGAGGTTACCGCGACGATCCTCCGACCGGCACGGCGACGCCGATCCATGGGCGATCGCCAGCCGGTGTCGGCCCCTTGAGCGAGACGATCTGATGGATTCCCGTAAACCCCTGGACGGGATGGCCGTCGGCCTGATGCTGATGCTCTGCCTGATCTGGAGCTTGCAGCAGATCGTCTTGAAAGCGACCGCCACGGATTGCTCGCCCGTGCTGCAGATCGCCCTGCGCTCCGGTATTGCCGCACTGCTCGTCGCGATCCTGATGCTCTGGCGTCACGAGCGGCTCACCGTGGCGCACGGCATGTGGAAGCTGGGATGCCTGGCCGGCCTCTGTTTTGCGCTGGAGTTCCTGCTGGTGGGCGAAGCGGTACGGCACACCTCGGCCGGACATGTCGTGGTGTTCGTCTACACCGCGCCGGTGTTCGCCGCGCTCGGGCTGCACTGGAAGTTGCCGAACGAGCGCCTGGCCCCGCTGCAGTGGATTGGCATAGGCCTGGCGTTTGCTGGCATCGCGGTGGCCTTTCTGCGCGGCGCCGATACCGAAGCCGGGCTATCCGGCGTGCTATGGGGCGATTTCCTCGCCCTGCTTGCCGGCGCGGCGTGGGGCGCGACCACAGTACTGATCCGCGCCACGCGGTTGTCCGCCCTGCCCGCCACCCAGACGCTGCTGTATCAGCTGATGATGGGGTTCGTCTTGCTGCTGCCGATCGCCCTGCTGATAGGCCACACCACCTTCAATCCGACCCCGCTGGTCTGGCTGAGCCTGGGCTTCCAGTCGCTGGTCGTCTCGTTCGCCAGCTTCCTGCTCTGGTTCGCCCTGCTGCGTCGTTACCTCGCCTCGCGCCTGGGTGTGCTGTCGTTTCTCACGCCATTGTTCGCCGTCGCGCTCGGGGCCTGGCTGTTGGCCGAGCCCGTGGAACCGGGCTTTATCGCCGGCGCCATCCTGGCACTGAGCGGCATCGTGCTGGTCAGTGGCTACGGCTGGCTTGCATCGATCATGCGGCGCTAGCCGCAGATCACATGCTCGGTGCACGCACATTGCCCACCGCCGCCGCTGGCAAGCCGCACGCTTGTCGGCGTGCTGGGATAGGCGGCACATGGACGTTACCGGTCGTATATCACGCCGTCAGCGCAGCCTGCCATTCGCGGGGGCTGGCCCCGGTCTTGCGACGGAAGGCACGGGCCAGCGCCGACGGACTCTCGTAGCCGACCTCATCGGCGATTAGCGCAATCGGTCGGCCTTCACGCAAGCGCTTCTGCGCCAGACTGATCCGCCAGCTGGTGAGGTAATCGGCGGGAGTCTGCCCCACCACCGCCCGGAAGCTGGCGGCAAAGCTGGCCCGTGACATGTTCGACTCGGCCGCCAGCTCGGCCACCGACCAGGCGCGCTCGGGTTCGGCATGCATCAGGGTAATCGCTCGCGCCAGGCGCAGATCCGCCAACCCGGCCATCATGCCCGAGCTCATCGTCTGGCTGGCCATCAGGTGGCGCAGCATCTGCACCATCAGCAACTCGAACAGACGGCCCATGACCGCTTCGCGGCCACAGTAGCTGGCGACCGCCTCATCGAAGAGCCAAGTCAGCGCCCCATCGAGGATCGGGGCTTCGGCGACTGGCAGCAACAGCACATCCGGTAACGCTGCGGCCAACGGATTGTTGGTGCCACCGTCGAAACGCAAGGTTGCGCAGACCAGCCGCGCGCCTTCCGCTTCATCGGCAAGCATCCGGTGACGATATGGTCGCGGAAACACCATCACCGTCGGTTCGGTCAGCCGAACCTCGCTGTTGTCCTCCAGCCGCAAGGTCATGCTGCCCTGACGCAATACGTGGATGTAGCCCACCTGGTCGGCGGTCTCGAACGCCGCGACGCCGCAAAGCGCCCCGCTGTGATACAGGCCCGCATGCATGCCGAAGTGACACAGCAGGCTGGATAGACGATCCATGGTTACGCCTCGTTTAGACGATCGGTTGCATATTCTCGACTATTTGGATCCTTAACGATACGTCGACTGCGCATTATGTCCCTGCACCTGATGCACAGCGCTACGAAGCCTGAGCCGATCAGAGAGGTGCCCGGTTCGCCGGTAGCGCCAGCGTCCCCTAATCCGAGCCAACTCACGAAAGGTACAACGTCATGACCACCACCAAAACCCGCAACACTATCGCCGCCACCCTCCTCGCTGTTTCCACACTGGGCAGCGCGACGAGCTTCGCAGCCGAGAAACCGACGGTCATCCTGGTCCACGGCGCCTTTGCCGAATCGGCGAGCTGGAACGGCGTAGCCTCACGGCTGATCGACCAGGGCTACCCGGTGGTCGCCGCCGCAAACCCGCTGCGCGGGGTGGCCAACGATGCCGGATATGTCTCCGACATCATCGAGCACACCGCCGGTCCCATCGTGCTGGTCGGCCACTCCTACGGTGGCAGCGTCATCACCAACGCGGTCAAGGGCAGCAGCAAGGTCAAGGCGCTGGTCTATGTGGCCGCCTTCGCACCCGCGATTGGCGAGAGCGCCGCGGCACTGGCCGGCCAGTTTCCCGGCAGTACGCTCGGCCCGACCCTGGCTGAACCGGTGCAGCTCGGCGACGGCAACCAGGACCTGTATATCCAGCAGGACAAGTTCGCCGAGCAGTTCGCGGCCGATGTCGCGCCGGCCGAAGCGGCGCTCATGGCTGCGACCCAGCGCCCGGTCACGGCGGCCGCGCTGAACGAAGGCAGCCAGCAGAGCGCCTGGGATTATGTGCCTTCCTGGTTCGTCTACGGCACCGCGGACAAGAACATCCCGGAAGCTGCGCTGAAGTTCATGGCCGAGCGCGCGGGTTCGCGCAAGACGCTGACCATCCCCGGCGCTTCCCACGTGGTGATGACCTCGCACCCCGACGAAGTCGCCGCACTGATCGGCGAAGCTGCCGAAGCCACCAATCAATAACCCGCAGGCATCCCGCGCCGGTCGACGAGCTCACCTCGCCGGCCGGCGTTGCCGTGTTACCGGCAAATGAGCCTGCATGGGCGCCTTCACCAAGACCGACCGAACTCACAACGAGCCCGCGATGTGCTCCCTCAGCCATCGATGCGCCGGGTCGCGATGACAGCGTTCATGCCACAGCATTGCCATTTCGTAGCCCGGCACCTCGACCGGCGGCTCGACCATCCGAAGCGCGGCATTGCCCCGTACCAGGCGCCACGGCAACATCGCGACCAGATCAGTGCTTGCCAGAGCAGCCATCACGAACAGGAAATGCGGCACCGACAGCGCCACCCGACGCGACAGCCCGGCGGCCCGCAGCACGCCGTCGGTCACGCCGCTGAAACCACCGCCATCCGGCGACACCACGACATGCGCAAGCTCGCAAAAGCGTGCGATCGACGGCGCCGTTTTCAAGTCCGGATGCCCCGCTCGTCCGGCCAGTACGTAGCGTTCGGCGAACAGCACGCGGCGATGCAATCCCAGTGGTGCGTCATCGCTGGTATGGAAGGCCAAGTCGATGTCGCCCTGCTCCGCCTGCTTGGCAATGCGGGTCGGTGCCATCTCGACGACCGCCAATCGCGCGCCGGGCGCCTGGAGACGAAGGTCCGCCAGTGCCGGCAGCACGATGGTCGACTCGGCGTAATCGGTCGCGGCGACACGCCAGGTATGGGTAGCGTCAGCGGGATCGAAGGCTGCCGAAGGCGACACCACCTGGCGCAGCGCCTCGAGCACCTGACGTAGCGGTTCGCGCAATTCCTGCGCTTTCGCCGTTGGCCGCATGCCGCGCGGACCGGGGAGCAGCAGCGGATCCGCGAAGAAGTCGCGCAGCTTGGCCAGCTGCACGCTTACCGATGGCTGAGCCAGATTCAGGCGCTGCGCGGCACGCGTCACGTTCTGCTCGTCCAGTAGCACATCGAGCGTCAGCAAAAGATTGAGGTCGAGTTTGCGGAGATTGCTCATGACAATACCAGGCATTTCGAGTATTCATTTTTAACATAGCTGAGCAGGTTTCATCCTCTTCCCTCCAACCCAAGGGAGCTCAGCTCATGAACATTCTTATCGTCTATGCCCATCCGGAACCCCGCTCGTTGAACGGCTCGCTGAAGGATTTCTCGGTCCAGCGACTCGAAGCGGCGGGCCATCAGGTTCGGGTATCGGATCTGTACGCAATGCAATGGAAGGCCTCGGTCGATGCCGAGGACGACCTCGACCACCCACCAGGCGCACGCTTCGAACCGTCGCTCAGCTCCAGGCAGGCATTCGAACGCGGCAGGCAGCGAGCGGACATCGCCGACGAGCAGGAGAAATTGCGCTGGGCCGACGCCGTGATTCTGCAATTCCCGCTGTGGTGGTTCTCGATGCCCGCCATTCTTAAAGGCTGGATCGATCGGGTGTACGCGTATGGCTTCGCCTATGGCGTCGGCGAACATTCCGATACGCACTGGGGCGACCGTTACGGTGAAGGCATGCTCGCCGGGAAACGCGCCATGCTGGTCGTAACCACGGGTGGCTGGGACTCGCACTACAGCCCTCGCGGCGTCAACGGACCGATCGAGGACCTGCTGTTCCCGATACAGCACGGCATCCTCTATTACCCGGGCTTCGATGTCCTGCCGCCGTTCGTCATCTATCGAACCAGCCGGATGGACGAGGACCGCTACGCAACCGTCTGCCACCACCTCGGTGAGCGTCTCGATACGCTGTTCAGCACGGCCCCGATCGCCTTCCGCCCGCAGAACGCCGGTGCCTATGCCATTCCTGCGCTCACCCTGCGCGATGAGTTCGCGCCCGGCGAAGCGGGTTTCCAGATACATGTCGCCCGGGAATAGCAGGTCTGGCCGCGCTCCGTCAGGCGACCGCCGGTGCTCATCGACGGCTCGGTCGCCGCATCGCCAAGGGCGCATCGGTCTCAGCGCGTAACGCTGGAACCGTCTCGGACGGGCTAAACAAAAGCGATGCCCTACCGATAACCCGGTATGCCAGGCGAGACTCACGTTGCGGTGCGTCGCGCGGGTATCTGTCAACCGGCTCCCACACCGCCTCGTTCAACGCGGCGGGTGCTGAGGTCGGTATCGCCCACCCGTAAACGGAGCTGCACCGTGCAACTGATCGATAACCGAGCGCTGATCAACGATGCCCTGCGCCAATCTGCCGAGCTAACCGGCGGGCGTTTCGATCATCGCTATTGGTTGAGCAAGGTGACGGACGTGAAGCTGCTGATCATCTCCAAGCCGGAGGTGCTGTTCGACCTGTCGGTCAAGGTCTACATCCCGTTGCCGGCTGGGCAGAAAGCGCCGCTCACCTACGGCGACGGCTGGTTCAACTGGCACTTCCTGGGCAGCAAGAGCGCCGTGGTCACCATCGCCCGGGAAATCCTCACCATCGCCCTGCGCAACCGCAAGGCCAACTCGGCGGTGCTGCAGGCCTGGCTCACGGAGCTGGTGTCGTTCAAGCACAGCGAACACACCATCGCCGTGCTCGAGCCTGAGCCGCAGCAGGACCTGGCCGGCCGCTAGGCCGGCTCGCCCGAACCGAGGGCCGCCTCCTCGTAATCCAGCTCCTGCAGCAGCGTTTGCAACATCTGCTCGTCGATCACGTAGCGTTTGCGCATGCGGTATAGCTCCTTGCGCTGCACCGCGATGGCCTGCATACGAATATCGCGTTCCAGCGCCATCGTTTGACGCGCCTGGTTGGTGCGTTCGTGGTGGTCCATCAACGCCTCGATGTCCTTGCGGTAGGACTCGGTGACCCGCGCGGTCACCTCGCTGCGCAGCAGCATCTGGTCGGGATCTTCGACCGGGTTGGCCTGTTTCCAGTTTTCCAGCCAGCTGACGGCAGCCTGCGCCGCAGTTCGGCGAGCTTTCTTCAGTTCCTCGCGGTGCTGTTCCACGTCGTTGTTGGGCAGCTTCTTGAGGAAATAGGGAATGCCCAGGGCACCGACCAGCAGCGACAGGATGATCACCGCGGCGGCAAGAAAGATCATCAGGTCGCGGCCCGGGAAGGGGGTATCGCCGATCATCAGCGGAATCGACAACACGCCAGCCAGGGTGATGGCCCCACGCACGCCGGCCACCGCGCTCAACGCCGAGAACAGTGGAAGCGGCTTGGGCTGCACCGTCTTGCCGAGCAGACGGAGTACCCGCGCCTCGCTCCAGTGATAAGCGAAGACGAACAGGAAGCGAATCACCAGCAGCAGCGCCATGATGGCCAGCGCACTGAACACCAGCATCGGCATGCTGTAGGTTTCGTGGCCTGCCGCCGCCCAGACGCGCTCGACGATGCGCGGGAACTGCAGCCCGAGCAGCAGGAACACCAGGCCATTGAAGCTGAAATCGAGCATCTCCCAGATGCTGCGATTGAGGATGCGTGTGCTGGTCTTGACCGGCAACATGTCGATCCGGCTCTGGATCATGCCCGCGGCCACCGCCGACAGGATGCCGGACATCCCGGCATGCTCGGCCAGAAAAAACGCCGCGAAAGGCAGCAGCAGAATCATCACGACGTAGGTCGACGGATCGAACAGGTTGCGCGCCGTCATCCATTGCTTGGCCTTGCCGACCGCCCAGCTCAGGCCAGCGCCGATGGCCAGCCCGCCGAGGGCGATGACGAAGAATTCGCCGGTCACGCTGGCCATCGAGAAAGAGCCGGTGATCGCTGCCGCCAATGCGAACTTGAAGGACACCAGGCCAGTGGCGTCATTCATCATCGCCTCGCCTTCCAGCTGATGCGCCATGTGCCGCGGCAACCGGCCCTGGGCGATGGCGATCACCGCCAGGGCGTCAGTGGGCGACAGGATCGCCGCCAGCGCGAAACTCGCCCCGAGCGGAATGGCGGGCAACAGCCAGTGGATGAAGTAACCAACCACCACGAGGATGACCAGCACCAGCAGCAGCGACATCGCGCTCATCTCGGCGCCGTGCTCGGTGAATTCGCGCTTGGGGATTTTCCAGCCGTCGTAGAACAGCAACGGCGGAATGAACAGCAGCATGAAGATTTCAGGTCGCAGCTCGACCCCCATGCCGAACGGCGGAAGCGCCAGCACACTGCCCATGATGATCTGCAAAATGGGTAACGGGAGAGGTACGACGTTGGCCAGAACACGGCTTGCTCCCACTGCGAGTAACAGCAGGAAGATCAGGTAAAGCGTTTCCATGAGGCGGAGGGCTCTTGCTAGATGTGAAGACGGCGCATAGGACCGGAACGCGTGTGACAAAAGTATAGTCAGGCGTTTGGGTATAGCCGGCTCGTTCGTCAGATCCGTTGGAACTAACGCCACGAGGCCGGTTGTCACTGCATGTAGCGTCAGACGTAGCGCGTCCAGCCACCGTCACGCGCTGGCGCTGGTTTTCTGTCGCTTATCGCCGCCGTTTATCGGATGTCCACCCGTGCGGACAATCTGTCCAGTCAGGCAGGCATTTCGGCAGTTCCTGTCAAGTTGCCAGGACATCGTTCTGCCCAGTCAGTTTGCACCGGCACACGGCTCGGAGCGGCTGCCATGCGGTATCGCCGGGGTAGCGCGACCGTTCATCCGGCGTTCGGCTGCCGCCGGGGTGGCTGGCATGGGTTTGGCTGTGGGCCTTCTGGCATCAAGCCCGGCGCTGGGGTTCCCTGCCCGGGTGCGCTCGCCTCGCGGTGTTGGCCGCAGGCAGAACAACAACAAGAAGGAAGCCCTCCATGAATGCACCTCGCATTGCCCGCGCCAAAGGCTCACGGCTGCTGCTGGCCGCCCCGGTCCTGCTTACGGCTGGCCTGGCCGAACCCATTTTCGCCGCCGGTTGCAACGAACTGTCCAGCATCCAAGTGCCAGCGTCCGCTATCGCCTTGCCGAGTACCGGCGCGCGCGTGACCTCGGCCACGCCGGTGCCGGCCGGAGGCACTCCACCGCAGGCCTTCGGCCCCTATTGCGACGTGACCGCAGAGATTACCCCGGTCGATCCGAGCGCGCCGACGATCAGGATGCGCCTTGTATTGCCCGAACGCTGGAACAGCAAAGCGATGATGTACGGCGGCGGTGGCTACAACGGCACCGTGCCCAATGTGGCCGGTAACGTTCCGGCAGGCCCGGTCGACCAGCCCACGCCACTGGGCCGCGGCTACGCGGTATTCGCCAGCGACTCGGGCCATGTCGCCAATCCGCTCAGCCCCGGTGATTTTGCCTGGAACGAGGAGGCGCTCACCAACTACGCGCACGATGCGCTGAAGAAAACCCGTGATACGGCGATCTACCTGATCCAACAGCGCTACGGCCAAGCGCCGTCGCGCAGCTACTTTGCCGGCGGCTCGACCGGCGGACGCGAAGCCCTCGCGGTGGTGCAACAGTGGCCGACGGATTTTCAGGGTGCGATCGCCCTCTATCCTGCCTGGAACGCGGCAGCCCTGGACCTGCAGTTCGGCCGCATCACCCGCGCGCTGGCCGCACCCGGCGCCTTCCCCAGCCTTGAAAAACGCGCGGCATTGTTGGAAGCCGCGATGCAGGCCTGTGACGGGCTCGATGGGGTCCGCGATCGGGTGATCAGCAACCAGGCAGCCTGCAATGCGTGGTTCGATCCAGCGAAAGCCAAGCTCAATGGCCGTCCGCTGCGCTGCCCGGCAGGTGCCGATACCGGCGATTCCTGCCTGTCGGACGCACAGATCCACGCCTTGAAGGTGTTCGATACGCCGATCCGGTTCAGCCAGCCGCTGGCCAGTGGAGAACGCGGTTATCCGGGCTTCAACACCTGGGGCACCGATCTGGGCCGACCCGGCGAGGGGTTGCAACTGATCGTCAACCGGCTGGGCCTCAACACCTTGCAGCCCGACTATCCGATGCCCGTACACGGCACCGGTTTCGCCGAGGGTGCCCCCTACCACTCAGGCTTCTGGGATGAGTGGGTGCGTCACTTCGTGACGCGCAACCTGGCGTTCAACTCACTGACGCTGGGCCCGACCAACCTGGGCCCGTGGCAGGCGCGGGTCGATGCGCTGTCGCTGCGCCAGGACGTCAATCAGACGGATCTTTCGTCATTCGTGGCCAACGGCGGCAAATTGCTGGTCGCCCACGGCACCTCGGATCAGCTGGTGAGTACCCGTGCCAGTGCCGATTACTATCGGCGAGTGCAGCACGACATGGGCAAAGGGCAGACTCGCCAGTTCATGCGCTACTACGAGATTCCCGGCTACGCACATGCCGCCAGTACCGTCTTCAATGCCGCCTGGGATTCGTTGACCGCCCTGGAGAACTGGGTCGAGCGCGGCATTGCGCCCAAGCGGCAAACGGTTACCGACGCCGTCGCGGTACCCGGCCGTACCCGGCCGCTCTGCGAGTACCCGGCCTGGCCGAAATACAAGGGCCACGGCGATGTGAACGCGGCGGCCAGCTTCGTCTGCGTGAAGAGCCAGAAAGGCCGGCACTAGCACCGCCTCGTCGCCGCGTCACGGCCAGCATCAGATGGCGCGGCGGCGGAAGCGGCAACCAAGGGTCCAGCAGGCTGGACAGTCTCCAGCCTGCCTGACCGAGCATGTCCGGCCAGGCAGACAACCCTCCCCTCCACATACGCCGTAAGCGTCCTGCGCTCGCTGCGGCGCAAGCTCTAGCTTGCGGTCTCCCACCCAACGCCAGCCAAAGACGATGCACCGTCCAGCCTGGCACGGCATTCGCTAAATGCTGTTGGGAACCTGGCAACCCCCCTCCAATAACAACAAAAGGAAGCACCATGAAAGACCACCGCAACTTCGTCCGCAGCCTGCTCGGCATCAGTATCGCGTTGAGCATCGCCGGTCCGGCCAGCGCCGCGTTCCTCGACGACAGCAAGGCCAGCGTCGAGCTACGCAACTTCTATATGAACCGTGACTTCCGCGAGAGCGGTGCGAGCCAGTCCAAGGCCGATGAATGGGCCCAGGGCTTCATCATGAAGATCGAGTCGGGCTACACCGACGGCCCGGTCGGTTTCGGCCTCGATGCGGTCGGCCTGTTGGGCGTCAAGCTCGACTCCAGCCCGGACCGTTCCGGCACCGGCATCCTGCAGCGCGACCTGGAAACCAAGCGGGCCCAGGACGACTATGGCTCGGCCGGCCTGACAGCCAAGGCCAAGGTATCCAACACCACGCTGCATATCGGCACGCTGCAACCGATCCTGCCGGTGGTGATGCGCAACGACAGCCGCCTGCTGCCGAACACCTACCGGGGTGCCTGGTTGCAAAGCAAGGAGATTGAAGGGCTAACGCTCGATGCCGGTAAGCTCACCGACATCAGCTACCGGGACTCCTCGGACAGCGAGGAGATGACCGTCTTCACTGGCGGTGCGCGCAACATCGTGCTTGGCAGCACCAAGACCAGCGATGAATTCCTGTTCGCCGGCGGCAAATACCAGTTCAGCCCCGAGCTGACCGCCAGCTACTACTACGGTGGCCTGGACGGCATCTACAAGCAGCACAACACGCAACTGGTGCACGTGCTGCCGCTGGGTGACAACCAGAGCTTCAAGACCGACCTGCGCTATGTGCGCTCCACCGACGATGGCGGCAGCAACGTCGACAACAACGCCTTCGGCGCGCTGTTCACCTACAAGATCGGTGGCCACGGCTTCACCGGCGGCTACCAGAAGATGAGCGGCGACACCGGCTTCGCGTATGTCAGCGGTGGCGACAACATGCTGATCAACCTTTTGCAGATCAATGACTTCGGTAACGAAGATGAGAAGTCATGGCAGGTTCGCTACGACTATGATTTCGCAGCGGTAGGCATTCCCGGGCTGACCCTGATGACCCGCTACGTGTCCGGTGACAACGTCAACCTGGCCGCCGGTGGTGAAGGTGAGGAGTGGGAGCGCGACACCGACATCGCCTATGTCGTGCAGAACGGTCCGCTGAAGAACTTCGGCATGAAGGTGCGCAACGCCACGGTGCGCAGCAACTTCGGCAGCGACCTCAACGAAACCCGCCTGATCCTCAGCTACACCCTGGCGCTCTGGTAAACCCAGGCGCCTGTTTACCGCAACACCTCCTCGTTGATCCTTTTACCGGGCCTGTGGCCCGGTTCTTTATTGGATCGGCGCAGCAGCCGCATCTGCACAGAGAAAATCCAGCACCGGTCGGGTGAAGGCCTCACCCGCCTCGACATTCGACAGATGAGCGGTTTCAAGCTCGATCAGCTGTGCCTCGGTGACCCGCGCCTCGATGAAGCGCCCATGTTCGACCGTCGTGACCGGGTCCCTGCTGCCACAGACGATCAGCGTCGGTACCTTGATCGCCCCCAGCTGATCACGGTAGTCGGCGTCGCGCACGGCCGCGCAGTTGGCGGCGTATCCGGCGGGCGACGTACTGGCGATCATCTGGGTGATGCGATCGACCTCCACCGGATGCTGTCCTGCGAAGCCGGGCGTGAACCAGCGTGCAACAGAGCCGTCACGCATGTCGCGCATGGCCTGTTCACCGCCGCGCAGCACTCCATCGATACGCTCGTTCCAGACATCGTCGGTGCCGATCTTCGCGCCGGTGTTGCAGATCACCAGCCGCGTCAGCCGCTCGCCAGCATTGATGCCCAGCCACTGGCCGACCAAACCGCCCATGGACAGGCCACAGAAGGCGAAACGATCGATCGTCAAGGCATCGACCAGATCGAGCACGTCCCGCCCGAGCTGCTCGATGCTGTACGGGCCGGGCGTGACGGACGAACCGCCGTGCCCGCGGGTGTCATAGCGCAGGACGCGGAAATGCTCGCTGAAGGCCGGCACCTGCGCGTCCCACATATCGAGCGTGGTGCCCAGCGAGTTGGACAGCACCAGAACCGGCGCATCGACCGCGCCATCGAGACGGTAATGCAGTTCGCCATCGGCGAGTGTGACGCTGGGCATTGGAACCTCCTGAATAAAATCGAATGACAGATGCAGATGAGCTGACCAGCTGGTGGGCTGAAGTTCATCCTGCAACGCTGACTGGTCGGTGGGCTGAAGCCCGCCCTTCAGGGCTGGTCGATAAGGGTGGGCTTGAGCCCACCAATGGCGAGCGTTCTCCCCGTTATGCTGGGCTGAAGCGGAGCGCAGCCCGGCCCAATCCTACTGAGTGGCCTGACCCGGCTTCTCTGAAAAGATCGCAGTCAAGACCGCTCCCACACACGAGCGCGCATAGCCTTAAGCGCAGTCACCAACCCCGTGGGAGCGGTCCTGACCGCGAATGGCAGCGGATGGGCTTTTAGCCCACCAGCCCCTGGCGGCGTTCTGCCTCAGCCCACCAAGGCTAGACGTCAGACCCGCTCGACGGCCAACGCCAGCCCCTGCCCCACGCCGACGCACATAGTGGCGAGGCCGAGCTTGCCGCCGGTTTTCTCCAGCGCGTGCACGGTGGTCAGCACCAGCCGCGCACCGCTCATGCCCAGCGGATGGCCGAGCGCAATAGCGCCGCCCTGCGGGTTGACCTTCGGGCTGTCGTCTTCCAAGCCCAGATCACGGGTCACCGCCAGTGCCTGTGCGGCAAAGGCCTCGTTGAGTTCGATCACGTCGAAATCGCTGACGGCCAAATTCAGCCGCTCGCACAACTTGCGCACCGCCGGCACCGGGCCGTAGCCCATCACGCGCGGCGCCACACCGGCGCTGGCCATGCCAAGCACCTTGGCGCGTGCTGTGAGGCCATATTTCTGCACCGCTTCGGCGCTGGCAAGAATCAGCGCAGCCGCACCGTCATTGACGCCCGAGGCATTGCCTGCGGTAACCGTCTTGTCCGGTCCGTTGACCGGCTTGAGTTTGGCCAGCGCTTCGGCGGTGGTATCCGGGCGCGGGTGTTCATCCGTATCGACTACGGTGTCGCCCTTGCGGCCCTTGATCACCACCGGGACGATTTCCTCGGCGAAGAATCCGACGGCCTGGGCCTTGCCCGTGCGTTGCTGGCTACGCAGGGCGAAAGCGTCCTGATCTTCACGGCTGATCTTGTGTTCTTCGGCCACGTTGTCGGCGGTCTGCGGCATGGCATCGACGCCGTACATATCCTTCATTTTCGGGTTGATGAAGCGCCAGCCGATGGTGGTGTCTTCGATCTTCTGCGTGCGACCGAAGGCGGTATCGGCCTTGCCCATTACATAGGGCGCGCGAGTCATCGACTCGACGCCGCCAGCGATGGCCAGCTCCATTTCACCGCAGGCAATGGCACGGAAGGCGCTGCCCACCGCATCCATGCCCGAGGCGCAGAGGCGGTTGAGCGTCACGCCCGGCACGGTTTCCGGCAGCCCGGCCAGTAGCGCGGCCATGCGCGCCACGTTGCGGTTGTCCTCGCCGGCCTGGTTGGCACTGCCCATGAAGACTTCTTCTATGGCCGCCGGATCGAGCCCGGGATTGCGCTCCAGCAGGGCCTTGATCGGCGTGGCTGCCAGGTCATCGGCGCGCACGGCAGCCAGGGCGCCACCGAAGCGGCCGATGGGCGTACGTACGGCGTCGCAGATAAAGACTTCGCGTGTCACTCGTCACCTCCAGATTGTCCGTGGGCGGCGGCGGTGCGGGCCTCGAGGGCGCGCAGAGCCTCCAGTTCGGTCTCGGTGGGCGGTGAGGTTTCGCCGACGTTGTCAGCAAAGCGGATCGCCCAGCCCGTGTTCTCGCTCACTTGCTCGCGGGTCACGCCCGGGTGCAGCGACGTCACCACGAATTCATTGGACCCGGCTTCCGGCTCCATGATGCACAGGTCGGTGATGATGCCCACCGGCCCCTGCCCCGGCAGCCCGAGCTGCTTGCGGTGGTCACCGCCCTTGCCATGGCCGACCGAGGTGATGAACGCCAGCTTGTCGACGAAGGTGCGGTGCGACTGCTTGAGAATGATCAGCACCTCTTTCGCCGACCCGGCAATTTCCGGCGCGCCGCCCGCCCCTGGCAAGCGGACTTTCGGTTGGTGATAGTCGCCGATCACCGTGGTGTTGATGTTGCCGTATTTGTCGACCTGCGCCGCACCGAGAAAGCCGACGTCTATGCGCCCGCCCTGCAACCAGTAGCGGAAGATCTCGGCGGTGGGCACCACGGTGTCGGCAGTTTCGGCCAGCTCGCCATCGCCGATGGACAGCGGCAGTACCGAGGGCTTGGCACCGATGGGGCCGGACTCGTAAATCAGCACCACTTCCGGTGCATGGGTCAGGCGTGCCAGGTTTGCGGCCTTGGACGGCAGGCCGATGCCGACGAAGCAGACGCTGCCATCGCCCAGGCGGCGAGAGGCGGCGACGGTCATCATTTCGCTGGTGCTGTAGTTATTGGCGTGAACACTCATCACTTGGCCTCCTGCTGCGCGGCCAGCTTGGCCTGGAACGCGGAAAAGTCTTCGGTGCCGCGGATGAATTCATCGACCCATGCGTTGAAGGCGTCGCGATCCCGGGCAATCGGATCCCAGCGCTGATAGAAGCGGTTGTCACGCTCGTAATAGCCATGGGCGTAGGATGGATGGGCGCCGCCCGGCACCAGGCAAATCGCGCTCAGCGCCCAGGTCGGCAGCACACAGGCGTTCATCGGTGCCTGCAGGTCATCGACGATCTCTTCGACGGTGACGATGCAGCGCTTGGCGGCCAGTGCGGCCTCCTTCTGCACACCGAGAATCCCGGCGATCAGCACGTTGCCCTTGCGGTCGGCCTTCTGCGCGTGGATCACCGTCACATCGGGGCGCACGCTGGGCACGGCGGCCAACTGCTCACCGTTGAAGGGGCATTCGATGAACTTGATCATCGGGTTGACTTTCGGCAGGTCAGAGCCGAGGTAAGCCCGCAACACGGCGAACGGCAGGCCGGAGGCACCGGCAACGTAGGCGTTGGCCAGGTCGGCGTGGCTGTGTTCCTGGACTTCGAGTGGGTGCGGCCACTGCTTCTCCACCGCGTCGCGCAGACGATGCAGCGAGCCAACGCCCGGATTTCCGCCCCAGGAAAACACCAGCTTCTTCGCGCAACCGGCGCCGATCAGCAAGTCATAGACCAGGTCGGGCGTCATGCGCACCAGGGTCAGGTCCTTCTTGTTCTGACGGATGAGTTCGTGAGCGGCAGCGGTGGGAATCAGGTGGGTAAAGCCTTCAAGGGCGACGGTATCCCCGTCGCTGACGAAGCGATCGATTGCTTCGTTCAGGGGTAGCAGCTGGGCCATGGGTCATGTCTCGTATTGATGTCCTAATCACGAACGAATCCGCGTCTGGGACGAACACTAAACATCGAGTCCGCATGGAACAATCCGATAATCGCATCATCGTGCGGTTATCGAACAACATCTTATGCTCAGGGGCTTCATCGCTGCCGCAGACTTCGCCAGGGGTCGATCAATGGAACAAGCGCGTGCTCAGTTCCTTGCTCGCTTCCAGCAAAACCGGGAGGAAGCGCGTCTCCAGCTCCTGCTTGGACACCCGGCTCGCGTGGGTGCCAACATTGAGTGCCGCGAGCACCTGGCCGGCAGAGTCCTTCAGCGGCACGGCCAGCGAACGCAGGCCGACTTCCAGTTCCTGATCGATGATCACCCAGCCCTGCTGCCGAATGTCCTCGATGGATGCTCGTATGGCCTCCGGCGTGTGCAGCGTGCGGCTGGTCTTGATTTGCAGATTGGCGTGTTCCAGATAGTCCGCCAGCGCCGCATCGTCCAGCGCAGCCAGCAGAATCCGCCCCATGGACGTGCAATAGGCCGGCAGCCGGCTGCCCACGCTGAGATCGACGGAAATCAAGCGCTGCGGCGTGGCCGAACGTGCCACGTAAAGCACTTCGTCGCCCTCCAGGGTCGCCATGGAGCATGCTTCGTGGAGTTGGTCGCTGAGGCGGTCGAGAATCGGCTGTGCAGTGACCGCCAGTGGCGTCGAGGAGAGGTAGGCGTGGCCGAGCGTGAGCACCTTGGGCAGCAGCGAATAGGTGCGGCCGTCGGTGGTGGCGTAGCCGAGTTTGATCAGCGTGTGCAGACAACGGCGCACCGCCGCGCGGGGGATTTCCGTGCGATGGCTGATCTGCGCGATGGTCAGGTGGCGCTTGCGCTCCTGGAACGCATGAATCACCGCCAAGCCTCTCGCCAACGAGGTCATGAAGTTCGGGTCACCGGTCAGCGCTTCGATTCGCTTGGCCGGCGACGCAATGATGGCCGGCGCCATCGGGACACTACGAGAGCGAGATTCGTCGTTCATGGGCGGACTGCCTGGTCGGTAAACGGTGTTCGATTATCGTCCAGCTGACCGGTAATCGCAAAAAGGCGCCTAAGCCGGCCCGTCTGCGCATAAACAGCCGAGTTACAGCAATTGCGGCTGAACAAAGCTGTGCCGATCCGTTTGTTGCAGCACAGCGACACGGCGGCCCGGTGAGTACCGAGCGCCACGACAACCCGCAGGGAGAGGCGGAATCAGCGCACCTGTAGCACTCGCCTTGCACGGGCATGCGGAGCAACCGAGCCGGGCTGATCGGCGCCGGTCGCGAGCTGACGCTCAGGGGTGGTTCACCACGCTGGTGATGCGCTGGGCCAGGGTAGCCTGATCGAACGGCTTGCCGAGCCGGGGAAGCCGTCCGGCCGCGCCGCTCAGCTTGTCGGCGTAGCCGGTGGCCAGGATTACCGGTAACGCCGGATAGCGATGCCGGATGACCTCTGCCAGCTGAGAACCGGTCATATGGGGCATGGCCTGATCGGTCAGCACCAGCTGGACCTTCTGCTGCGCCAGCACGTCCAGCGCCTGCTCCGCCGAGCTGGCCTCGACCACATCGCAGCCGAGGTCCTCGAGCATCGCGGCGATCGTCATCAGCACCAGCGGGTCGTCATCGACCGCCAGCACCTTGAGTGCGACCGGCGCCTGCGGCTCGGGCGCGGGCAGCGGTACAGGTTCGACGGGCTCTGCGGCTTGCGCCGCGATCGGTAGCCATAGCTCGGCGGTCGTCCCCTGCCCCTTCGCGCTCTTGAGCACCAGCCGGCCACCCGACTGCGCGGCGAGGCCATGGATCATCGAGAGCCCCAATCCGGTGCCCTTGCCAACACCCTTGGTGGTGAAGAATGGCTCCATCGCCTGCTCGAGCGTCGCCTCGTCCATGCCTTGGCCATCATCCGTCAGGGCCAGGCGAAGGTAGTCGCCGGGTTCCAAGGGGCCTTCCCTCGACTCGAGCCGGTGTTCACGTGCGGAGATGATGACGCTACCACCGTCCGGCATGGCGTCCCTGGCATTCACCGCCAGATTGAGCAGCGCCATCTCGACCTGGTTGACGTCTGCCAGCACGGGTCTGAGCGACAGCGGGAAGTGGGTCTCGATCTGAATATGGGGCCCGAGCGACTGACGCAGCAAGTCGGCCATCCCGCGCACCAAGGCGGGCACGTCGACCAGTTCGAGATGGAGCTGCTGGCGCCGCGCAAACGCCAGCATGCGCTGGGACAGGGAGATACCGCGTTGCGCGCCGCGGATGGCGTTGTCCAGCAACGGGACGACGGTCGGATCATCCGCAACCCGTCGGCGTACGATCTCCAGCGCACCCAGAACCGCCATGAGCAGGTTGTTGTAATCGTGGGCGATACCGCCGGTAAGCCGGCCGAGGGATTCCATCTTCTGCGATTGGAACAGCGCCTCTCGCGCCTTTTCCAAGGCGCGCTGTGCCTCGACGCTCTCGGTGATATCGCGGGTAACCTTGGCGAAGCCGATCAGCGTGCCCGTATCGCTGCGGATAGGGTCCACCACCACGCTCGCCCAGAAGCGCGAACCGTCCTTGCGCACCCGCCAGCCCTGGCTCTCGAACCGCCCTTCGCGCAGTGCCGTGTCGAGCCCGCGCTGGGGCGCGCCGTCTCGCCGGTCCTCGTCAGTGAAGAAAACCGAATAGTGACGGCCGATGATTTCGTCCGGTAGATAGCCCTTGATGCGCTGCGCGCCCATGTTCCAGTTGGTCACCAAGCCGGTCGGGTCGAGCATGTAGATCGCATAATCGGTGACGCCCTGCACCAGCAAACGAAACTGCTGCTCGCTCTGCTTCAGCGACTCCTCCGCCAGCTTGCGCTCGGTCAGGTCGCGGGTAATCTTGGCGAAGCCGAGCAAGCTGCCATCCGGCGTCCAGATCGGGTCGACCACCACGTGGCACCAGAACCGCGTGCCGTCGTTGCGTACACGCCAGCCCTCCCCCTCGAAGCGCCCTTCGGTGATCGCCGTATCCAGGGTCTTCTGCGGCATCCCTGCAGCACGGTCTTCGTCGGTATAAAAGCGGGAGAAGTGCTGACCCAGGATGTCGGCTTCGGCGTATCCCTTGAAGCGTTTGGCACCGGCATTCCAGCTAGCGACGCGGCCGTCGGCATCAAGCATGTAGATTGCGTAATCGGTGATTGCATCGATCAGCAGGCGATATCGATCTTGCTCGCGCATCGGTGCATCCATAGACGCGGCCTGTTGCATGAATATATCCAGCCGAGTGATTTAGTCGGGATTATGACCAGCAAGGCGCAGAAAAGAAAATCACCGCAGCGCCGTATGTCACAGACCGTTCGATCAATCGGAACGTGCCCTACGAGTTGGCACAAGCCGTCTAGCCCTGTGGCCCGAGAAACCCCAGCAGGGGCTGATTCCGCCGTTGGGGATCGATGAGGAACCCGCTCGGTGTCGGTCGCCGGAGAGCGCCACACGAAGTCCATCATGGCCTTGATCCAAGGCACATATCGGCGACGAGCGGTTGCGACGCGTTGGATCGCGCCCGTGCAAATCGATGACTGAACGAGATCGGTCCGGTCGCTATGTAGCCCTAACCGGATAGCCCGTGGACGCACGCAACGTGTCAGCGATGGCCTGCGCGGCCACCGAAAGTTCGTGTCCGGGTTTGGTAAGAATGCCTACCGGTTTCTCGATCACCGGATCGCCAAGCGCGACACAGCTGGCGCCGAGCTCGAGCATCTGCTCGCGGCACAGCGCCGGCACGGCGCTGACACCCAGGCCGCTGGCGACCATCCGCCCTACCGTCGCCAGCTGATGGCTCTCGAACTGAACCGGCAGTTGGCGGCCGCGCGGTCGCAAGTGGTCCTCGAGCATGACGCGCACGGTCGAGGGGCGCTGGAGGGTGATGAAGGGATGCTCGAGCAAGGCGCTCCAGCTGACCTCAGCCTGGCTCGCCAGGGCCGAACCGGCTGGCACCACCGCGACGAACCGATCGATGTACAGCGGCGTGAAGCTCAGCGGCATGCTGGGTTCGGGCTCGAAGGCGATGCCGATTTCCACCTGCCGGTCACGAACCATTTCCATCACCTGCTCGTTGATCACGTCGTGCACGGTGACGCTGATCGAGGGGTAGCGGTCGCGAAACGTGCGCAGCACGGCCGGCAGCAGGTTACCGGCGAAGGATGGCATCGAGGCCAACGCCACCCGGCCCTGGCGCAAGGTGAAGCGCTGGCGCAGCTCGTCCTCGGCGTTATCCCAATCGGCCAGCAGCCGGCGCGCCAGCGGCAACAGCGCCTCGCCTTCGGGCGTCAGGCTGACGGCCCGCGTTGTGCGGCTGAACAGGCGACCACCCAGCCCGTCCTCCAACGCCTTGATGGTAAGGCTCAGCGCCGATTGGGAGAGGTGCAGCCGTTCGCACGCCTGGGCGAAGCTCAGCGTCTGCGACACTGCGAGAAAGGCGCGAAGTTGTTTGACGGTCATCGGATCGGCTCCGCAAGGGATCGGCGAGGCGCTGCGGCGCTCTTTGTTTCGATTTATCAATCAATATCGCTTAAAAATCAACTTAACAAATCCACGCCACAGAGGAAGACTCGGAATCACTGGTCTCAAACAACAAGAAGGAAGGCTTTATGGCTGGTTTCGACAAGCGCGTGAATTCCTACGCCGAGGCGCTCGACGGGCTGGAGAACGGCATGACCGTCCTGGCCGGCGGCTTCGGGCTGTGCGGCATCCCTGAGAATCTGATCGCCGAGATCAAGCGCAAGGGCACTGGCGATCTCACCGTGGTTTCCAACAACTGCGGCGTCGACGGCTTTGGCCTCGGCGTGCTGCTGGAGGACCGGCAGATCCGCAAGATGATCGCCTCTTACGTGGGCGAAAACGCGCTGTTCGAAAAGCAGCTGCTAGACGGCGAACTGGAAGTCGAGCTGACGCCCCAGGGCACGCTGGCCGAGAAGATGCGCGCCGGCGGTGCCGGGATCCCGGCCTTCTATACCGCCACCGGCTACGGCACGCCGATCGCCGAAGGCAAGGACGTCCGTGAATTCAACGGCCGGCCGCACATCCTCGAGCACGCCATCACCGGCGACTTCGCCATCGTCAAAGGCTGGAAGGCCGACCGCTACGGCAACGTCATCTACCGCCATACCGCGCAGAACTTCAATCCGCTGGCCGCCGCCGCCGCAAAGATCACCGTGGTCGAGGTCGAGGAAATCGTCGAACCCGGCGAGATCGACCCCACCCAGATCCACACACCCGGCATCTACGTTGACCGCATCATCTGCGGCACCTTCGAGAAGCGCATCGAGAAGCGCACCGTCCGCGGCTAATCAAAAAGAATAAGAGAGGAATAGACCATGGCACTTTCTCGCGAACAAATGGCCCAGCGCGTCGCCCGTGAACTGCAGGACGGCTACTACGTGAACCTCGGCATTGGCATCCCGACCCTGGTCGCCAACTACGTGCCCGAGGGCATGGAAGTGATGCTGCAGTCGGAAAACGGCCTGCTCGGCATGGGCGCCTTCCCCACCGAAGAAGAACTCGATGCCGACATGATCAATGCCGGCAAGCAGACCGTCACCGCGCGTGTCGGCGCATCCATTTTCAACTCGGCCGAATCCTTCGCCATGATCCGCGGCGGCCACATCGACCTCACCGTGCTCGGCGCGTTCGAGGTCGACGTACAAGGCAACATCGCCTCCTGGATGATCCCCGGCAAACTGGTCAAAGGCATGGGCGGCGCGATGGACCTGGTCGCCGGCGCGGAGAACATCATCGTGCTGATGACTCACGCATCGAAGGACGGCGAGTCCAAGTTGCTGTCCAAATGCACGCTGCCGCTCACCGGCGCGGGCTGCATCAAGCGCGTACTGACCGACCTGGCCTATCTGGAAATCGAGAACGGCGCCTTCGTTCTCAAGGAGCGCGCACCGGGTGTGAGCGTCGAGGAAATCATCGCCAAGACCGCCGGTGAGCTGGTGGTCCCGGATCACGTACCGGAAATGCAGTTCGCCTAACCTGCGCTGTTCGACGGCCTCGTGATGCGCATGGGCGCACGCGAGGCTTTTCCCGTTTCGGATTGGAGAAATTTGTCATGCAAGACGTCGCCATCGTCGCCGCCACTCGCACGGCCATCGGTGCCTTTCAGGGCAGCCTGGCCAACATCGCCGCGCCGGATCTGGGCGCCGCCGTCATCAAGCGCCTACTCGAGCAGACGGGACTGAACCCTGCCGAAGTGGACGAAGTCATCCTTGGCCAGGTGCTGACCGCCGGCTCCGGACAAAACCCCGCGCGTCAGGCCTCGATCAAGGCCGGCCTGCCGCACGCGGTGCCGTCATTCACGCTGAACAAGGTCTGCGGTTCGGGTCTCAAGGCGCTGCATCTGGCCACCCAGGCGATCCGCTGCGGCGACGCCGAGGTGATCATCGCAGGCGGCCAGGAGAACATGAGCCTGGCGCCCTACGTCCTACCCAAGGCCCGCACCGGCTTGCGCATGGGCCATGCCGAGTTGATCGACTCGATGATCAGCGATGGTCTCTGGGACGCTTTCAATGACTTCCACATGGGCATCACCGCCGAGAACCTGGTCGACAAGTACGGGATCAGCCGCGAAGCGCAGGATGCCTTCGCCGCCTCGTCGCAGCAAAAGGCCGTCGCCGCCATCGAGGCCGGGCGCTTCAAGGACGAGATCACGCCTATCGAGATTCCCCAGCGCAAGGGCGAGCCCCTGCGCTTCGATACCGATGAGCAGCCACGCGCCGGCACTACCGCCGAGGCCTTGGCGAAGCTCAAGCCGGCTTTCAAGAAGGACGGCTCGGTCACCGCCGGCAACGCCTCCAGCCTCAACGATGGCGCGGCGGCGGTGCTGCTGATGAGCACCGACAAGGCCAAGGCCCTCGGCTTGCCGGTGCTAGCAACCATCAAGGCCTACGCCAATGCTGGCGTCGACCCGGCGATCATGGGTATTGCGCCGGTATCGGCGACCCGTCGCTGCCTGGACAAGGCCGGTTGGTCACTGGATGAGCTGGACCTGATCGAAGCCAACGAAGCCTTCGCCGCCCAGGCGTTGTCGGTCGGGCAGGAACTGGGCTGGGATGCAAGCAAGGTCAACGTCAACGGCGGCGCCATCGCATGGGGTCATCCCATCGGCGCATCCGGCTGCCGCGTGCTGGTCACACTGCTACACGAGATGATCCGCCGCGACGCGAAGAAAGGCCTCGCCACGCTGTGCATCGGCGGCGGCCAAGGCGTTGCACTGGCCATCGAACGCGCCTGACACAGGCTTATTCGTCGGCGCAGCAGTTTTATGTAAGAGCAGGTTCTACCTGCGAAAAGGGCCGCAGCACCGGCTGACTACGGGCCGCAGGCAGAGCCTGCTCCTACAGCACAACAGCTTTACGTAGGAGCAGGTTCCACCTGCGAAAAGGGCCACGACCCCGGCTGGCACCAAGGGTCGCAGGCAGAGCCTGCTCCTACAGAAGCCTTTAACAGCGACAACCACTACAAGCAGTAATAAAAACAAGGACCAATCCATGCTCAATGCCATCACTTCAGCGAGTGTGAAGCTCGTACAGCGATACCTGCCCTCACCTTTCGTTTTCGCGATACTGCTCAGCCTTATCGTGCTCGCCGCCAGCATGTTGGTCACCGGCCAGGGTCTACCGGCCATGGCCAAGCACTGGGGTACGGGTTTCTGGAACCTGTTGACCTTCGCCATGCAGATGGCGCTGATTTTGGTGACCGGCCACGCCCTGGCCAGCGCACCGGCCATTCACCGTCTGCTCGCCGGCCTGGCACGGACAGCGCGCACGCCAGGCCGTGCGGTAGTGTTCGTCACGCTGGTCGCTCTTGCCGGGTCCTGGATCAACTGGGGCTTCGGCCTGGTGATCGGCGCGGTATTCGCCCGCGCCCTGGCCCGTGAGGTCAAGGGTGTCGACTATCCACTGCTGGTCGCCGCAGCCTATTCGGGCTTTCTGATATGGCACGGCGGGCTGTCCGGATCGATCCCGTTGTCGTTGGCCACCGGCGGCGCGGATCTGGAGCGCATGACCGGCGGTGTGGTCACCGGCGCCATCGGTGTCGGCGACACCCTGTTCACCCCCATGAACCTGACCATCATCGCCCTGCTGGTCATCGGCCTGCCGATCCTCAACTGGGCGATGCACCCGAAGGATCCCAAGGTCGCCGACCCAACGCTGCTCACCGACCCGGCACATGAGCCGCTGCCTCGCAACACGCTGGCCCAGCGGATGGACGACAGCCGTATTCTCAATCTGATCATCGTCGCGCTCGGCGTGGTGTACTTCGGCTATTACTTCTCCGAGAACGGCTTCGCCCTGACCCTGAACATCGTGATCGGCCTGTTCCTGTTCGTCGGTCTGGCGTTGCACGGCTCGCCCGAACGCTACATGCGCGCGGTGCAGGACGGCATCGGCGGCATCAGCGGTATCGTCATCCAGTTCCCGTTCTATGCCGGGATCATGGGCATGATGGTCGGGGCCAACGCCGACGGTCTGTCGCTCGGCAAGCAGATCACCGACACCTTCATCGCCTGGTCCTCGGCCGATACCTTCCCGGTGCTGGCGTTTCTCAGCGCCGGATTGGTCAACGTCTTCGTGCCGTCCGGCGGCGGTCAGTGGGCAGTGCAAGGCCCGATCATGCTGCCCGCCGGCCAGGCGCTGGGCGTGGCGCCGGCCGTCACGGCCATGGCCATCGCCTGGGGCGACGCCTGGACCAACATGATCCAACCATTCTGGGCGCTGCCCATTCTCGGCATCGTCGGCCTCGGTGCGCGCGACATCATGGGCTACTGCCTGCTGATGCTGGTCTATTCAGGCGTGGTGATTTCCGGCTGCCTGTATTTCTTCGGCTGACCCAAAACGGGCTGGCGCCGCAATGGCCCAGCCCTGGCGCCGCGGTTATCCCCTTCTCCCGGCTAAACGATCCCGCGCCGGAGGTCCTTTTCGGCGTCGGGTCCGTTGCCGAACATGCGGCAAGCCGTCGCGCTGTCGTTCTGCTGGGTCCTTTCGCCGCTCTAGCATGGCGTTTCGCTCGATTTACCCCGCCCCCTATCCGTCCGTCCGGGCGTGTCACGGCCAGATGAGCGGTGCAACCTTTCCTTACAAATCTGCGTCATAGTTCACAGACAGAGCCAAGCATCCGTGCAGTGAAAAGGAATTAGGTCTGCCGCAGCGCCGCGCAACGCGGGCTGCAATTGGAGTGTTTCAGCGAGCGCACCGACAGATCGTCGTCGTCGGGCCGAGTGATTCATCCGTGCAATCGCCGTTCTGTTCCGAAGAGCGGCCGTGGATGTTCAGGGATAAGGGAAAGGACGATGCTCTTCAATTCCGCGGTGTTCATCGCCGGATTCCTTCCGGTGGTTCTTCTGGGTTTCATTCTTCTTGCAGGTACTGGCAGGCAACGTTACGCAGCCATCTGGCTGACCCTGGCGTCGCTGGTGTTCTACGGCTGGTGGAACCCTGCCTACGTACCGCTGCTGGTCGGCAGCATGGTGGTCAACTACCTGATCGGTGGCTACCTGATGCGACGCCCTTCGCGGGCGGCGCTGGTGCTCGGCGTCGCCGCCAACGTGGCCTTACTCGGCTACTACAAATACACCGGTTTTTTGTTAGGCAGCCTCGATGCAGCCTTTGGCCTGGGCTGGTCAGTGGGCGAGATCGTCCTGCCGCTGGCGATTTCGTTCTTCACCTTCCAGCAGATCGCCTATCTTGTGGATGCCCATGACGGTGAGGTAACCGAGCACGACTTCGTCAACTACTGCCTGTTCATCAGCTTCTTCCCGCAACTGATCGCAGGGCCGATCACCCACCACGGCGAGATGCTCAAGCAGTTCAATGACTCGAGCACCTTCCGCCCGCGCATCGACAATATCTCGCTGGGGCTCACGGTATTCCTGCTCGGCCTGTTCAAGAAGGTCATCATCGCCGACCCCTTGGGCGCGAAAACCGCGCCGATCTTCAGCATCGCCAGCGACGGTATCGTTCCGGCGTTCTACGACGCCTGGTTTGGTGCCCTCACCTATACCTTGCAGATCTACTTCGACTTTTCCGGCTACAGCGACATGGCCATCGGCCTCGGCCTGTTGTTCGGCCTGCGGCTGCCGGTCAACTTCAACAGCCCGTTCAAGGCGCACAACCTGATCGACTACTGGTCACGTTGGCACATGACCCTGACGCGCTTTCTCACCGCCTACATCTACAACCCCATCGTCATGCGCATCACGCGCTCGCGCATGGCCGCCGGCAAACCGCTGCCGCGGCGCGGCAAGATGAGCCTGAGCACCTTCGTCGTGCTGGTCGCCTATCCCACGGTGCTGACCATGTTCATCTCCGGCGTCTGGCACGGTGCCGGCTGGCAGTTCGTGGTGTTCGGCCTGCTGCATGGCTTCTATCTGGTGGTGGCCCACGGTTTCCGCGCGTTCAAGGCACGCAAGGGCCTGCCAATGGACAGTGACAAGCCCCTGTATCGCGCCGCCGCCGTCTTGCTGACCTTCCTTTGCGTAGTCGTCGCGATGGTGTTCTTCCGCGCCGACAGCGTTCCGACCGCCCTGGCGATGCTGGCGGGCATGGCCGGCCTGAGCGAGCTGAGCACTGACTTCGACAAGTCAGACTACGTCCCGATAGTGCTGCTTATGGCATTCGTCTGGCTGATGCCCAACGTGCAGCAATGGATGGCGCGGTTTCGCACCTCGCTGGATGCCCAACCGCGCGAGCACTGGCTGCTGCGTTGGTTCCCGTTCGCGATGTGGGCCCCGGCGCCCGCCGTGGGGCTGGCCATCGGCGTGCTGGGCTTCTTTGCATTGGCCGTGGCGTTTTCCGTGGCCCCAACCGAGTTCCTCTACTTCCAGTTTTGATATTCAAGGAGTGCAAGCCTGATGGATCAGCTTCTCTGGCTACCGCAACACTCGGACCTCAGTGCCGCCATCGGCGAGGCCAAGCGCGAAACCGACCCGATCGCACGGCTGGCCCAAGCCACACGACTGGCCGGCTACCGTCGCGACTTCACTCAGACCACACGCCTGGATCGGCTGGCCAGCGAAGGCTTGCAGGCGCTGACCAAGAGCGAGACGCCGACACCGGGGCTGCGTTCGCTGCGCATCGCACTGCTGGCCTCGCACACCGTGGATCACTTGGTGCCGGCCATTCGGGTCGCCGGTTTGCAGCGCCGCCTTGCCATCTCGGTGCATGTTGCGCCGTACGGGATGTATCGTCAGGCACTGCTCATGGAAGACGCCGAGCTGACCCGCTTCGCCCCGCAGTTGATCGTGCTGGCGCTCGACGCTCGCGATGCGCCACTACAGCTTCCCCTCGAAGCCTCGCAGGCGGAGGTCGACGCCGCGGTGACCGGCCGTGTCGACGAGTTACGCCTGCTCTGGCGCCGTGCGCGCGAGCGCTACGCCGCGCAAGTGCTGCAACAAACCATAGTGCCGGCCGATCCGCCGCTCTTCGGCTCGTTCGACGCATTGGTACCGGCCTCGCCCTGTGCCGTGATCGAACGCTTGAACGCCGCGATCCGCACAGCGGCCCGCGAAGACGGCGTACTGCTGATGGATCTGGCGTGGGAGGCGGCACGCGGGAGCTACGGCGATGGTCTCGCCGAACCGGTGCGCTGGCATCAGGCCAAGCAACTGGTCAGTCCCAACCTCGCGCCGCTGTATGGCGACCAGCTGGCTCGCATCGCCGCGGCGAGCGTCGGCCTGTCGCGCAAATGCCTGGTACTGGATCTGGATAACACCCTGTGGGGTGGCGTGATTGGTGACGACGGTGTCGACGGCATTCACCTTGGCCAGGGCTCGCCCAGCGGCGAAGCCTTCCTGGCCTTCCAACGTTACGCTGCCCTGCTTGCACGGCGCGGCATCATCCTGGCGGTGTGCAGCAAGAACGACCTGAGCGTCGCCGAAGCCGCGTTCAACCATCCGGAAATGGCGCTCAAGCGAGGCGACATCGCCGCTTTCGTCGCCAACTGGGCAGACAAGGCCGGAAACCTGCGGCGCATCGCTTCGATGCTGGATATCGGCCTCGACAGCCTGGTGTTCGTCGACGATAACCCGGCCGAGCGCGACATCGTGCGCCGTGAGCTGCCCGAGGTGGCAGTGCCCGAACTGCCAGACGACGTTGCCGACTATCCCGCACGGGTGGCTGCGGCCGGCTACTTCGAAGCCATTTCCTTCACCTCGGACGACGCCACCCGCGGGCGCAACTATGCGTTGAATGCCGAGCGCAAGGCCGCCATGAGCCAGGCGACCGATATGGAAGGCTACCTGCGCGGATTGGAAATGGTGATGACGGCGACCCGGATCGGCGCCGCCGAGCTCACCCGCAGCACCCAGCTGATCAACAAGACCAACCAGTTCAACCTCACCACGCGCCGCTACAGCGAGGCGGAAGTGGAACGTATCGCCAACGACCCCGGCGCGGTGGCGCTGGCCATCCGGCTGGCCGACAAGTTCGGCGACAACGGCTTGATCAGCGTGGTGCTGGCGCGCCCCGACAGCCGTATCGGCGCGGATGAATTGCTGATCGACAGCTGGCTGATGAGCTGCCGGGTGCTCGGCCGGCAAGTCGAAGACGCCGTGCTCGAGGTGCTTGCCAGCGCCGCAGCCGCAGCCGGTTACCGCGCGTTGATCGGCGAGTACCGCCCCACTGAGCGCAACGGCATGGTCGCCGAGCACTATCCGCGGCTCGGGTTCGCCCAGCACCCGCCACTGGCCGATGCGACAAGCGACGCCACCTTCTGGCGCTACGCGCTCGACTGCACCCGCCCCCCCCATCATTTCATCGAGGTATCAGCATGACCGAAGCAGAAGTTCTCAAGACCTTGACCCCGGTTTTTCACGACGTGTTCGATGACGACAGCATCGTCCTGTCACCGGAAATGACCGCCAATGACATCGACGGCTGGGACAGCCAGACCCACGTGATGCTCACCGTAGCGGCGGAACAGCGCTTCGGCATCAAGTTCCGCACGGCCGAGCTGGAGTCGCTGCGCAACGTCGGTCATTTCGCTCAGGTCATCAGCGCCAAACTCGAAGGAAAATAGCCATGGCCCATACCGCTGACTACCCCAAGGACGGCAGCACCCTCGAAAATGGAAAGGCACGCACGGCCAGCGCGCCGGGCCAGGTGCGTCCGCGGTATTTGCTGTCATTGTTTTCCGGCCTGTTCGGGGCCCTGGTGGTGTTCTGCCTGACACTCTTGGTGCTGGACCGAACCGGCAACCTGCCGCCACCAGCGTTCTCGAACATCTCTTGCGCCGACGAGAAGCTCAGCTTCATGCGTGGCAACCCGATCCAATCGCCGAACCTGCTGATAATCGGTTCGTCCGTCGCCTGGCGCCACGTCGACGGCAATGTACTGATGCAGGCCATGCCCGACGTGCGCCCGATGAACGGCGCGTTCTGCGGCCTTTTCGCCAACCAGTCGACCTACGTCGGGCACTGGCTGCTCGATCGCGAGCCCAGCATCCGCAGCGTCGTGATGATTGCCGATCCGCAGGATTTCGCCGGTTGCTGGCGAGTCCCCACCGCCGTGTTCAACCGTGAGCACGTCGATCCGTACGTTTATGAAAACGCATCGCCCTGGGGTCACTACCTGCGCTATTTCTCGCCGAAGTCCTTGCTGCGAAACGCGCTAACGATCAAAGCGCAGCGGGCCGGAGAGATCGAATGGGATCCGCTGGTCTTCAACCGGTTCGGCGACGGCCCGCTGGTTACCGCCAACACCCGCGAACTCCTGTACGGTCGCCCGGAGCCGCTCGATCGCAGCTGCTTCCAGGCGCTGCGGGACATGGGCACACGCCTGCAGAAAGAGGGACGACAGCTGATGGTGGTCTCCACCCCACTGCACCCTAAGTGGAAAGAAAAGTACGACCCGGACGGCACCTTCCTGGCTGACTTCGACCAACGCATTCTGGACGCACTGAGCACCAGCGGCGGCAGCTACTGGAACGCCGACAAGGACTGGAGCACGCCGGAGGCCTCGTTCGTCGACGCGGTTCACATGCGCTGGTCGGCGGCCCAGGAATTTACTGCCGCGCTCGCCAAGCAGATGAGGAGCGCGGCAACCGGTCCTGCGGAGTCGCTGGAAACCGCTGGGGTACCTTGATCGCGAATGCAAAAATCGTTTACGGCTCGACTGGAAGGGGCACTTTTTCGCGGTCAAGACCGCTCCCACAGACGGTGTGCGGCTGCCACCGCGACAGCCGGGCCGTGTCGTCGTCAACCTCAGCGTGAAGCGGGCAACACCCTGCCGCGACACTCGCCAAAGCCGATCGATGCGTAGCCCTCACGCTGACAGCGCGCCTTGAAGATGATCTCGTCGCCGTCTTCGAGGAAGGTCCGGGTTTCGCCACTCGCCAGTTCCAGCGCCTGCTTGCCGCCCGCGGTTATCTCCAGCAGGCTGCCGCAGCTATCGGTGGTCACGCCGGACAGCGTGCCCGAGCCGAACAGGTCGCCCGGTTGCAGACTGCAGCCATTGACGCTGTGGTGAGCGACCATCTGGGCCACGGTCCAATACATGTTGCGCGTGCTGCTCAAGGTAATGCGTTGCGCTGGCAACCCCTTGTCGCGCATCGCCTGGGTCTGTAGCAGCACCTCCAGTTCGATATCCAGCGCGCCCTGCTGCTGATCTCGTTCGTCGAATAGATAAGGCAGCGGTTGCGGGTCGCCTTCGGGACGCGTGGGCTGCGCGCTGCGGAAGGGTTCCAGGGCTTCGGGCGTCACCACCCAGGGCGAAACGCTGGTGGCGAAACTCTTGGAAAGAAACGGTCCCAACGGCTGATATTCCCAGGCCTGCAGATCGCGCGCAGACCAGTCGTTGAGCAGACAGAAACCGGCGACGTGCACGCCCGCCTCGCTGATCGGAATGGCCTCGCCACGGGCATTGCCTTCACCGATCCAGATGCCCAGCTCCAGCTCATGGTCCAGACGCTTGCTCGGACCGAAGCTCGGCTCGGTGGCACCGGGCGGCAGGGTCTGGCCATTGGGTCGTTTGACCGTCGCGCCGGAGACATCGATCGTCGATGCGCGACCGTGGTAGCCGATGGGTACGTACTTGTAGTTCGGCAGCAAGGGATTGTCCGGACGGAACAGTTTGCCGACGTTGTTGGCGTGGTGAATGCCCACATAGAAATCGGTGTAGTCGCCGACTTTGGCCGGCAGGTGCATCCGGCACTGGCTCATCGGCTGCAACAGGGTCTCGCCCATGCCTTGCAGGCGCTCGCGCTGCTCGCTGCTCTCGATGAGCAAGCCTTGCAGGGCCTCGCGCAACGCCTTGCGTGCCGATGCGCCCAGCGCAAAGAACGCGTTGAGGCTGCTGGCACTGGCGGCCTTTGCGGCTTCGGCCGCGCGCCCTTCGAACAGACCGGCCTCGCAGGCCACGCTCAGGTCGAAAATGTAGTCACCGATCGCAACGCCGCCGCGTGGCTGCTCGCCGTCCCGGCTGAAGACCCCCAGCGGCAGGTTGGCAAGGGAGAAATCCGAATGCCCGTTGGCCGATTCGACCCAGCTGCATGGTTGTGTCTGTGCGCTCATGTCAGTTCCCATTCTTGTCGAAAGTCTTGGTCAGGCCCGCCCAGCAGCTGTCGTAGTCATCCTGCAACAGCGGGCTTTCCAGCGCCTGACGTGTTGGCCGAAGCACCTGGCCGGTTTCGAACATGAAAGCCATGGTGTTCTCGATCTTGTGCGGTTTGAGTTCGGCATTGATCGCCTGTTCAGTGGACACGTGATCCGGCCCGTGAGCGCTCATGCAGTTATGCAGCGAGGCGCCACCCGGCGAGAATCCATCGGCCTTGGCGTCGTAGGCGCCGGCGATCAGCCCCATGAATTCGTTCATCAGGTTGCGATGGAACCACGGCGGCCGGAAGGTGTTTTCCGCCACCATCCAGCGCGGCGGGAAGATGACGAAATCGATGTTGGCCATCCCGTGGATGGCACTGGGCGAAGTCAGCACCGTGAAGATGGATGGGTCCGGGTGGTCGAAGCTGACCGTGCCGATGGTGTTGAAACGGCGCAGGTCATATTTGTAGGGCACGTTGTTGCCATGCCAGGCGACCACGTCCAGCGGCGAGTGATCGAGCTCGGTAGCCCAGAGTTCACCGAGAAATTTCTGTACCAGCTGCACCGGTTCGTCGCGTTCCTCGAACTGCGCGACGGGCGCGAGGAAATCCCGCGGATTGGCCAGCCCGTTGCTGCCAATCGGCCCCAGATCCGGCAGCCGCAAGGCGCAACCGTGGTTCTCACAGACGTAGCCACTGGCACTGGCTTCCAGCAGCTCGACGCGGAACTTCATGCCGCGCGGGACTACCGCGATCTCCAGCGGCGCCACGTCCAGCACGCCCAGTTCGGTGACCAGCCTCAGCGTGCCCTGCTGCGGGACGATCAGCAGCTCGCCATCGGCATTGAAGAACACCCGCTCCATCGACTGGTTGGCCGCATAGCGGTAAATGCTCGCGCCCGTCGGCTGGTTCGGTTCGCCGTTTGCGGCGACGCACATAAGGCCGTCGATGAAGTCGGTCGCGCCATCGGGCAGCGGCGCAGGATTCCAACGCAGGCGGTTAGGCGTGACCGCGCCCAGAGCCGCATTCAGCTGGCGTTCCAGTCGCTGGTATTTACCGTGATTGGCCGAAGGACGGATGCGGTACAGCCATGTCCGCCGCGCCTCGCTACGCGGAACGGTAAAAGCGGTACCCGAAAGCAGCTCGGTGTAGAGCCCGTACGGCACCTTCTGTGGCGAGTTCTGCCCTACCGGCAACGCGCCGGGCAACGCCTCGCTGCTGAACTCGTTACCGAAACCGGACTGGTATCGATGAGCCTGTGGGTCTTGTTCTTGGATAGGCATGGCGATCTCTCGATTTGCGTAATCGGTTTACGCAAAAAGTAATTTGAAGTCCTCCCATCGTCAAGCTATAAACAGCGCCTTTATCAGGCAGGCAGTCGAGCTCATGGCAGATAGCAACGCGCAACCAGCGCCACGGCGGCAGAAAGTGCAGGCTGCCGAAGTGGGAACGGACATCCTCACGGCGTTGGCCGAACTGGCGCCGGCGACTTCGCTGTCGCGTCTGGCCGAGCACGTCGGCATGCCGGCCAGCAAGGTTCATCGGTATCTGCAAGCCTTGATGGCGAGCGGTTTTGCCGAACAGGATCCACTGACCAATCATTACGGGCTGGGCCGCGCCGCGTTGTTCGTCGGGCTGGCAGCGCTCGGTCGGCTGGACGTGGTCAAACTGGCCACCCCTCATCTGGTACAACTGCGCGACGAACTCAACGAGACCTGCTTTCTCGCGGTGTGGGGTAACCGGGGCCCAGCGGTGGTGCATGTCGAACAAGCGGTGCGCGCGGTCACCCTCATCACCCAGGTGGGCTCGGTGCTGCCATTGCTCGGGTCGTCCACGGGCCTGGTATTCAACGCCTTCATGCCGAACGCCGAAACCGCCGAGCTGCGCGAAGCGGAAATGAAGCTGCCCTCCGCCCCCTCCTCCGAGGCGCTGCTCGCGACGATGAACGAGCTGCGGCGCACGCATGTCCAGCACGTGCACGGCCTGCTGATGGCCGGCGTCAACGCGCTGTCCGCGCCGCTGTTCAGCCATGGCCAGCGGCTGGCAGGCGTCATCACCGTCGTCGGCGCGGAGCCCGGTTTCGTGGTCGAGCCAGGCGGTCGCGAAGCGCAGCGACTGCTGCAGGTCGCCGGGGAAATCAGCGCTCGGATGGGCGCTGATGTTTAGACGGATCTGGCACAGCGTGATCAAGCAACAGCGTGACGAGCGCGGCGTGTGGCAAGCCTGATTGCCATGGCTGCGCCCGGAGCTGGCCGCCTGCGCCTATGGACTCTGTAGCCGCCTTTTTCCGAACGGCCCGTTGGCGGCTATTTCTTCCCTGGCCTTTTCTCAGCGGTCCTTCATTGATCCGTGCAGGTGCGACAATCTGACCTGACAGTCACATATCGATTGCGTTGCAAAATTGCGGCTGGAATTTTGGAACCCATCGAATGGCCAAGCGCTCGGTCTCGCCACAACAGCCTCACCCTATCAATGGCGGGGATCTCAGACCGGGCTCTGTTTCCTATGTTCTGGTCGCCTACAGCGAACCCTGGCGAGCGGACCAGATGGCCCAGCTGATCGAAAACCTGGCGCCCAGAACCCGGGTCATCCAGGTGCATGACGGCCATTCGGCGCTGACCGCCTGCCGACGGCAAACGCCCGGCCTGTTGATCGCCGACGGCGAACTGGACGAGCTGGATGGGTTCTCGCTACTGGCCCAACTACGCCAAGCCACCTCTACCCGCCTGCTGCCGTGCATATTGATCAGCCAACGGCTGGATGCCCATAGCGTAAGGGCCGCCCGCCCGCTACGGCCCCACGCCTATCTGGGCAAGCCCTGCAACCTCGACGAACTGCAGCGGCGCCTGCTGACACTGTTGCCGCGAGCGACGCGAGGCCTGCATACACAGGCGGATACACCGGGTCCCGACCTGGACGCGTTCCTCGAGCGCATGCGCAACAACAACCGCGGCGCCCCAATGCTCGAAGCGGTCCAGATCGCGATTCAGGAATGCCTGAGTGCCGACGACAGGGATCTGGGCGTTATCGAGGCGCAGCTCTCGAAAGATCAACAGGTCACCGCGCGGCTGATTCAACTCGCTAACAGCGCCGCGCAGCATCAGGCCAGCATCTGCCAGTCGCTGTCCCAGGCATTGCCGAGGCTCGGCCTCAAGCGTGCACTCAATCTGGTCCTGGCCATGGCACTGCAGCACAGCGCCATCCTTGGCGACGAACGTCTGTCGCGCCGGGCCGCCACCATCTGCGCGGAGGCCCAACGCGCGGCGCAGTTAGCCGAGTGGCTCGCGCGCAAGGCCAGGCTCGACGTCGAGCTCTGCTATACCGCAGGGCTGCTGCACAACATTGGAGAGCTTGCGCTGCTACGAACGTTGCAGGATTGGCTCGACAGCGGTGAAGCGCTCGACGAAGAGCGGATCGAGTCGGTGCCCAGCGGGTATGCCGCCGGTTTCGGATCGGCCTTGCGCTCGCGGTGGGCGCTCCCGCTTCAGTTGCGCCAGGCGACCAGCGCCTTCTACGGGCTAGGCGCCGATGTATTCAGCCGCGAAGCGCTGGTGCTGAACCTGGCCGGAACCTTGATGCGCCTGCCGCCGGATCGCACCCCGGATAGCCTGCGTGACGAACGTACCGTGAGGCTGCTTCGGCTGGATGCAGCGATCCTCGACGAAGTCGCTAACGCGGTGCCAGCGGCAGGTTGATACCTCGCGCCAGTCGCGTTGCGCCCAATGCCATGCGTGGTCAGGTACGCGCCTCGACCTGTCCGGCCTGGATGTCGCTTGCAGCGACCACACGATTCCTTCCACGCTGCTTGGCTGCGTACAGCGCCTTGTCGGCCTTGTTGTAAAAGGCAGCAAAGTCTTCGCCGGCTGCAAGCTGCGCGACGCCCAGGCTCGCGGTGATGGTCACCGTGAGCTCTCCCGACGAGACAGCGCCTTGCGCAATGGAATGCCTAAGCCGCTCGGCAATCTCCATCGCGTCCGCTTCGGTTGCGCGTGGCATCAATACCGCGAACTCCTCGCCGCCCAGGCGGGCCAACACGTCGCCGGCACGAAGTGCGCGCTGGCAGGATCGAGCCACCATCCGCAGCGTCTCATCACCCATCGGATGGCCGTAGTGGTCGTTGATGCGCTTGAAGTAATCCAGGTCGATCAGCGCCAGCGACAACGGCTGACCATGGCGAGCCAAGTTGCTGATCTCGACACCAACCGCCTCGGTGAAGAATCCCCGGCTTTTGGCGCCAGTGAGGAAATCGGAGGTGGCCAGCCGCTCGAGCTCGCGTCGCGTCAGGTCTTCGCCGATCATGCTGCCGATCAGCCGTGCCACCAGCCTTATGAGCTCGCCATCCCTGCGGCTCGTGTCGTCCCATGCGGGCGTGTTGAAGACGAAGCCAACCGCACCATGGCGCGACCCGCCGATCACCACCGGAACGGCTGAAACGGCATAGTCCGTGTCATGCATGTACAACTGCGAAATCGACACGAACGAGCGCAACTCCACGGCGGTCGCATCGTGCTGGGCTTCGTGCAGGGCCGCAGCGAACAGCTCGCTCAGTTGGCTCCGGTCCAGCCTGGCGCCTGTGGTCGGCGATGCGCTGCAATGGCTCACGCTCCAGCCGTCGGCCTCCAGGCCGGCATACAGCGCATAGTCAGCCGCCAGATACTCCCGGCTCAAGGTCAAAGCAGCGTCGATTCGCTCGTTGAGCGAAGCCGGTTTCACTGCGATGTCGTTCAGCGTGCGCAGCCCTTGAATAAGCGCCAACAAGCGATTGCGGAAATCGAACTGCAAGGAAATCGATCGAGCCAGCAACCCGGCGCCGAGCATGACCAGGAGCGAGATGCCAGCAGACCATCCCTTATACCGCTCCCAGCGCTGGTGGTGCTCGGCGAAGACATCCTCGACATCGAGGGCGACTACGACTGATTGTGACAGCGCCGCCAGGCGCCGGTAGACGTAGATCTTGGGCCGGCCGTCTATCGGGCTGAGCGCCTGGAAGCTGCCGTTGGGGCGCGAGCCTGGCTGCACGAACGGCAAGCTGGCCGGAAGGGTGACGCCGATCGCGTCCGATTCTGCCACTTGCCCGCTTCCGCGCGCTCTCAGGACGCCATCCGTTCCGACCAGCATGATGGCGCTGTGCTCGCCCAAGTGCACGCCATCGAAAAATCGCGAAAAATAGGCCGGGGCCAGCGATATGACCAGTACCCCGACCAACGTCTGGCCGTCCCTGATAGGTCGCGTGACCTGAATGGTATGCCGCCCGGATACGCGACCGGTCACCGGTTTGCTGATATGCAAGGTGTCCTGTGTCGACGCGCGGTGCACTTTGAAGTGTTCGCGGTCGGACAGATCGATCGCCTCGGTCGTCGGCCCCAGGCTGGAGTATCGCAACAGGCCGTCCGCGCCGATCACAGCGACCTGCATGAGCAGGTCGTTGTAGAACGCACTCTGCAGCGCTCGTACGCGTTCGTCGAAGTGCACTGGGCCCCGCTGCCATTCGGGGCGCAACAGCTTCAACGCCGTATCGGCGTCATGAAATGTACTGGCGGCGTTTTCCTGGAATGCCAGCGCTAGATTCGCCGCTTCGTCCACTGCCTTCTGTTCGATGAAGTCTCGGTTGCGCTGTTGCTCGATCAGAAGAACGGACCAGATCAAAGCCATCAGCACGAACGCGATTCCTGGAATCGTTGCCGGATGGGAAATGATCTTTCCGAGCGAGGGATTCGCAGACAGCGGCATGCTTTCACCGGTTTAGTAGCCTAGTGCCACTAGCATAACGTAGCTGGACAGCCTTCCGAAGCACGATCCTCCATCGCATTAGCGGGTATCACAGCCAAAACGCTATAAGCGCCACGGCCACCGTGCCTCAGGCTGGTATCGCCGCAACACTGGGCACACTTCCGGCTGCTCGCAGAACGGGAGCACCCGGGCGCTCGGGCAGACCAGCGCTACCCTGCGGCAACGCCTTAACAGTTCGGCCGACGCCCGCCGACAACGATGGTCATCTAGGAGGCTCGATACCCAGCACCCGCATGCGGCGATACACCGTGGGGCGGGACACACCGAGTTCCCGTGCAACGGCGCTGACGTTCCAGTGTTCACGACGCAGCAGCTCGCGCAGCGCCAAAGCAGGCTCGGGCTCGGGCACCGCGTCGCCGGCGTCGTCACGGCAGCGCGCCAGAATTCGTGGCAGGCACTCGTCCGGCAGGTCCTGGACGGTGATCTCGTCTTCTTCGCAGGTCGCTAGCGCGTACTGCAGCACATTGCGCAGTTCGCGGATGTTGCCCGGCCAGGGGTAGGCCAGCAGCGCACTCATCGCATCACCGCGCAGATGAGGGTTGCCCGGGCGCCCTTCGGCCAGCTCGGCGAACACGCGATCGATCAGGAATGCCTTGTCCGCCCGCTCACGCAACGGCGGCAGCTTCAGCGACGCGCCGTTCAGGCGGTAGAACAGGTCCTCGCGAAACGCCCCGCTCTCGACCATCTGCCGCAGGTCGCGGTGGCTGGCGGCGACCACTCGGATATCCACTTTCACCGGCTTTTCAGCACCGAGCGGCATCACTTCCTGCTCGGCCAGCACGCGCAGCAATCGGGTCTGCAAATGCAGCGGCATGTCGCCGATTTCGTCGAGGAACAGCGTGCCGCCGTCGGCCTGCTGGATCAGCCCGCGCATGCCCTTGCTGCGCGCCCCGGTAAAGGTGCCGGGGGCGTAGCCGAACAGCTCGCTTTCGATCAGCGATTCGGGCATCGCGCCACAGTTGATCGCGACGAAGGGCTTGCTGCGTCGGCAGCCGCTTTCATGCAGCGCCTTGGCCAGGCGTTCCTTGCCGGTGCCGGTTTCGCCATTGAGCAGCACGTTCAGCGGTTCGCTGCACAGGCGTTTGGCGCGGGCAAGCATCTTGCGCATGACCGGGTCGTCGTCGGCCAGGGCATCGAGCGCGGAATGCCCGCCGGGCATGCTGCGCTCGGTCGGCTCTGAAATCTGGCGACGCGGCTCCATCAAGGCAGCGAAGAACAGCTGGTGGCGGTGGGTACGGAAGGCACGGACCTGGTCATGGCTGGCGTAGGGAATGCTCAGCACATCGTTCAGCTCGCAGTCGAACAGCTGATCGATCCGCGCCTGCGCCAGCGTGCCGAAGGGCCCCTGCGTCATCAGCCCGTGCTCGGCCAGCAGGCCGCGCGCGGCGGTGTTGCCGGCCAGCAGCTCGCCGTTGTCGCCCAACGCCAGCAGGTAACGGCGGTTGATCAGGACGAACTCGCGCGAACCGTCGAAGCCAAGAATCGGCCGGTCGCGGTAAACGCGCATGAAGTAGGCATCCTCGATCATCCGTGCGTACTGCTTGACCAGTTGCAGGGCGAAGGTCTGCGAGTCCTTCGTCGGCGGCGAATGCAGCGCTGAAATGTCGAGCACGGCCAGCAATTGCCCCTGCGGGTTGAACATGGGGACTGCGGTGCAGGTGAGATTGGTGTGCCAGACGCTGAAATGATCGTGCTGGTGACAGGTCAGCGCCTGCTGTTCCTTGATGCAGGTGCCCACCGCGCAGGTGCCGGCATGGTCTTCGCCCCAGTCCGAGCCGAGGAACAGGCCGGTCTTGCGATGGGCCTTTTCATCCGCCGGGTCGCCGAGAAACTGTACGGCGATGCCGCGGTTGTCGGTCAGCAGGATCACGTAGCCCAGCTCGGCGATCTGCCGGTAGAGCTGCTCGACGCCGGCACGGGCGACGTTGATCAGCTCGTCGGCCTGATCCTGATGCTCGCGCAGCACTTGCCGCGGAACGAAGCGCGCCTCGGCGGGACGCGCCGGGTCCAGTCCATAGTCATGTACACAGCGGCGCCACGAGCGGGCGATGATCGGGTCGCGATCACCCGGCAAGTGCGGCGCATTGGCCAAGGAAAGCACCGCGTCGATATGACTTACGGGACCGGACAGCATGTTCATGCACTCTCCTCGAAGCACTGGCATCGGCTCGATGCCAGTGCTTCCGGCATAACGTTTTATTGTTGTTCAACGATGTTCAGGATAAACCATTGAGAGGGTCTGGCCAGCCTAAACTTTGGATGCATGGCTTGGCGCTATTCGTAGCTTATTCAGGGTGTAAAGAGCTTTACAACGCTTTACAGGTGTAACGCCGAAACAGCGTTACAGGATGGTTACAGCAGGGTGATTCTTAAATCAGATTTTCTTTTGAATCATTAAGTTAGGCATATAAAACGGAACATTAAAAAGTTGGCATGACAACTGCTCGATTTGTTTTGCGGAACAACTCTCGCATAACAAGATCACCGCAGCCTGATTGACCTCAGAACTGCTGGTAATAATCAGGAGTCATGTCATGCATAATTCCCTGGGCAAGCGCGACACGCTTAACAGGCGGCGCTTTCTTTCCCTCTCTGGCCAGTCCCTGGCCGTCATGGGCCTGGCTCAGCTCATCCCGGTAAACCTGCTTGCCGAGGAAAAGCTGCCGGACCTTCCCGAAGGCCTGTTGCGCATGGGCCGGGACATCTTCCCGCACGACTTCATCAGCGACCGTCACTACATAGAACCGCTGCTCGGACTGGTGGACGAACAACCAGACCTGGTCGCCAGCGGCCTGAGCCAACTGCAAACGCGTGCAAGTCAGGCGCACGAGGCGCGCTTCGAGCAGCTTGCCGAGGCCGATCGGGTCGTTCTGCTGACCGAAATCGAAACCACCCCCTTCTTCAAGGCCGTGCGCAGCAGCCTGATGTTCGGCCTGTACGACAACAAGACCCTGTTCCCGCTGTTCGGCTACGAGGGCTCGTCCTGGGAGAAAGGTGGCTACGTCAATCGCGGCTTCGACGATATCGACTGGCTCTGAACGACACCCCCTTCCCGCCGAGCGGGACCACAACAAAAACAAGATGAGGAATACCCCATGGCAACTTTCGCTCAGGACGACGATGGCGTCGTGGTGATCATCGGCTCCGGCGCAGGCGGCGGCACGATGGCCAACGCCCTGGCCAAACAGAAGATACGCAGCGTCGTGCTCGAAGCCGGCAAGCGCTTCAGCCTGGAAGATATCGAGAACGACGAGTGGGCGATGTTCAAGAAGATCTCCTGGCTCGACAAACGCATCGCCGCAGGCGGCTGGCACCTGGCCGAGAACAACCCCAACCTGCCCGCCTGGATCGTCAAGGCGGTCGGCGGCAGCACGGTGCACTGGGCCGGCATCGCCCTGCGCTTCCGTGACTTCGAATTCAAGATGCAGAGCATCAATGGCGACATCGCCGGCGCCAACCTGCTCGACTGGCCGGTGACGCTGGAAGAGATGGCGCCCTGGTACGAGAAGGCCGAGAAACACATGGGCGTGACCGGGCCGAGCACCGGCATGGCCTACCACCCGTGGCACAACTCCTTCAAGGTGCTGGCCACCGGCGCCGAGCGCGTCGGCTACAAGGAGATTCTCTCCGGGCCGATGGCGATCAACACCGAGCCCTACGACGACCGCGCCGCCTGCCAGCAGATCGGCTTCTGCATGCAGGGCTGCAAGATGGGCGCGAAGTGGTCGACGCTCTACACCGACATCCCACGCGCCGAGGCCAGTGGCTATTGCGAGGTGCGCCCGCAGTCGATGGTGCTGCGCATCGAGCACGACGCCAAGGGCAAGGTGAACGCCGTGGTATACGCCGACGCCGACGGCAACATCCAGCGGCAGAAGGCCCGGGTGGTCTGCGTGGCAGGCAACTCCATCGAATCGCCGCGGCTGTTGCTCAACTCCGCATCCTCCATGTTCCCCGACGGGCTGGCCAATTCCTCCGGCCAGGTCGGGCGCAACTACATGACCCACACCACCGCCGGCATCTTCGCGGTTATGCCCAAGCCGGTGCACATGTACCGCGGCACCACCTGTGCCGGGGTGATCTCCGACGAGTCCTACAACGACCCTTCGCGTGGCTTCGTCGGCGGTTATCGCCTGGAGATTCTCGCCCTCGGCCTGCCGTTCCTCTCGGCCTTCCTCGACCCGACGCCCAAGGGCTGGGGCAAGCAGTTCGCCTCGCGAATGGAGAACTACGACCGCATGTCCGGCGTCTGGCTGTGCGGCGAGGATCTGCCGCTGGAGAGCAACCGCATCACGCTGCACGGCAGTGAAAAGGACCAGTACGGCCTGCCGATTCCGGTGGTGACCAAGAGCGATCACCCGATGGATGCCGCCATGCGCAAGCACGGCGTCGCCGCCACCGCGAAGTGCTACGAGGCCGCCGGTGCCACCGATGTCATCGAGCTGCCGCCCTACCCGGCCAGCCACAACATGGGCACCAACCGCATGAGCGCCAAGGCCCGTGACGGGGTGGTGAACAAGTGGGGCCAGAGCCATGACATCCCCAACCTGTTCATCTCCGACGGCAGCCAGTTCACCACCAGCGGCGGCCAGAACCCCACCCTCACCATCGTCGCGTTGGCCCTGCGCCAGGCCGAGCAGATCGGCCGTCTGCTCAACGAACGCGCGATCTGACCACTACTTCAAGGGAGTCGACCATGACCCAGCCCAACCAGTCGCAGCGCCTGTGGATGTACGAGCAGATGCTGACCAGCCGCTACATGGAGGAATCCATCGAGCGCATCTACATGGAAGGCAAGACGCCGGTGTTCAACATGGCCAAGGGGCCGATCCCCGGCGAAATGCACCTTTCCAACGGCCAGGAGCCCTGTGCCGTGGGTGTCTGTGCGCACCTGAACGCCGAGGACATCGTCACCGCCACCCACCGCCCGCACCACATCGCCGTGGCCAAGGGCGTGGACCTCAACGAGATGATGGCCGAGATCTTCGGCAAGGCCAGCGGCCTGTCCGGCGGACGTGGCGGGCACATGCACCTGTTCGACGGCCGGGTGAATTTCTCCTGCTCGGGAATCATCGCCGAGGGCATGGGCCCGGCGGTCGGCGCAGCGCTGTCGCGGCAGATGCAGGGCAAGCCCGGCGTGGCCGTCTCCTTTATTGGCGAGGGCGCAGCCAACCAGGGCGCCTTCCACGAAACGCTGAACCTCGCGGCACTGTGGAAGCTGCCGGTGGTGTTCGTCATCGAGGACAACGCCTGGGGCATCTCGGTGGCCAAGGCCAGCGCCACCTGCATCAAGCAGCACCATGTTCGCGCGGCGGCCTACGGCATGCCCGGTGTATTCGTCGAGAACAACGACCCGGACGGCGTGTTCCGAGCCGCCGCCGAAGCCATCGAGCGCGCCCGTGCAGGCGGCGGCCCGACCCTGATCGAAATCGAGACTTACCGCCTGGCCGGCCACTTCATGGGCGACGGCGAAACCTACCGCCCCGAGGGCGAGAAGGACGGCCTGATGAAAAAGGACCCGATCCCCGGCTACCGCCAGCGCCTGATCGACGAAGGGGTGATGAGCGAGGCGCAGGCCGAAGACATCGCCGCCCGCGCGCGCGGGCGCATCGACGAGGCCATCGCCTTCGCCCGGGAAAGTCCCTATCCGCGCCCCGAAGAGGCGATGGAAAAGGTGTTCGTGTAAGGCCCATGAACCGTAGGAGTGGGCGTGCTCGCCAGGCACCGGAGCAACCGTTTCGCGATCGAGATCGCTCCCACAAAAAGCGGCACGCGGCAAACCGAGACACGTAGGAGCGGGGTTGCTCACGAACGGGCATCGGAGCCACCGCTTCGCGATCGAGATCGCTCCCACAAAAAGCGGCACGCGGCAAGCCGAAACCTGTAGGAGCGGGCTTGTTCGCGAACGGGCATCGGAGCCACCGCTTCGCGATCGAGATCGCTCCCACAAAAAGCGGCACGCGGCAAACCGAGACACGTAGGAGCGGGCTTGCTCGCGAATGGACACCCGAGCCACCGATTCGCGGCCAGGGTCGCTCCTACAAAGGCGGCACGCGGCAAACCGAAACCTGTAGGCGCGAGCTCGCTCGCGAACAAAGTCAGCCAGAACAACAAGAGGAACGCCATGAATAGCCAAGCCACCATGACCGCCGCCGTCTGGCACGGTCGCAAGGACATCCGCCTGGAGCAAGTCGCGCTACCGGGTTCGCCGCAACCGGGCTGGGTGCAGATCCGCGTGCACTGGTGCGGCATCTGCGGTTCCGACCTGCACGAATACCTCGCAGGCCCGGTGTTCATCCCGGTGGACGCGCCGCACCCGCTCACCGGCATCAAGGGTCAATGCATCCTCGGCCACGAGTTCTGCGGCGAGATCGTCGCCACCGGTGAAGGCGTCGAGGGCTACGCGCCGGGCGACAAAGTCGCCGCCGATGCCTGCCAGCATTGCGGCCAGTGCCGCTTCTGCAAGACCGGCCAGTACAACCTCTGCGAACAGCTGGCCTTCACCGGGTTGATGAACAACGGCGCCTTCGCCGAATTCGTCAACGTGCCGGCCGAATTGCTCTATCGCCTGCCCGAAGGTTTTCCGCTGGAAGCCGGCGCGTTGATCGAGCCATTGGCGGTCGGCATGCATGCGGTGAAGAAGGCCGGCAGCCTGCTCGGCGAAACCGTGGTGGTGGTCGGCGCCGGCACCATCGGCCTGTGCACCATCATGTGCGCCAAGGCCGCGGGCGCCGGTCAGGTCATCGCCCTGGAAATGTCCGCCGCGCGCAAGGCCAAGGCGCTGGAAGTCGGTGCAAACCGGGTCATCGACCCCAGCGAGTGCGACGCCATCGCCGAGATCAAGGCGCTCACGGGCGGCTACGGAGCCGGCGTCTCCTTCGAATGCATCGGCCACAAATCCACCGCGAAACTGGCCATCGACGTGATCCGCAAGGCCGGTCGCTGCGTGATGGTCGGCATCTTCGAGGAACCCTCGGAATTCAACTTCTTCGAGATCGTCGCCACCGAGAAACAGGTGATCGGCTCGCTCGCCTACGCCGGCGAATTCGCCGATGTCATCGCCCTGATCACCGACGGCCGCATGGACGTCACCCCGCTGATCACCGGGCGCATCGGCCTGGACAACATCCTCGAACAGGGCTTCGAGGAGCTGGCCAACCACAAGGACCGCAACGTCAAGATCATCGTCAGCCCCAGCGCGCTGGCCGGCTGAAAAGGAGAACCTCATGACCACTGCCACAACTGAGAAAAAACTCACCGTCGCCCGCGCCATGGCCGCTGCCGTGGCGCAGGAGATGCGCCTGGACCCGAAGGTGTTCGTGATGGGCGAGGACATCGGCCAGCTCGGCGGCGTGTTCGGCAATACACGCGGGCTGTACGAGGAGTTCGGCAAGGAACGCATTCGCGACACGCCGATCTCCGAGACCGCTTTCATCGGCGCCGCCGTAGGCGCTGCCTCGGACGGCATGCGGCCGATCGTCGAGCTGATGTTCGTCGACTTCTTCGGCGTCTGCATGGACGCCATCTACAACCTGATGGCGAAGAACACCTACTTCTCCGGCGGCAAGGTGCCGGTGCCGATGGTGTTGATGGCCTCCACCGGCGCCGGCTACTCGGACGCTGGGCAACACTCGCAATGCCTCTACGGCACCTTCGCCCACCTGCCGGGCATGAAGGTGGTGGTGCCGAGCAACGCCTACGACGCCAAGGGTCTGATGACCGCGGCGATTCGCGACGACAACCCGGTGGTCTACCTCTTCCACAAGGCGCTGCAGGGCATGGGCTGGTTGGGCACCGAGAAAGGCGCCACGGTGCCGGTGCCCGACGAGCCCTACATCGTCGAGATCGGCAAGGCCAAGACCGTCCGCGAAGGCCGCGACGTCAGCCTGGTCAGCCTTGGTGCCGGGGTGCATCACGCCCTGCGCGCGGCTGCTCAGCTGGAGAAGGACGGTGTCAGCGCCGAGGTCATAGATCTGCGCAGCCTGGTGCCGCTGGACCGCGGGCACGTCATCGCCTCGGTGAAAAAAACCGGCCGGTTGATCGTCATCGACGAGGACTATCACAGCTTCGGCGTCAGCGGCGAGATCATCGCCAGCGTCGTCGAGCACGATATCGGCATGCTCAAGGCACGCCCGCAGCGGGTGGCCTTCCCCGACATCCCCATCCCCTTCACCCCGGTCATGGAGCAATGGGCCCTGCCCAACGCCGACAAGATCGTGGCCGCTTATCACGCCATGCATAAGGAATGACATTTATGAGTACCCCCATCGTGATTGCAGACGACCTCTGGGAAGGCGACGCCGAAGCGGTGATCACCTCCTGGCTGGTCAGCGACGGTGCCGAAGTGGCCGCTGGTGACCTGGTCGCCGAGGTCATGTCGGAAAAGGCCCAGTTCGAGATCGAAGCGCCGACCGCCGGCGTGCTGAAGATCCTCGAGGAAGAAGACGCGGTGATCGCCAAGGGTGCGGTCATCGGCCAGGTGGAATAGCCATGACTCAACTGGAGAATCTGCCCGAGCGCGCCCCCGAACGGGTGCCGCTCAAGGGCATGCGCAAGATGATCGCGGCGAAGATGCACGAAAGCCTGCAGACCACCGCGCAGCTGACCCACCACAGCGAATGCCGGCTGGATGCGCTGAAAACCCGTCGGACCGAACTGAAAGCCGAGGGCAGCGCGGTCTCCGTGCAGGACCTGTTGCTGCTCAAGGTGATCGAAACCCTGCAGGCCTATCCCGGCCTCAATGCCACGCTGGAAGACGAGGTGATCCACCAGCATGCAGCGGTGCATCTGGGCCTGGCCATTCCGCTGCCGGGCGATCTGCTGGTCGCTCCGGCGCTGTTCAACGCCGAGCAGCTGGATGGCGAAGCCCTGTGTCAGGCGCGCAAGGCGCTGGTGGACAAGGCGCAGGCCGGCAAGCTGTCGGTCAAGGAGCTGACCGGCGCCACCTTTACCGTCTCCAATCTGGGGTTGTCGCGGGTGCATCACTTCACGCCGATCCTCAACCCGCCACAGGTGGCGATTCTGGGCGTTGGCGGCATTCAGCGGAGGCTGGAGCTCGGGCCGAGCGGCGAGCTGGTGGAAGTCGAGTGGATGGGCCTGTCACTGACCTTCGATCACCGCGCGGTCAACGGATCGCCGGCAGCTGAGTTTCTCGATGATCTCTGCCGGCGCATCGAGGAGCACGCCGCATGAACGGCATCGCCCGGTTCAGCGTGGGCGCCGGACTGAATGCCGAGCGGGCCTTGCTGCAGCGCGTCTGCGATGGCCTGTTCGACTGCCAGCTGCTGCTCTGGCGGCCGACCGGCCAGGCATTGGTGATGCCCGGCAGCTTCGAACGCCGGCCCGGTTTCGCCCTGGCCAGCCAACGCTGCGCGGCGCAGGGCTGGCCGATCCTGTTGCGCGACACCGGCGGCGAGCCGGTGCCGCAATCATCGGCGGTGCTCAACGTTGCACTGGCCTATGCCCTGCCGGCCGGTGACGAAGCCGGCAAGCGCATCGACGTCGCCTATGAGCGGCTGCTCGAACCGCTGGCGCTTTGGCTGGCGGAGAACGGTCTCAAGGCCGGAGTGGGCGCGGTGCCCGGCGCGTTCTGCGACGGTCGCTTCAACCTCACCCTGGAATCTCGCAAGCTGGCCGGTACCGCCCAGCGCTGGCGACGCAGCCGTGATGGCCGCTCGGTGGTGCTGGCTCACGCGGCGCTGCTGGTCGAGGACTGGCGCGAAGCCATGGCCGATGTGGTGAACCGCTTCTACCACGCCTGCGCCAGCGACCTGCGCTGCCAGGCCGAAAGTCACTTGGCGCTTGGCGAGCGGCTGGCCGATCCCTGGGCAACCGCGGCATCGCTGCCCGAGAGCTACCAGCGCGTCCTCGCCTGGCAGGGCCTGGAACTCGGCGCCCGCACCACCTATCCGCCCGAAGGCCTCGCCGCCGGACGGCACTCCCCCTTGCTTTGAATAACAACAACACAGCAGGCCATCCGGCCCCGCCATGCATCGGAGGAAACACCATGAACCATCCCACCCCCACTGCGCCCAAAGGCAGCCTGCCCGGCCAGCGCGGCATCCAACACTTCGGCCTGACCGTGCCGAACCTCGAGGAAGCGGTGAGCTTCTTCTGCGAGGTGCTGGGCTGCGAGCCGTTCTTCGAGCTCGGCACCTTCGCCTTCGACGACGACTGGATGCACGAGCACCTCAACGTCCATCCGCGTGCAGTGATCAGGAATTTCCAGATGCTGCGCTGCGGCAACGGCACCAACCTGGAGGTTTTCGAGTATTCGGCGCCCGACCAGGCCGGCTCACCACCGAAAAACAGCGACATCGGCGGCCATCACTTGGCGTTCTACGTCGACGACATGGAGGCGGCGGTGGCCTTCCTGCGCGAACGCGGCATCCGTGTGCTCGGCGAGCCCTCGACGTTTACCGAAGGGCCGGGCAAGGGCCTGACCTGGGTCTATTTCCTCGCGCCCTGGGGGCTGCAACTGGAGCTGGTCAGCTTCCCCGAGGGAATGGCCTACGAACAAGGCCGCGAACGCCTGCTCTGGGACCCGCGCTCCCCGGCACGCTGAACCGAGCGCATACAGCCCTGGTACGCACGGGCGTTGGCGCCGAGCGTCACTGCAGCAGGGTCGCAACGCCACCAAAGCCACCAAAGCCACCAAAGCCACCAAAACCGGCAACAAAAGCGCAACGAAGCCGGACCTGTAGTTATAAACGTTTAAATAACAATCCTGAAAAGCAGTGATATACGCGCACATCATGTTGCTCGCTACTAAAGGGCGCAACAGCGAAAGTCGTTTACAAATAAAAAAATATCAGAAGAGCTTTACCAGTGAATGCTCGCTTGAGGCATGCCTGAAGCGAGAACAAACCCTAAACAGGAAATAATAAAAATGAACTTAAAACAGTCAAACCTAAGGGTTCAAATGATCATGGCGGCCTCGCTTTTTGCGATTACGCCACTGCACGCATCAGACAGAGCCATTACGGATAAGGAATTGTCTGATGAATCCAATACTGCTGATTGGCTGGCTTACGGGCGAACACATTCCGAACAGCGATTCAGCCCTCTCAAAGACATCAATGTAGACAACGTCAGCGGGCTGAAGCCTGAATGGTACGCGCCGCTGCCGGACCGATCCGATATCGTCGGAACGCCTTTGGTGGTCGATGGCGTCATGTACTACGTCGGTGAAATGAACAGGACACGTGCGTTCGATGCACGCACTGGCAAGATGCTTTGGGAATACGATCCGCAAGTTTCCAAAGAGATCATCGACAACAACATGAAGAAAGTGTTCTGGAAGCATAACCGCGGCCTTTCGACCTATGGTGACAAGCTATTCATCGCCACCTGGGACGGCCGTCTGATTGCGATTACCAGGAAAGACGGCAAGGAAGTCTGGCAAACCCGAACCTTTGACCATGACCAGCCGTTGAACATTACCGGCCATCCCAAGGCCTTCGATGGCAAGGTATTTGTCGGTAATGGTGGAACAGAACTTGGCCCGATGCGCGGTTATGTGACCGCTTATGATGCCGAAACGGGCAAACAGATTTGGCGTTTCTATATCGTTCCTGGCAATCCTGCCGATGGATTCGAGGATGCAGCTCAGGAAATGGCTGCTAAAACCTGGAGCGGCCGGTGGTGGGAGAACGGCGGTGGCGGTAACGCCTGGCATGGCTGGACTTACGACGAGAAATACAACCAGCTCATTTTTGGTACAGGCAATGGTGGGCCGTGGAATATCAAGGTTCGTAGCCCGGGGGGCGGCGATAACTTGTTCCTGTGCTCTCTCGTAGCGGTAGATGCGGATACAGGCGAATACAAATGGCACGTCCAAACTGCGCCCGGTGACACATGGGACTACAACTCGAACATGGACATCGTGTTGGCCGATCTGAAAATCGATGGCAAGGATGTCGATGCTCTATTGCATGCGCCAAAAAACGGCTTCTTCTATACGATCGACCGCTCGAACGGCAAGGTACTGTCTGCTGAGAAATTCGCCGATGCCAACTGGTCACCCAGGTACGACCTGAAAGAGCAACGCCATATTGTCGCTAAGGACGCCAGATATCCTGATGGCGAGAAGAATATCTACCCTTCGGCATTCGGCGCTCACTCGTGGCACGCGATGTCTTATAACCCCGAGCTGAATCTTGCCTTTATCCCCACCAACCATCTGGGCAATACCTTCAAGGACGATGGCAAGAACACGAAGCCTGGCCACAAGATGGCGAGCCACAAACTCTATCTGGGCCTGACCGGTTGGGAGCTGACCAAAGACCCGCATGAATCTCGCGGTTCTTTGCAGGCCTGGGACCCGGTCAAGAACAAGCGTGTGTGGCAAGTGAACCAGAAGAGCCCATGGGGTGGCGGAACCCTGACCACAGCCGGCAACCTGGTTTTCCAGGGCCAGCCTGACGGCCTGTTCAAAGCCTACGATGCGCGCACCGGCGACGAACTTTGGTCTTATGACGTAGGCCTTGGCATCTCCGCGCCACCGATTACCTACAAACTGGATGGCAAGCAGATGGTTTCCCTTCTGGTGGGACCTGGTGGTGCATTGGCCTCCAACTTTGGCGGCTCCGGTGAACTGGGTTTTGAAAGCCATGGCTGGAAATATGGCGTGCATGAGCGCCGCATCATGACGTTTTCGCTAGATGGAAAAGCGGTTGTTCCAGAACAACCTGCGCCGCAGCTTGCCAGGCCAATTATCGATGCGAAGTTCGAGGTCGATGCCAAAAAAGCAGAGGCCGGCGCAGGTGTTTTCGCAGAGAACCTCTGCGTTGGCTGTCATGGCGCCGGAGCTGTTGCGGGTATGAAAGCACCCGATCTGCGGGAGTCGCCGATACCGCTCAAAGGCAACGAAAAAGCGTTCGAGAGTGTTGTGCGCGGTGGCGCGTTGCTTGCCAATGGCATGCCGAAATTCCCGGATTTGACAGATGCAGAGCTGGAAAACATTCGTCATTTCATTCGTAGGCAAGCACACGATGGTGTGAAGTCTGGCGGAGGACACTAGCCATCATTTAAACGCCAAACCAATCGCTTGATCCGGTAACACCGACAAGAGTTTGAGTTTGGATAGAAGCCTGGATCCAAGTGATAGAACGAGCATGCAACCGCCACTTCAATCGCGAAGATTCGGGCTTTGATCTGGACACACCGATATCGCAGTGCCCCTTACCTAGCCACAGGTAATGAGTAACGAGCACAAGCGCACGCGGATACCGTTTATGCCATAGGCCTTCCAACTAACGATATTCGCTGCACCCGCACCGTCACATTCGAAGGATCAGAACAATGACAACAAGCCTGCGCTTCGGCAGCGGCGTTCTCGCCGCCTGCCTGTTCACTTCTGCCCACGCGGCCGAGTATTCACCCGATCAGTTCCTCTTCGGCGACTGGAACGGCAGCCGCACCCGCCTGCACGAGTCCGGCGTCGATCTGCAGATCACCTACGTCAACGAACTGGCCTGGAATACCCAGGGCGGCGATGACCACACCGGCACCTACGCCGATCAACTGATGTTCGACGCCGCACTGGACCTGGACAAACTGCTGGGCTGGTCCGGCGCCGGTTTCCGCTTCAGCGTGGTCAACCGCAACGGCGAGAACCTCAACGCCGAGGCGGACCTCGGCGTGCTGCTGCAGCCGCAGGAAATCTACGGCTATGGCAGTACCACCCGGCTGGTGCAGTTCTATTACGAGCAGGCGCTGCTCGATGACCGCCTGCTGCTCAAGCTCGGTCGCCTGCCCATGAGCGGCGAGATCTATCCCTTCGACTGTCCGTTCCAGAACCTCGGCTTCTGCGGCACGGTGCCCGGCTACATCACGCCGAACTGGTACACCTGGCCGATCAGCCAATGGGGCGCCACCGCGCGTTACCAGCTGGACGAAGAGTGGTCGCTGCAGACTGCGCTTTATCAGGTCAACCCACGTTTCACCCAGCGCGAGCAGGGCCTGAATTTTGGCAGCCCGTCGGGCACCACCGGCTACCACGCGGTAGCCGAACTGGGCTGGACGCCAACCTTCTCCGGCCAACCTGGCGCCTATCGCCTGGGCCTCTGGCGCAACACCGGCGATTTCGAAGACGTCTACCGTGACGCGGCCGGTCGGCCGATGGCGCTTTCCGGCGCGCCAGCCGCCGAACATGACAAGGCTACTGGCGGCTACCTGATGGCCGAGCAGCAAATCTGGCAGAGCGCTGCGCTGCCGGCGCGGCGGCTGAAACTGTTCGCCAACCTGATCCAGTCCGACCCGGACGTGACCTATATCGAGCGCATCTGGCAGGTTGGCGGCATCCTCTCCGCCCCATTCGCCTCGCGCCCGAATGACGAGATCGGGCTTGGTCTAGGCCGCCTGGAAATCAACGACGACGCCCGCAAGCATCTGCGCGAACAGGGCGAGCCGGTGCCGGATGTGGAATACCCAGCCGAACTCTACTACCGCGTCGCCTTGGCTCCAGCCGTCTCGCTGACGCCGAACCTCCAGTATTTCCGTCGGCCAGGCGGTTTCGACGGTGCACAGGACGTGGTGGCCATAGGGCTGAAGACGGTGATCAGCTTCTGACAGTGCTGCTGCCGTTATCCAAACAGAGGGTGTAACAGAGGGGTAGGTATTGCTGATTCACGTGGGGGCCGCTGATCGTGGACAACGCTTGGGCGGCTCCCGGTGCCCTGCCAGGAAGTGACCGCAAAGTTCTAGTTGGCAGGGCCGGAATATCGGCGTCCCAACGGCCTCCCCCGCCCTAGCCCAGATCGCTGGACAGCGCTCCCTTTGCTTTGGGCCCGCCCACCTGCGAACAAGGCCGCGAGCGCCTGCTCTAGGACCCTAGCTCCCCGGCACGCTGAGCCGCGCGTATGCAGCCCTGGGGCTGCAGCCGGAAGCGGCGCAACAGAGCCGGCCGACGCCATTACTGTTGCGCATACGAGCTGAAACGACAGGAAAAGCCGGGGCCGGCTGAGCGATTTTCGAGCAGTCTGAACGCAGCCCCGATGCTAGCGACGTTGAGCGAACCTTCTACGGCGATATCCACTTGGTTATCCACAGTTTCTGTGGATTAAGCCTCGCCGTTCTAGATCCGACGGAGCCAAACCGAACGCCAACCTGAACGGAGCGAAGCGCGCCCCGGCAGTATTGCCGCAGTAGAGCGGCGCGCTGTCCCGATCCGGCAACGCATCGCTGCAGCGCCGCAACAGAAGCCGGATCTCGGCCTTCAAGAATTAATCCCCCACTTAGCCGCAACGGCGCGGCGATCTTCTTCCGTCCTGCCTGCACCATCGAGCACTAACACGGCGGGCAACCTTCACGGTCTGCATCCATCCGGATCAGCAGCTACGCTAACGGTCGTTCGCCGCAACGCTGGACGACACGTCAGGCTGTCGGCAGCACCTATCCGCGCCGAACCACACATGGCCCAGCAACCCTCGACAACGGCTGCGAATCATGAAGAAAACCGAACGAGAAGCCCTGCTTCGCCTATTGAAGGATCGCTTCGAGCAAAACGCTCATCGCCACGAAGGTATCGAATGGGGCGATGTCCTTGCGAGGCTGGAAAGCAACGCCAATGCCCTGCGCTCCCTGCTGGCAATGGAAAACAGCGGAGGCGAACCCGACGTGATAGCGCACGACAAGCAGACGGGGCAGTTCACCTTCTGCGATTGCTCCAGCGAGAGCCCGTCTGGTCGCCGAAGCCTCTGCTATGACGACCCGGCCCTGAACGCCAGAAAGGAGAACAAGCCACTGGCCAGTGCAATTGAACGAGCCCATGAGATGGGTATCGAGCTGTTGACCGAACAGCAGTACCGGGCGCTGCAGACACTCGGCGAATTCGATAGCAAAACGTCCAGCTGGGTCAGCACGCCGTCCGATGTCCGTTCGCTGGGTGGGGCACTGTTCTGCGATCGGCGCTACGGCAAGGTGTTCCTGTATCACAACGGTGCGCAGTCCTACTACGCCGCCAGAGGGTTTCGCGGGTTGCTCTACGTATGAACATCGACCCGCTCGGCCTTGGAAATAGCCCGTAAGGATCAGGAAAGCTCGCGAAAATTTGCGCGGTCGAAAGCGTTCGACGCCAGGCTTAGCGCGGGTTTGGAGTGAAAGCAGATTTATTGTATACAGTTTCGATAAAAACATGTTCAATATGTATACAAAATCTGCTCCTTCCCCAGCCTGCGGCCTCGCCAGCAGGTTCCAACAACCATGACGGGAGTTTTATGGCAAACACCAAATACTATGCCCCCACTGGCGGGCACCCAGCGCAGACCGAACTGCTGACCGATCGCGCGATGTTCACCGAGGCTTACGCGATCATTCCGAAGGGCGTGATGCGTGACATCGTCACGAGCCATCTGCCGTTCTGGGACAACATGCGCATGTGGGTGCTTTCCCGTCCTCTGTCCGGCTTTGCCGAGACCTTCTCCCAGTACATCGTCGAACTGGCGGAAGGCGGTGGCAGCGACCGCCCTGAGCAGGACCCGAATGCCGAAGGCGTGCTGTTCGTGGTCGATGGCGAATTCACGCTGACACTCGAAGGCACCACGCATGCGATGCGTCCTGGCAGCTATGCGTACATTCCGCCGGCAGCCACCTGGACACTGCGCAACTCCAACGCCGCTCCGGCACGCTTCCACTGGGTGCGCAAGTACTACCAGGCGGTCGATGGCCTGGCGCGTCCCGAAGCCTTCGTCACCAACGAGCAAGACATCGAGCCGATACCGATGCCGGGTACGGACGGCAAGTGGGTCACGACCCGTTTCGTCGACATGAGCGACATGCGTCACGACATGCATGTGAATATCGTGACCTTCGAGCCCGGTGCGGTCATCCCCTTCGCCGAAACCCACGTCATGGAGCACGGCCTGTATGTCCTCGAGGGCAAGGCGGTCTACCGTCTGAACCAGGACTGGGTCGAGGTGGAAGCCGGCGACTACATGTGGCTGCGCGCGTTCTGCCCACAGGCCTGCTACTCGGGCGGCCCGGGCAAGTTCCGCTACCTGCTGTACAAGGATGTGAACCGTCATATGGATCTGGGCAAGTACAACCACCGCGGCTGACCGTTAGCCCAGCGCTGTCCAAACGCCCTCCTCGCCCATGGCCAGGAGGGCGTTTTCGTTTCCCTTGCCCTGCCAGTAGCGGCGCAGCGTTCAAACCGTTAGTCAGCCGGGCCTCAAGCTGGCCGGCAAGTAGCCGATAGACCGCCGTTCGCCAAGCCCGTTGGGCCGGCTGTTTACAGGTTCAGGACAGATGTCAGCATTCAGCACCATCAAGGCCCGTTACACCCTCACCTTCATCTGCTTCGTTCTGCTGGTGATGCTCCTCACCATGCTTGGGATAAAGCGATTCATCACCCCGCAGCTCATTGCCGCCGGTGAAACCATCGTCTTGTCCGAGGTCGCCGAGATTGGTGAACACATCGGCGTAGAGCTTGCGCGGGTCGAAGCCCAGGCACGGAGCATTACCCAGACCGTACCCATGCTGGAAAGCGACGAGATCGATCGGGTTCTGCCCGGTCTGGTCGATCAGTACGGCGACGCGAAAGTCTTTGGCGGCGGAATCTGGCCGCTGCCCAATTTGCGTACCCCGGGGCGTGCCAAACACAGCACCTTCTACCACCGGGATTCGGCAGGAAAGCTGATCGTCAACACTCACTGGAACTCGGCTGAATCGAAGAATTATTTCGAGGAACCCTGGCATCGCGGCGGCATGCAGGCGCCTCGTGGCAAGTGCGTCTGGGCCGCGGCGTACAAGGACGACGCCAGCGCCGAGCCGCGCACCAACTGCGCCATGACCATCTACAAGGACGGCTCGGCCTGGGGTGTCTCGACGATCGATCTGACCCTTGGCTTCTTCAACCGTCTGGTCGCCGATAAGCAGAAGGAGATCAACGGCGAAGTGATGATCGTCGAAGCGGATGGCAAGATCCTCAGCAACCAGCCACAACTGAGCGCAGACATGGTACTGCGTAACGTGTCGGAGCTGGCCAGCCAGTCGCCTTTCATCGCCACCGTGCAGAAGGCCCTGGCCGATATGCCGCAGCAACTGCATCGCGCGTCCTACAGCAGGGACGGCGAAGACTTCAGCTTCTTTCTGACCCCCATCGAAGGAACCCCCTGGTGGCTCGCCGCGGCGCTGCCGACCGCCCAGCTCGAGGCCCGCAGCGATGCCATGCTCAAGACGCTCGCCTCGCTGCAGATCCCCATGGTCATGATCCTGCTGGCGTTGATGATCGTCGCCCTTAACCAGCTGATGAAACGGCTTGGGGTGCTGCGATCGAATATCGATGCCCTGTCGGCGGGTGACGCCGATCTGACCAAGCGAATCGACATCAAGGGCGAAGACGAGGTCGATCAGGTTGGTCGCTCGGTGAACGGATTCATCGGCTATCTGCAGGCGATGATGATCGATGTAAGCGATGCCACTACCCAGATCCATGCCGAAATCGGTCAGCTCAAGCAGCTCTCGCGCACGACCAACGAGGCCCTGGCCAGGCACGCATCGGAAACGGATCAGGCGGTCACCGCGATCAACGAGATGAGTTCGACCGCAGAGTCCGTTGCGCAGAGTGCCAGCGATACCGCGTCCTTCACGCAAACCGCCAACCACAACGCCGTCTCCTCGAAGCGGGTCGTTGACGATGCCTCCAACAGCGTGCGCGCCCTGGTCAGCGAAGTTGAAAGCGCGACCGCCAAGGTGCAGGCAATGGAAGCCGATGCCCAACGGATCAACGACGTGCTCGGCGTCATTGGTGATATCGCCGGCCAAACCAACCTGCTGGCGCTGAACGCCGCCATCGAAGCCGCTCGCGCCGGTGAGCAAGGACGCGGCTTTGCGGTGGTCGCCGACGAAGTCAGGGCGCTCGCGGCTCGTACGCAGCAGAGCACGTCCGAGATCAACGAGACGCTGCAGCGCCTGCAGCAGGCCGTCGGTTCGGCGGTCCAGGCCATGGAGCAAACCAAGGTCAGCTGCCAGACTACCGCAGACAAGACCGCCCAGGTCACCGTCGGCCTGGATGAAATGGCGGGCTCGGTCGTTCACATCAATGACCTGAGCACCCAGATCGCCACCGCAGCGGAAGAACAAAGCGCCGTCGCCGAGGAGATCAACCGCAACATGGTCGCTGTCCGACATGTCGTCGACGAGCTGGTTGAAAGCGGTGTAAGCGTGGACCGCAGCACCGAGTCGCTGCTCGACAGCAACAGGCGCCTGTCGGCTGTCGTCAGCCGCTTCAAGGTTCGCTGATATCGGCAGATGTTGCTGGAAAACCCACGCCAGGCGGCGTTGAAAACAGCGAGCGAACGGCAACAGACGAAAACAGGCTCGGATGCGGAACGGTCTCGCATCCGAGCCTGTTTTTAACGCTCTTTTTATATTTATAGGGTGTCGATTCGGCACGCTCCCGCTCGACTAATTAGGCATCCAAGCGAAATTGCCTGAAATCACGGGAGCCGAAAATGTTGAAACTGTACGGAACGCCGCCAACCCGCGCTCTGCGCGTCATCTGGTTGCTCAACGAACTGGGGCTGGAATACGAGATGGTTCCGGTGGACCTTCTGAGAGGCGAGCAACGGAAACTCGACTTTCTCACCCTCAACCCCGCCGCCAAGGTGCCGGTTCTGGTCGATGGCGACCTCGTCATAACCGAATCGGCCGCCATTCAGCTCTACCTCGCGGAGAAAAACCCCGAGGCGGGCTACATTCCGGCGACGGTGGAAGACCGATCCCAGATGTATCGCTGGATCTTCTTTCTGGTCACCGAGATTGAGCAGCCGCTCTGGCGCATAGCGCGGCATACGTTCATCTATCCGGAAAATCAGCGACTACCGCAGGATATCGATCTGGCGCGCCAGGAAGGCATCGAGATGGTGGCAGTGCTGGAACGACACATGAAGGACCGTGAGTTCCTGGTGGGCGACCGGCTCAGCGTGGCCGACTTCACTGCGGCGTATACGCTGGACTGGGCAAACGAAGAGCAGATGCTCGAAAACGCGCCGAGGTTGAAAGCCTACCTGGAGTCGCTATACGCCCGCCCCAAGGCTCCTCCAACCATTGCCCGGGTGCTTGCAACAACCGACAACTAGCCGTGGTCGGCCGTCGACGTGAGCGGAGCCTGCTCTACAGGCCCCGCCGCAACGTACAGCCGGCGCTCAGACGGTGCGCAAGCTTGGCTGCCAGCGACGGAACAGCACGCTGGCATTGACGCCGCCGAATCCGAACCCATTGGACAGCGCATACTCGATCGGCATCTTCCTTGCGTTCAAGCCAACCAGATCGAGTCCGTCGGCCGCCTCGTCGGGATCGGTCAGGTTCAACGTGGGCGGGACGATCTGATCACGAAGCGCGAGCACGGTGAAGATGGCTTCGATGCCACCGGCGGCGCCCAGCAGATGCCCGGTGCTGGACTTGGTCGAAGTGATCGCCACGCCCGACCCCGTTCCGAAGGCGGCTCGAATGGCGGCCAACTCGCCTCGGTCACCGACCTGGGTGGACGTCGCATGCGCGTTGATGTGATCAACCTGGCCCGGCGCCACCCCGGCCTGTTGCAACGCCAGTTCCATCGCCCGACGCGCTCCGCTGCCATCGGCCGGACCGGCCGTCAGGTGGTAGGCGTCTGCACTGGTGCCGTAGCCGACCAGCTCGGCCAGAGGCTGGGCGCCGCGCGCCAGGGCATGCTCCAGAGATTCGATCACCAGCAGACCGGCACCTTCGGCCATGACAAAGCCTTCGCGGTTGCGATCGAAGGGCCGAGATGCTTCCTGCGGACGGTCATTGAATCCGGTCGACAAGGCCCGCGCCGCCGCGAAACTGCCGAGGGTGACGCGATGGATCGCGGCCTCGGTCCCGCCGCAAACGGCAATATCCGCCTCGCCGCTGCGGATCAGACGCGCGGCGTCCCCGATCGCTTGCACACCGGCGGCGCAGGCGGTGACCGGCGCGCCGAGCGGCCCTCTGAAGCCGTGCTGGATCGAGACATGCCCGGCCGCCATGTTGGCCAGGAAGGACGGCACGGTGAATGGCGACAGCCGACGTGGCCCGCGGTGGTCGGTGGTGCGCACGGCCTCGGTGATCGCATCGAACCCACCGACGCCCGAGGCAATCAGGGTGGCGGTTCGCTGCCGGGCGGTTTCGTCGGTGGGTTGCCAGCTCGCCTGGGTAAGAGCTTCCCTGGCGGCGATGAGCGCGAATTCGATGAAGCGATCCATCTTCTTGCGATCCTTGGCCGGGATATACCGATCGGGGTCGTAGCCGGCCTCGCGGTCCTCGGCAACGCTCGGCACGCGCCCCGCTATGGCGCAACCGGTCCCCTCCGCCACGTCCTCAGGCAACGTGCGAATGCCCGATTGCCCCGCCAGCAGCCGCGACCAGACGATCTCTGCGCCACAGCCCAGAGGCCCGACGATCCCAACGCCCGTTACGACGATACGAACTGCATTTTGCTTGGTCATGTCATTCCTTACTTCAAAGGCCGGCGGCGCACGACAGCGTCGATTGCTATCCGACATAGCCGTGGCGATTGGCGTCGATCGCTTGCGATGTCAATGGAATCGATCACTGCCGACAGCGACGCGGGGGTGGCCTCACGCGCTCGGCGTGAGGATCAGGCAACTGGTCGAGCCGATGGCATAGAGGCGGTCTTCCACATCGTAAAGACGCCCTTCGGCCACAGCGGTGGAGCGACCGACATGTATCACCCGGCCCTCGGCACGTACCGGTCCGACGCCGGCGCGCAGTGCACGTACGTAGGTGATGCGCAGATCCGTCGTCGTGTATCCCTGCCCTGTCTCCAGCCGGGTGTGCACGGCGCAGCCCATGCAGGAGTCCAGCAAGGTGGCCGCGTAGCCACCGTGCACAGTTCCCAGCGGGTTGTAGTGGCGCTCGCTCGGCGTGCCCTGGAAGACGAAATAGCCTGGTGCCCAGTCCACCGGCACGAAGCCCATCAGCTCTCCGATTGGCGGACGAGGCAACTCGCCCCGGCCAATCGCATCGAAGAATTCTTGCGGAGACATGGCCGTAGCCGTGGCGAGCGGCACGCTACCGACCGGCCCCAGCCGGGCTCGCATGGCTTCTTCGGCATTCAGCCATTCGGCCAAACGGCTTTCTCGTTCTGCATGGTTCATGGGCCTTCCTCGGCGATTCGACGTTTGCACGCGCATTGAATGATGCACAACATATAAACCATATGACGGCCATCATGTAAAGCGTGAACAGGCTGCCAGGCGTTGCGCCACATGCTGACGGTGTCGCTCAGGCGGTCGTCGCTTGTTGACCAACGACCGCACAGGACGAGGCGGCTACCTTGGCCGTTTGGTCGCGACTGGGGCATTCCGGATCGAGCAGCCAGTTCCAACGTTGCGGGGCGAGGTCTGCGGTGCGCGGGTTTCGCTGGTCAGCTTGCGCCGGCATTTTTCAACGTCGCCGATGGACATCCCATGTAGGGGTTTAGCCTGTCAGGCGCACAGCCGGGACCTGCGTTGCGCGATTGATTCGCATGGGGTTGGTGTGGATCCACTCCCCATTCGTGCACGCGACGACCAGCGTCGCCTTGCATGGCCAGGAATCAGGCGGTTTCGCCCTTTGCACGCCGTAGCAAGCTGGCGCGGGTTTCATCGAGCAGCCGATCGGCCAGATGCGGATCCGTCACGCTACGCGAAAGCATCAACGCGCCAACCATCGCGCTGAGCGCCATTGCCGCGTCCTGGCTGTCGTCCAGATGCGCGCCCAGCTGGGCCAGCCGTTTGCATACCAGGTCGTCGGTGACTGCGCTGGCTTGGCCGCGCTGACCCAGTTCGGCGGACACGGTGGGCAACGGGCAACCCTTTGCCGGATCGGCACGATGACTCTTGGACAGATACAGCGCAATGAACGAGGCCAAGGGATGGTCCCCTGACAGGCTGTCGGCCGTGACCTCATCGAGCTCGCTCAAGCAGTGACGCAGCGCCTCCTCGACCAGTTCGTCCTTGGATTTGAAATGCGCATAAAACCCACCGTGCGTCAGGTCCAGCGCGTTCATCAATGCCTGCAGTCCGGTCGCGCTGACGCCATCGCGGCGAAAACGCCGTGCGGCCTCTTCGACGATGCGTTGGCGAGTCTTGGCCTTGTGATCTTCGGAATACCGCATGGACGCCTCCACCATTCATATGCTGCCCGTCATGCTACGCAATTAGCGACCGCATCAGGGGAAACTTTCTGCATATCACGGTAACTGGACGCGGCGTTGCACGTTCGAGGCGCTGGCAGAAAGACGTTTCAGGCATGTGGCGGGTGTGGCGGGTGACAGACGTCACAACATCATATTGCCATTAGCCACGGAGCCTGCCATAAAGCAGCACTTCAAACGTTACAAGGACGTACCGATGCGATTGCTGCGACGTGCTCTGTTCGGGCTGTTGTCGATAGCCGTGCTTGTTGCCGGCGTAGGGCTGTATTTCGTGGCCTATCCGAACCTGCCGGATTACGAGCCTCCCTCAGAGCTGGTCTATCTTGATCAGTGGAGCGAGGCCGATCGCCAGACGTTCTATTTCACGCCACAGGGCACTCAGGTCAAGGGGCTCGAGTACGACTGGTTCAGGGCGCTGGAGCTGCCATTCAGCCGCGACAAGTTCGCGGCCCCGGAATACCTCGCACGCTTTGGTTTCCTGGTCGATCCGAAGCAACGACCCACACCCGCGAACCCCGCCAACCTGCCCGTCGGCTTTGCCCGCCACGAAGATGACGAGACCGGGCGCGCCTACCTGGACGTGACGTGCGCCGCCTGCCATACCGGCGAGCTGCGCTACGAAGGGCGCGCCATCCGCATCGATGGGGGCGCCGCGATGCATTCGCTGGCCTCCACCGTGCCAACGTTCCGCGGCGGCGCCTTCGGGCAGGCGCTCGGCATGAGCATGGCATTTACCTACTACAACCCGATCAAGTTCCGGCGCTTCGCAAACGAGGTGGTGGGTGACGACGAACGCAACCGTCATCAGCTGCGCCGCGATTTCAAACAGGTGCTCGATCGGCTGCTCGGCACGGCGCTCAATGATTGGCACCGCGACCTCTACCCCACCGAGGAGGGTTTCGGTCGAACCGACGCCTTCGGGCGTATCGCCAACACCGCGTTCGGCGATGCCATCGACCCGTCCAACTACCGCATCGCCAACGCGCCGGTGAGCTATCCGCAGCTGTGGGACATCTGGAAGTTCGACTGGGTACAGTGGAACGGCTCGGCTATGCAGCCGATGGCCCGCAACATCGGCGAGGCGCTGGGCGTCGGGGCGCGGCTGCAGCTCCTTCGCGAGAACGGCCAACCAGTTCCAGAAGCTGAGCGCTATGCATCCGGCGTTCGCGTCCGCGACCTTCACACCCTGGAGACCACCCTCACGCGCCTCGCCCCGCCGCGTTGGCCGGAGGAGATACTGGGCAAGATCGATCTGCAGCAGGCCAGCCTGGGGCGCGCGCTCTACCGGCAGAATTGCGCATCGTGCCATGACGCCAGGCCCAAGCCGGTCGACCAGCGCTTCGCGCCAGATCGCGACCCGGAATGGCGCATGCGGGTGATCCCCACCGCGATCGTCGGAACGGACCCAACCGCGGCCGACAACATTGCCGATCACCGTTTCGATCTCGCACGGCTCGGCTGGACGCAAGACGAGCTGGAGCGGCTGGATGTCCGTCTCTACGGCGAGCCGACCGGCACGCTGGATCTCGGTAGCATCTCCAGTGCAAAGGGCCTGGCGTACATCACCGCTTATGTCGAACGTCGGGCTTACCAGGATGCGGGCATAACGCCTCAGGACCGGGCTGAGTTCGACGGCTATGCGCTGCCGATCGGTGTGCAGGAGTTACGCGGATACAAGGCACGGCCACTCGACGGCATCTGGGCAACGCCACCCTTCTTGCATAACGGCTCGGTACCGACGCTTTTCCAGCTGTTGTCGCCGTTGGCGGAACGCCAGAAGCGCTTCTGGGTGGGCAATCGTGAATACGATCCACGGCAGGTCGGCATCCGCACCGAGCGGTTCGATGGCGGTTTCCTGCTCGATACGACGATCACCGGCAACGCCAACCGCGGACATGAGTTCCGCGCCGGTTGCCGGGGCGGCGGTGTCATCGGCCGAGCGCTGTCACCCGAAGAGCGTTGGGCACTGGTGGAATACTTGAAGGTGCTTGGCGACCCGCGGTTCGAGCCCCGCTTGACGGACACTGCGCTCCGCCCCCGCCTCGCCCCGCCAACCTGCAACTGACGCTGCAAAGGATATGCGTATGCTCACAAAACTCTGGCTGTTGTTGGGACGTCTGCTCGGCCGCCTGCTCCTTGTTCTGGCCACGCTCGGCCTGGCGAGTTGGGCAATCAGCGCGCTGGTGTATCACTTCAAGCACCGCGGACCGGTTTCGGCCGAAGAGCTGATCGCCCCGACCGAGGCCGCCGACACCCAGGCAATCATTGACAATGCGATCGCGGTCGTCGCGCAGCACAGCGAGAACACACGCGTGCTGCGCGATGCCCACGCCAAGGCGCATGGCTGCGTCAGGGCGCAAGTCAGGGTCCGAGACGACCTGGACGTCGCGCTTCGACAGGGCGTATTCGCCGAGGCCGGTCGAACCTGGCAAGCCTGGATACGCCTTTCGAATGGCAATGCCTATCCCCAGTTCGACCGCATCAAGGATGCGCGAGGCATGGCCATCAAACTCCTCGACGTACCCGGTGACAATCTCACGCTCGACCCACGTCATGCCCACGAGCAGGACTTCGTGATGTTCAACCATCCGGTTTTCTTCGTTCGTGACGTGGCCGAGTACCGCACCAATTTCGCCGCCCAAGCCGAAGGCAAGCGGCTACTGGCCTTCTTCCCGAGCCTCGATCCGCGCAGCTGGGAAGTGCGCCACCTGTTCATTGCCCTGCAGACGCTCGCCCCGGCCCCTGAAAGCCCGGTGGCAACGACCTACAGTTCGGTGGCGCCATATAAATTCGGCCCGCACAACGTGAAGTACCGAGTGGTACCTGCGCCCAGCCAGTGTCCGGACTACCAGTTGCCCGAGCAGAACCGCGAACTGCCCAACTTCCTGCGCAGCGCGCTCTATCGGCAGTTGTCGCTGGACCGCGCGCCGGCCTGCTTTCAGCTTCAGGTCCAAAGGCAGAACACGGCGCACTACATGCCCATCGAAGACACCAGCATCGAGTGGGACGAAGCCATCGCGCCATTCGAAGCGGTTGCGGATATCCGTGTGCCAGCCCAGGACTTCGATAGCCCCGAACAGAACCTCGCATGCGACAACCTGTCGTTCAACCCGTGGCACGCCGTGCCGGACCATCGCCCGATCGGCGGAATAAATCGCCTGCGCCGGGCCGTCTACGAGGCCATCAGCGCCTATCGGCATGAGCGCAACGAAGCACACTGACGGCCGCCAGTGTCGCCAAAAGACGGTTACCGACTACCCGTCCGCGAAGACGGGTAGCCGGTACACCAGGTCAGCCGTTCGCGGCGATCCGACAGCTTCCGGCTCCGGAATCTCCCAAGCATGACACTTCAGACAACGCCCGCCCGGCAAGGGGCTCGCCATCATCGAGCGTCCGCTTGAAAAGGCTTTCTTCAGCAATGAGGTACAGTCGCTCCGGCGCGTGAACGATCATTTCCCGCCCGCGCACCTCGAGAATCCCTTCAGACCGAAAGCCCGAGAAGACTCGCGAGACGGACTCGATCGCCAAACCCAGGTGATTGGCCAGCTCCCACCGAGCCATGGGCAACCGTATGCGCGTCGCGGAGAGGCTTCGGCCAGCCAGCTGCGCCATGTGATGGACGATGAACCGGGCAACGCGAATCCGAGAGCGAGGGGCCGCCAACCGCAGCCGCGCTTGCCGGTTATAGCGCAGCTCCTTGCTGAGGAGCTGCAACAGAAAGCGGTTCAGCGCCGGGCTGCTGGCACTCACTTGCTTCAACGCATCGACGGAAATATCGCAGACGACCGTCGTCTGCATGGCCGTCAGGGTGTTGCTGTAGGTGTCGTCGCATAGGGCTGCCACCCCGGCGAAATCGCCTGCCAGCGCGAAGCCGACGATGCGCTCATCACCCTCATCATCCGTTCGGGAACTCCGAACCGAGCCGGTCCGGATCATGTAAAGCGAGCTGGCTGCCTGACCGGCCCTGAACAGGACATCGCCCTTGTTCAAAACGGGACCCTGCGTTATCAGCCGACCCAGGGTCATGAGGTCCATACGACTCAGTACGGCAGGCAAGCACTGGTTGGCTTTTACGCAGTGCAGGCATTGAGGAACCGCCTGGGATTTAATCAACGTTTGTCATTCCAAACTTCTTCCAGTCAGTGCGGGTGGCGATCCGTTCACTCGCTAGCGCAACGACTCGCGTTTGCGGCGTAATCGTCGCTGTTGATTTCGTGGGTACTCAGGACCGCCTCCAACTGCTGGCGAATCTCGGGGTGGCTGACCGATGCGAGTAACGCTTCGAGCTTTCGAATCACCCAACGTTGTCCGCGGTCGATCAATGCGAGACGGTCGTCGAGGTTCGCTATCGCCATGCATTTCTCATAGAACGCGCCTCGCTCCTGTCCCGGCTGGACACCGAGTAGAGTCAGGCATTCGCGCAACCGCTTGCAGCTATCGGCCTCACCCTGGCGAACCTTTTCCAGCATGCTGCGCTGCAGGTCCGTTTGCGCCTCGGCGAGGCTGGCCGTAGCGACCTGGACCCCTGCCCGCTCCGCGCTGAGCAGCTCGCCCAGCGCCTCGATCAGTTCACGACGCTCTGTTGTCACGCACTCCTCAGCCATCGCAGTCTCCTCCTCTGGTCGGAATCACTGTCGTTCGCACACACGAGCGCCACTGGAAGGCGCGGCATTGCGTGCCGGCATCCTATGGCGTCGTTGCGCTTACCGAAAATGAAATCTGATGGTTATTGAGTGCAGTTTTTTTGCACTGAGCCGGGGCCGAGGAGGAAGCCGTGAATGTAACGGCTTTGAGTAGCGCGGAGCAGAGACACACCGATAGCCTGACAAAGCACCCAGACACCCAAAAAGCTCGCGGTCAAGACCGCTCCTACCATGCACCACGCAACCGTGGGAGCAGCCTCGACCGCGAAGGCTTCCCGACAGCTAGGTCATCCGACCTAGATGCTGCCTGGTTTCTCTGTGGGAGCCCCGACCCGGGGCGAAGCTTTTAGCCCGTAGGCAAGGCAGCCCTGCGGGCTGCATTCGCCGCGGGACGAGCCTCCCACAAGAGCGGACCACTTTGTTATCACCTAGAAGACCTGAGAGGCACGCAGACACCAAAAAGCTCGCGGTCAAGACCGCTCCTACCGTACATCACGCAACCGTGGGAGCGGTCTCGACCGCGAAGGCTTTCAGCTTCTTTACCGCGAGGCCCCCTGCGCACCAGCTCGGAAGCGCCCTGGAGCCACATCGAAGAACTCGCGAAAGCAGCGACGGAAATGCGAGCTGCTGACGAAGCCGCTGGCGACGGCGATGTCGGTGAGAGACTTGTTTGTCTGCTGCAATAGCTGGCGCGCCCGGGTCAGGCGCAGCTCCAGGTAATAGCGCGAGGGCGTGGCATTGACGTGGCGGAAGAACAGGCGCTCGAGCTGGCGCCGGGAGATTTTTACGCAGGCGGCAATCTCGTTCACGGTCAGTGGCTCTTCAATATTGTTGTGCATCAACTCCAACGCTAGCTTGAGATGCTGTGGCAGGGTCGGGTTGTAGTCCACCGCAACCACCGATACGTCCATTACCTCCTTCATCTTGTCGCAGCTGAGCACCTCGTCGACCGCATTGACCAGGCTCTCGCCACAGTCGCGCTTGAGCACCTCGAGCATCATTCCCAGAGAACTGTTGGCGCCAGCACAGCCGATCCGCTCGCGATCCAGTACATAAGCGCGGTTGGACAGTCGCACCTTGGGAAACAGCTCGGCCATCATTGCCCGACCGTCCGGGTGGAAAGCGCAGTCGTAACCGTTCAACAAACCCGCTTCGGCGAGGAAATAAGCGCCGTTCCAGAGGCCACCGAGATTGGCTCCAGCCGCATCGGCCGAACGCAGCTTGCTCCTGAGCAGCGGATCGGCCTGCAGGCGTACGCGAAAACCGCCACAGACCACGATCAGTTGCTGCTCCTTCTCCTTCAGCTCTGCGAGACGGCAGTCGGCCGAAATTGCGATGCCCAGGTCGCTGACGACCACATCTTCGGCGCCACCGACGACCAAGACGTCATACAGCGGCTCCGCACTCATCAGATTGGCCGTAATCAGAGCATCCACAGCGCCCGTAAAGGCCATCATCGAGAAGTTCTCGCGCAGCACGAAAGCGACCCGACGCAGCGGCGTCATGCCCCCGCCACGTGACACCCTGTCGAGGTGCGCAAGGTTTTTGTTTTTCAGCACACTTTCGAACGAAGATCTCATCTGACGACTCTCAAGCGGCAAGCGTATGTCGACTGTCTGAACGCCACGGCAGCCTCTCCCCGTAGCGACGGAAGCCACCTGGCGGTCCAGCAGCACGTCACAGCCGAGCCCGACGGCCCCGAAGCGGCCCCGACCAGCTGCAACCTTAACCGTGTCCAACAGACGGACCTGTCTTATCAGCGACATCCAGTTAACAGCTGGGTCCGTAGTTGATCGAGCAGACGCGACGCCGAGGCTTGTCAGTCCGCCATCTCGGATAGCCCGCGAAACCTCGAACTATCCGCTCAGGGAGTCATGCCGCCCTCAGACACGGACCATCGATGCCCGCCGCTTCAGCAGAGCTTCGAAACCGTCCAGTGCAGCAGCCGATGGGATGTTCACATGAGCCTTGTCGTCAATCGAAAGGCAGCTCGTAATGCTGGCACGCCGTTACGTGATGGGACCGGCAAACATACTGAAGCGTGTCTCCGGCCTGCGAAGGATCGACGGCGACGGGATAGGTAGCCGTTCGCCGCAAACATTACGGTACAGCCCGGGGCGGACCGGTACGGCAGCGGCTGGATCAGCAACTAATCGCCAGACACAAAAAAGCCCCTGTTACGGGGCATCCATGGGAACGCACTGGGAACAAACACGCGCTCTTTTGCGCTGCCTCAGATACGCGAAAGCCCCGAATTACGGGGCTTTCAGCGCTTTAGATGGTGCGGACGGAGAGACTCGAACTCTCACACCTTGCGGCGCCAGAACCTAAATCTGGTGTGTCTACCAATTTCACCACGTCCGCAAAACTTCTAAACGAAAACGCCAGGCAGCGCCTGGCGTTTCGGAATATGGGGTGGACGATGGGGTTCGAACCCACGACCGCAGGAGCCACAATCCTGTGCTCTACCAACTGAGCTACGCCCACCATATTGCCTTGCTTGTGCCAGAGCCCGAAATGGCGCACCCGGCAGGACTCGAACCTGCGACCATCCGCTTAGAAGGCGGATGCTCTATCCAGCTGAGCTACGGGCGCTTTTAGCTGCATTCCCATCTGAGCGCAGACTTCAAGCTTCAGCTAATGAGGATCTAACCCCTCAAAAGCCGTCTTACCCAGCAGCAAGCTGTGCTCGACAAGCGGGGCGAATCTTAATGGTCTGCCTACACCTCGTCAACAGCAAAATCGAAAAAAAATCAGTCTGGTAAAGGGGTTACGGGAACCGATCTCCGCTTCGCCTTTGCCGGAAGTTATCGTCGTGCGAGAATGCGCGTCCTTTTTCAGTCCTTCTCGATGGTTATCACGCGTCATGACCGCACAACTGATCGATGGTAAACAGATCGCTGCTTCTATCCGCCAGCAGATTGCCGGCCGAGTAGCCGAGCGGCGTCAGCAAGGTCTCCGGGTACCGGGGCTGGCAGTGATCCTGGTGGGCACCGATCCAGCCTCCCAGGTGTATGTCGCTCACAAGCGCAAGGACTGCGAAGAAGTGGGCTTCAAGTCCACGGCCCATGATCTGCCGGCCACGACCAGCCAGGAAGACCTGCTGGCCCTCATCGATCAGCTCAACGAAGACCCACTCATCGACGGCATCCTCGTGCAGCTACCGCTGCCCAAGCACCTGGATGCGTCCCAGTTGCTCGAGCGCATCCGGCCGGACAAGGACGTGGATGGTTTCCACCCGTACAACATCGGCCGCCTCGCGCAGCGCATGCCGCTGCTGCGCCCCTGCACGCCGAAGGGCATCATGGCCCTCCTGGAAAGCACCGGGATCGATCTGCACGGCCTCAATGCCGTGGTGGTCGGGGCGTCCAATATCGTAGGCCGCCCCATGGCACTGGAGTTGCTGCTGGCCGGCTGCACGACCACCGTGACCCACCGCTTCACCCATGATCTGGCTGACCATGTGAAGCGCGCCGACCTGATCGTGGTCGCTACGGGCATCACCGGTCTCGTCAAAGGCGACTGGATCAAGGAAGGCGCGATCGTGATCGACGTGGGCATCAACCGTCAGGCCGATGGCAAGCTGGCCGGAGACGTGGAGTTCGATATCGCCGTGCGGCGCGCCGGCTGGATTACCCCTGTTCCGGGTGGCGTCGGCCCGATGACGCGCGCCTGCCTGCTGGAGAACACCCTGCACGCTGCCGAACATCTGCACGGCTAAGGGCAAGCGTCCGCCTGCAAAAACACCTGGAAGTAAAACGGCACCCTTGGGGTGCCGTTTTGTTTCCAGCGTATGACCGTTCTGCGCTGGCCTAGCGGGCCTGCTCCCACGATTTGATCAGCTCGTCGTAACTGACGGTCTGGCCCTGCGGTTTTTCGTTCTCCAGTTTGGGTTTCGGTGAGCCCGGCTGGTCCAGCCAGTACTGCGGATCACGCGGCTCGTTCATCTTGGGTCCGCACTTGGATTGCACCTTGGCCCGCTCCAGCCGCGCCATCATGGTGTCCTGGGCTTCGGCAAGGCCGTCGAGGGCTTCCTGGGGCGTCTTGTCACCGCTCGCCGCTTCGGCGATGTACTGCCACCAGAGCTGCGCCAGGCGTGGATAGTCCGGCACGTTGGTGCCGGTGGGCGTCCACTGCACCCGCGCAGGGCTGCGATAGAACTCGACCAGGCCACCGAGCTTCGGCGCCGCATCGGTCATGGCCTGCGAGTTGATGTCGGACTCGCGAATCGGGGTCAGACCGACCAGGGTCTTCTTCAGCGACACGGTTTTCGACACGGTGAACTGCGCATACAGCCAGGCGGCCAGCCGGCGCTTTTCCGGTGTCGAGTTGAGGAAGGTCCAGGAACCGGTGTCCTGATAGCCGAGCTTCATGCCCTCCTCCCAGTACGGCCCCTTGGGCGACGGTGCCATCCGCCACTTCGGTGTGCCGTCCTCGTTGACCACTGGCAAGCCCGGCTTGGTCATGTCGGCGGTGAAGGCGGTGTACCAGAAGATCTGCTGGGCGATATTGCCCTGCGCCGGAACCGGACCGGCCTCGGAGAAGGTCATGCCTTGGGCTTCTGGCGGTGCGTACTGACGCATCCAGTCGACGTACTTCTGCGTGGCGTAGACCGCGGCCGGACCGTTCGTAGCCCCGCCACGCGCCACGCTCGAGCCCACCGGATGGCAATCTTCGACGCGGATACCCCACTCGTCGACCGGCAACCCGTTGGGCAGCCCCTTGTCACCCGCGCCCGCCATGGAGAACCAGGCATCAGTGAAGCGCCAGCCCAGGGAAGGGTCCTTCTTGCCGTAGTCCATGTGGCCATACACACGCTGCCCGTCGATCTCCTTCACATACTTGGTAAAGAATTCGGCGATGTCCTCATAGGCGGACCAGTTCACCGGTACCCCGAGCTCATAGCCATAGCGTTCCTTGAACTGCTTTTTCAGGTCGGGACGCTCGAACCAGTCGGCACGGAACCAGTACAGGTTGGCGAACTGCTGGTCGGGTAGTTGGTAAAGCTTGCCGTCCGGGCCGGTGGTAAAGGAAATACCGATGAAATCGTCCAGGTCGAGCGTCGGCAAGGTGACGTCCTTGCCCTCGTTCTTGATCATGTCGCTGATGGCCACGGCTTTGCCATAACGGAAGTGCGTGCCGATCAGGTCGGAGTCGTTGATGTAGCCGTCGTAGATGTTCTTGCCCGACTGCATCTGGGTCTGCAGCTTCTCGACGACGTCGCCCTCCTGCATCAGATCGTGGCGCAGTTTGATACCGGTGATCTCACTGAAGGCGCGCGCCAGGGTCTTGGATTCGTATTCGTGCGTGGTGATGGTTTCCGAGGCGACGTTGATTTCCATGCCGCGGAAGGGCTCGGCCGCCTTGATGAACCAGCGCAACTCCTCCATCTGTTGTTCGGGCGTAAGCGTGGACGGGTTGAACTCCGACTCGACCCATTTCTTCGCTGCGTCCTCGTAGGCGTCTGCCCACGCCGTTCCTGCCATGCCAGACAACGTCAGCAGGGCCGTAAGCGCCATGCCATGTCGGGTGTTGTTTTTATTGTTGAACATACACACCTCCTTCGGATTTTTCGGAGAGAAGAACCGCACCGGCTCAACCCCAGCGCATCACTGCAAACAACCAGACGACAGATAGCACCGTCGCTATCCAGATGCTCCAGTCGGTCAGCCCTATTAGCAAAAGATGCCAATAGGCGCTGCCCAGAAGTCCAATGAACAATCGGTCGCCGCGCGTGGTGACGATGGGCAGAAAGCCCTTGCGTGGCACGCAGGGGCGCCGCAGCTCCCAGGCGCTCATCAGCGCCAGCATCGCGCCAATGCCGGAGAAGAACACCGCGGTAAAGGTGGTCCAGGCCATCCAGCTCATGTGCTGCTCCTATACCCGGCCGAGGGCAAAGCCCTTGGCGACGTGATTGCGGACGAACCAGATCACCAGCATGCCCGGCAGGATGGTCAGGACGCCGGCGGCGGCCAGCACGCCCCAGTCGATGCCCGACGCCGATACCGTCCGCGTCATCACCGAAACGATGGGTTTGGCATCCACCGAGGTCAGGGTGCGCGCCAGCAGCAACTCGACCCAAGAAAACATGAAGCAGAAGAAAGCCGTGACCCCAATGCCCGAGCGGATCAATGGAATGAAGATCTTCACGAAGAATTTCGGAAAGCTGTAACCATCGATGTAGGCGGTTTCGTCGATCTCTTTCGGCACCCCCGACATGAAGCCTTCGAGAATCCACACCGCCAGCGGCACGTTGAACAGGCAGTGCGCCAGCGCCACGGCGATGTGCGTATCGAACAGCCCGATCGAGGAATAGAGCTGGAAGAAGGGCAACAGAAACACCGCCGGAGGCGCCATGCGGTTGGTCAGCAACCAGAAGAACAGATGCTTGTCGCCGAGAAAGCGAAAGCGGGAAAAGGCATAGGCCGCCGGCAACGCTACCGTCAGCGAAATGATCGTGTTCAGGCAGACGTAATACAGCGAATTGATGTAGCCGCTGTACCAGCTGCGGTCGGTGAAGATCAGCCGGTAGTTATCCAGCGTCAGGTCCCGTGGCCAAAGGGTCAGCCCGCCGAGGATCTCGGTATTGCTCTTGAACGACATGTTGACGAGCCAGTAGATCGGCACCATCAAGAAAGAGATGTAGAGGATCAGAACGAGACGTTTGCGCAGGTTCATCGACGAGCCCTCCTCATTTCTGGTCGCCGTGAGTCATGGCGGTGTAGAACAGCCAGGACACCAGCAGAATGATCAGGAAATAGATCAGCGAGAACGCCGCCGCCGGACCGAGATCGAACTGCCCGACGGCCATTTTCGTCAGCGTCTGGCTGAGAAAGGTGGTGGCATTGCCGGGGCCGCCACCGGTCAGTACGAACGGCTCGGTGTAAATCATGAAGCTGTCCATGAAGCGCAGCATCACGGCGATCAGCAGCACACTCTTGAGCTTTGGCAGCTGGATGTAGCGGAACACCGCCCAGGTCGAAGCCCGGTCGATTCGAGCTGCCTGGTAGTAAGCGTCCGGGATGGCCCGTAGCCCCGAATAGCAGAGCAGCGCGACCAGCGAGGTCCAATGCCAGACGTCCATCACCAGCACCGTCACCCAGGCGTCACGGGTATTGGAGGCATAGTTGTAGTCGATGCCCAGCTCACGGAGGCTGTACCCCAGCAGACCGATGTCGGCGCGACCGAAAATCTGCCAGATCGTCCCGACCACGTTCCACGGGATCAACAGGGGGATCGCCATCACGATCAGGCACAGCGATGCCCAGCGCCCGCGGGTCGGCATGGTCAGCGCCACGGCGATGCCCAGCGGAATCTCGATCAGCAGCACGCAGCCGGAGAAGATGAATTGCCGCAACAAGGAGTCGTGCAGGCGTGGATCGTGGAGGATCTGGCGATACCAGTCCGCACCGACGAAGAACCGGGTCGAGGAGTCGAAGATATCATGAACCGAATAGTTCACCACGGTCATCATCGGCAGAATGGCGCTGAAGGCGACCAGCAGAAACACCGGCAACACCAGCCACCAGGCACGGTTGTCCTGAACCTTGGTCATGCGTCGCCCTCCACCAGCCGGTCGTCTGCATAGAGCATCAACCACTGCGCCGGAAAGCCCACCCACGCCTGCCCCCTTGGCACCGCCTGGTCTTCCGGCAGGCGGGCCTTGATCACATGCCCCTCCAGGCGCAGCGTCAGTATCTTGTAGGTGCCCAGGTCTTCCATTCGCACCACCTCCGCGGGCATGCCACCGGCAGCCGATTCGGCACTGATCTGAACGAACTCGGGACGGATGCCGATCTGCAGGCGGCTGCCTTCCAGCGCGGGCAGCTGGGCGACCAGCGTGTCCGCAAGCGGCAGATGGAGATCACCAAATCCGACCCCGCCCGCCTCGGCACGTACGTCGATCAGGTTCATGCCCGGACTGCCGACGAAAAAGCCGACGAAGGTGTGCTGCGGCCGCTCGAACAGCTCGCGCGGTGTGCCGAACTGGACGATCTGCCCGCCATGCATCACGGCGATCTTGTCGGCGAAGGTCGAGGCTTCCAGCTGGTCATGGGTCACGTAGATCATCGTGATGTTGAACTGCTCATGAATCTGCTTGAGCTTGCGTCGCAGCTTCCATTTCAGGTGCGGGTCGATCACCGTCAGCGGCTCATCGAAAAGGATCGCCGATACGTCGTCCCGGACCAGGCCGCGGCCCATCGATACCTTCTGCTTTTCATCGGCGGTCAGGTTGCGCGCCTTGCGCGAAAGCAGCGGGTGCAGATCGAGCACCTCGGCGATCTCGTGCACCTTGCTGGTGACCCGCGCCTCGGCAACACCCTGATTGCGCAACGGAAAGGCCAGGTTGTCGAATACGGTCATGGTGTCGTAGACGACCGGAAACTGGAAAACCTGGGCGATGTTGCGCTGTTCGGGTGTCATCCGGTTCACCTCGCGCGCATCGAACAGTACCTTCCCTTCTGACGGGCTGAGCAGCCCGGAAATGATATTGAGCAGGGTCGACTTGCCGCAGCCGGAAGGGCCCAACAGCGCATAGGCGCCGCCCTGCTCCCAGACATGATCCATTTCCCGGATGGCATAGTCCGCGGCGCCGCGCGGCTGCGCGCTGTAGCTGTGGGCAAGGTTCTGCAAACGGATTTCCGCCATGACACTCTCCTCAGGCACGCCGGGCCGGTGCCTGGGCCAACTGGCCGGAGGCGTCGAAAACGAACAATTTGTGCGTCGGGATGTACACCCGGATCGGTGAGTCCACCGGGTAGTCGTGTACGCCTTGAAGGTGCAACACGAGGCTGAAATGCTCGTTGCGCACGTGGAGGAACGTCTCCGAACCGCTGATCTCGGCGATCTCGACCAAACCGGACACTTCCAGATCATCATCGTTGGAGGGCACCAGCCCGATATGGCTGGGCCGCACGCCGAATCGGTATTCACCCTCGTTCAGCGTGCGCAGGTCAGCGTTGAGCGGAAAGTGCATGCAGTCCTGAAAGCTGACCTCGTTAGCAGCAATCCGACCCGGCAGCAGATTGATCGGCGGCTCGGAAAACAGCTCGGCACTTAGCATCTGGCTTGGGCGGTGATAAACCTCGGATGTCGGCCCGCTCTGTATCACGCGGCCTTCATGCAGCACTGTCGCCGTTCCGCCGAGCGCCAGCGCCTCGTTGGGCTCGGTGGTGGCGTAGACGGCGATGCTGCGGCGAGTCCTGAATAGCTCGCGCATTTCCTGCCGGAGCTCTTCACGCAGCTTGTAATCGAGGTTGACCAGCGGCTCGTCGAACAACACCAGGTCCGCGTCTTTGACCAGCGCCCGCGCCATCGCCGTTCGTTGCTGTTGGCCACCGGATAACTCCAGCGGGTAACGCTTGAGAAACCCTTCGATGTGCAGCATTTCGGCAGTCTCGCCGACCTTGCGCTCGATCTCGGCCTTGCTCATGCCGGCCTGACGCAACGGCGAGGCAATGTTCTCGAACACGCTCAGCGTGGGGTAGTTGATGAACTGCTGGTAGACCATCGAGACGTTGCGCTTTCGCACCGGGACGCCCGTCACGTCGGCACCGTTCATCAGCACGCGCCCTGCGCTGGGCTTGTCGAGCCCCGCCATGAGCCGCATCAGCGACGTCTTGCCCGAGAGGGTGCGCCCGATCAGCACGTTGAACGAGCCCGGCTCGAACACCAGGCTGGCGTTATCGATATGCCGTTGGCCATCGACCGTCTTGGTGACCTGTTCCAGGATCAGGGACATGCCGCCTTCCTCTATTTGTTATGGAGGTAAGCAGAGCGATATCCGTGCCAGCCCTGCGCGAGCGCTCTGGCGTGCGGCCTGAGCGGCAGACCGATGTTGCCAAGTGTTCAAAATGAACAATTCTGAACATTGACAGTGAACAAAAATGAACAAGACTGTTCATGGCGCCGTACGTGACAGCGATCCATAACAACAAGAAGATGCAGCGACAGAGAGGCAACATGGCCGACCCAGCTCCGTCCACCTCACATCAGGCCTTGGTAGAGGATTCCTGGAGCCGATGCGAACGCTACGGGCTAAATCCGCACTGCGTTCCGAGTTTCGGCGAACCCACCGAGCAGGAGATCAACGCCCTGCTCGATCGTCAGCGCAGCCTGGTGCAGACCACCCAGCGCGAAGTGCTGCCGCATTACGAAAATATCCTTTCGAATTCGAGCTGCTTGATCCTGCTGGCCGACAACACCGGTCAGCTGCTCGAGTCGTGGGGCGATAGGCGTTTCGTCGAGCCCACGCATAAACGAGGGTTTCTGCCCGGCGCCAGCTGGATGGAGCGCGACACCGGCACCAATGCGATCGGCACCGCGCTGGCCAGTGGGCAGGCGGTGCACATACAGCGTGACGAGCACTTTCTGATGGCCAATCGTTACCTGTCTGGCGCGGCTTCGCCGATCTTCGACGCACAACGCCAGCTGATAGCCGTACTCGACGTATCCAGCGACAGTTACCTTCCGCCTTCGCACACGCTCGGCATGGTCAAGATGATGAGCCAGTCGGTGGAAAACCGGCTCATCCTCAACCTCTTCCATGACGACTATTTCCAGCTCACCTTCAATACCGGCCAGGACAACCTCGACAGTCAATGGGCCGGCCTGTTGGTGTTCGACGAGTCGGGCCTGATCGTATCGGCCAACCGGCGTGCCGACAGCCTGCTGGGTATGTCCATGACGCGCTCACGCATCGACAGCCTGTTCGACGTGCCGTTGCTGCAATTGCTCAACCAGCCGGAAGACCAGCCCATGCGCCTGCTGGCCCTGGGGCGCCATCGTTTCCACGGCAACATCCGGCGCCCGCAGAAGCCGCGCATCCAGCCGCGGGATTTTCGCCCCCCTAAAGAGCAGCCTGTTGGCCTGGCCGGTATCGAGCAAGGCGATCCAAAGGTGCGCAAAGTGTTCCGCCAAGCCCAACTCATGCTCGAGAAAGACATCCCGATTCTGGTCCACGGTGAGACCGGCGTCGGCAAGGAGGTGATGGTCAAGGCACTGCACGCGGCCAGCTCGCGCGGCAAGGCGCCGTTGATCGCCGTAAACTGCGCGGCGATCCCCAGCGAACTGATCGAATCCGAACTGTTCGGTTACGAGAAAGGCGCTTTCACTGGCGCCCATCAGAAAGGCAGCCTGGGGCTGATCCGCAAGGCGGACGGCGGCGTGCTGTTTCTCGACGAGATCGGCGATATGCCACTTAGTCTGCAGGCACGCCTGTTGCGTGTGCTGCAGGACCGTAGCGTCCAGCCGCTCGGTGGCGGCGAGCCGTTTCCAGTCGATTTCCGACTGATCTGCGCGACGAACCGATCGCTCCGCCAGGAAGTCGAGAACGGGCGTTTCCGCCAGGATCTGTTCTACCGCGTCAGCGGGCTCAACGTCGAGCTGCCGCCGCTACGGGCCCGCCACGATAAACAAGCGCTGTTTGCGCGAATCTGGGAGCAATATAGAGAACCCCAGCAACGGGCCGGATTGAGTGCCGAAGTGCAGCGCCTGTTCGATCGCCACCCTTGGCCTGGAAATATTCGCCAGTTGAGCAGTGTCATTCAGGTCGCGTTGGCCCTGGCCGGTGATCAGCCGATCCACCCCGAGCACTTGCCTGACGATTTCTTCGAAGATCTGGAACGCGCTCCGGCCTCATCGCCGCGCTTAGTGCAAACCGGCCCCTCACCGAGCGACGATCTGGCCAGCCATTACCACGCCTGCCGCGGAAACATTTCGCACCTGGCCCGCAACCTGGGGATGAGCCGCAACACCCTGTACAAGCGGCTACGCGAGCAAGGACTGAAGGTATAACGACTGAGCCGAGCTCTCTTAGCCATACAGCGCTTGTTCAGTTGCCGACAAACGAAAAAGGCCGCACGCAGCGGCCTTCGTTTTCACGACAGCTGTCAGTCAGCCAGCCGCCAGGTAGTCCCACCCTTGCCATCTTCCAGGACAACGCCCAACGCGGTGAGTTGATCGCGGATACGGTCGGACTCGGCCCAGTTCTTCTCGACCCGAGCCTGCAGACGAGCCGCGATCAGCGCTTCCACCTGAGCCGCATCTACCTTGCCTTCGGCACCGGCCTGCAGGAAGTCGTCCGGTTCAAGTTGCAGCACGCCCAGCGGTTCGGCCAGCGCCTTGAGACGCGCAGCCAGGCCAGCCGCAGCTTGCGGATCGGAGGCGCGCAGCCGGTTGACCTCGCGGGCCAATTCAAAGAGCACAGCGCAGGCTTCCGGGGTATTGAAGTCGTCGTCCATCGCCGCCGAGAAACGCTCGATGAAGGCCTCACCGCCCGCCGGCGTCGCGTCGGGCATACCGCGCAAGGACTGGTAGAAGCGCTCGAGCGCGCCTTTGGCTTCTTTCAGGCTGTCTTCGGAATAGTTGATCGGACTGCGGTAGTGGCTCGACACCAACAGGTAGCGCACCACTTCCGGCTGGTATTTCTCCAGCACCTCGCGAATGGTGAAGAAGTTGCCCAGCGACTTGGACATTTTCTCGCCATCGACACGGACCGCTCCGGCGTGCATCCAGGCATTGGCGTATTGCTTGCCGGTCGCCGCTTCACTCTGCGCGATCTCGTTTTCATGGTGCGGGAACACCAGATCGGGGCCGCCGCCGTGGATATCGAAGGTCTCGCCCAGGCAGCAGGTGGACATGACCGAGCACTCGATGTGCCAACCCGGACGCCCCGCTCCCCACGGCGACTCCCAGCTCGGCTCGCCCGGCTTGGCGGCTTTCCAGAGCACGAAATCTAGCGGATCTTCCTTGGCCTCGTCGACTTCGATGCGAGCGCCGATTTTCAGATCCTCAATCTTGCGTCGCGACAGCTTGCCGTAGCCGACGAACTTGCCGACCCGGTAATAGACATCGCCGTTACCCGGCGCGTAGGCGAAGCCCTTGTCGATCAAGGTCTGGATCATGCTGTGCATGCCGGCGATATGGTCGGTCGCCCGCGGTTCGAGATCCGGGCGGAGCACATTCAGCCGCGCTTCGTCTTCATGCATCGCAGCGATCATCCGCCCAGTCAACGCCTCGAAGCTCTCGCCGTTTTCCTGGGCACGGCGAATGATCTTGTCGTCGATATCAGTGATGTTGCGCACGTAGGTCAGCTCGTAACCACGTTGGCGCAACCAGCGCGAAACCACGTCGAACGCCACCATGACGCGCGCGTGACCGATATGGCAGAAGTCATAGACGGTCATGCCGCACACGTACATGCGCACCTGGTTGTCGATCAGCGGCTTGAGGGGCTCCTTGGCCTTGGTCAGGGTGTTGTAGATCGACAGCGCCATCACTGGCCTCCCCAGGAATCACGCAGGGTGACGGTGCGGTTGAATACCAATGCGTCCGCGCGACTGTCCTTGCGATCCACGCAGAAGTAGCCCTCGCGCTCGAACTGGAAGCGATCTTCCGCTTCGGCCGAGGCCAGCGACGGCTCGGCGCGGCAGCCCTTGAGCACCACCAGCGACTCGGGGTTGATGTTGTCGAGGAAGCTGCCGCCGTCTTCATCTTTCTCGGGATTGGCCGAGCGGAACAGACGATCGTACAGACGCACTTCGCATTCGACGCTCTCGGCCGCCGGTACCCAGTGAATCACGCCCTTGACCTTGCGGCCTTCCGGGTTCTTGCCCAGCGTGTTTTCGTCGTAGGAGCAACGCAGCTCGACGATATTGCCCTGCGCGTCCTTTACCGCTTCGTCGGCGCGGATCACGTAGCTGCCGCGCAGGCGCACTTCACCGCCTGGGATCAGGCGCTTGAAACCGGCTGGAGGGACTTCTTCGAAATCGCTGGCGTCGATGTAGAGCTCGCGCGAGAACGGCAATTGGCGCACACCCATGTCCTGCTTGGGGTGGCAAGGCAGCTCGAGGTTCTCGACTTGGCCTTCGGGATAATTGGTGATGACGACTTTCAGCGGCTTGAGCACGCACATGGCCCGCGGCGCGTTGGCGTCCAGGTCTTCGCGAATCGCGAATTCGAGCATGCCGATATCGACCACGCCGCCCGCGCGGTTCACGCCGATCATGTCGCAGAAGGTACGGATCGACGCCGGGGTATAACCGCGTCGGCGATAGCCGCTGAGGGTCGACATGCGCGGGTCGTCCCAACCGCTTACGTGCTTTTCGTCGACCAGCTGCTTGAGCTTGCGCTTGCTGGTGATGGTGTAGTTCAGGTTGAGGCGGGCGAACTCGTACTGGCGCGGGCGCGCCGGAACCGGCAGGTTTTCCAGGAACCAGTCGTAGAGCGGACGGTGATCCTCGAATTCCAGCGTGCAGATCGAATGCGTGATGCCTTCGATGGCATCCGACTGACCGTGAGTGAAGTCATAACTCGGGTAGATGCACCAGTCATTGCCGGTCTGGTGATGATGCGCATGGCGGATCCGGTAAAGGATCGGGTCACGCATGTTCATGTTTGGCGAGGCCATGTCGATCTTCGCGCGCAGTGCCTTGGCCCCATCCGGGAACTCACCGGCCTTCATCCGCGCGAACAGATCCAGGTTCTCCTCCACCGAGCGATCACGGAACGGGCTGTTCTTGCCCGGCTCGGTCAGGCTGCCACGGTACTCCCGCGCTTGGTCGGGCGTCAGGTCGCAGACGTAGGCCTTGCCTGCCTTGATCAGCTCGATGGCCCATGCGTGCAGCTGGGCGAAATAGTTGGACGCGTAACGCTCCTCGCCCGCCCACTGGAAGCCGAGCCACAGCACGTCGCTCTTGATCGCGTCGATGTACTCCTGATCCTCCTTGGCCGGATTGGTGTCATCGAAACGCAGGTTGCACTCGCCGCCGAACTCCTTGGCCAGGCCGAAATTCAGGCAGATCGACTTGGCGTGGCCAATGTGCAGGTAGCCGTTGGGCTCGGGCGGAAAGCGCGTGACGATCTTGGCATGCTTGCCCGACTCCAGGTCGGCCTGGACGATGGGACGGAGAAAATTAGTGGCTGCGGTAGTCTCAGGCTTGCTCATGATGTCCTTAACGATCTGCGAGTGTGCGGCTCAGCGCTTGAAAGTAACGGGCGATGCCAGACAGGGCGAGATCAGCCGAACGCGGGATGTACGAGATGTACAAGGGCATTGAGGGCCGATTTCATTGCGGCATGGCCGAGCGTACTCGTTTGTAAACACCCTTTCAGGGTAGGCCGACCAAATCAAAGCGCCTATCATAGCGGACCCGTCAACCCCCTGACAGAGCAAAGCGCGCAGCCGCGCGACAGCGACAACACGCTCGCCAGGCGCCGGTCGTACCGTCGCGGCACGAATTCTCCCGCTGCTAATTAAGGAAGGCTCCCATGATCAAGCTACACACCAACCACGGCGTCATTACCGTCAAGCTGTTCGAGGACAAGGCCCCGGAAACCACCGCGAACTTTAAGGAATACGTGAAGAGCGGCCACTATGACGGCACCATTTTCCACCGTGTGATCAGCAACTTCATGATCCAGGGCGGCGGCTTCGAGCCGGGCATGAAGCAGAAAAGCACCCGCACCCCCATCAAGAACGAGGCCAACAACGGCCTTTCGAACAAGACCGGCACCCTTGCGATGGCGCGCACCATGGAGCCGCACTCGGCGTCCGCGCAGTTCTTCATCAACGTCAAGGACAACGATTTCCTCGACCACACCGCGCCAACCGTGCAGGGCTGGGGCTATGCCGTGTTCGGCGAAGTAGTCGAGGGCATGGACGTGGTCGAAAAGATCAAGGGCGTGCCGACCACCATGAAGTCGGGACACCAGGACGTGCCGGTGGAAGACGTGGTGATCGAGAAGGCCGAGATCGTCGAGTAAGCGCATTGATCCTGCTGATATCGGACTTGCACCTCGAAGAACGACGCCCGGACCTTACCCGGGCGTTTCTTCATTTCCTCGAGACCCGCGCCGCCAAGGCCGAAGCGCTTTACATCCTCGGTGACTTCTTCGAAGTCTGGGTTGGCGATGACGGCATGACGCCCTTTCAGCACGAAATCGCCCACGCCCTGAAAGCGCTGAGCCTGAGCGGAACCCGGCTTTACCTGATGCACGGCAACCGTGATTTCATGATCGGCAAGGCGTTCTGTCGCGAGGCGGGGTGCACCCTACTGGATGATCCATATGTCGCCCAGCTCGGCGGTGAGCGGGTGTTGCTCACCCATGGCGACAGCCTGTGTACCCGTGACGAGGGCTACATGCGTCTACGCCGCTGGCTGCGTAACCCAGTCAGCCTGTTCATCCTGCATCACCTTCCGCTTGCCAAACGCCAGCAGCTAGCTCAGAAGTTGCGATCGAGCAGCAAGCAGCAAACCCGCATGAAAGCCAGCGACATCGTCGACGTAACGCCCGACGAAGTGGTCCGGATCATGCGACGCCACAACGTACGCACGCTGATTCACGGCCACACCCACCGCCCCGCCATACACACGCTGGACGTGGACGGGCAGCCGGCCAGGCGCATCGTCCTCGGCGACTGGGATCGCCAGGGCTGGGCTTTGCAGGTCGATGAATCAGGCTTCGACCAGGCGCCCTTCGAGCTGAGCTGAGCAGGTCAGGCGGCGCTGGGCACACCGCTGTGGAAGCGAAACTCATCGTCAGGGCTTTCGATCAGCTCGCGCTCGCGCTCGCGCACCCTCACGATGGTCGCGTCGATATCGGCCGCCTCACCATAGAGATACGCCAGCTTCAGATAATCCTGAAAATGCCGCGCCTCGGATTTCAGCAAGCCGTGATAGAACTTGCCCAGCTCTTCATCCAGATGCGGCACCAGCATCGCGAAGCGCTCGCAGGATCGCGCCTCGATAAAGGCCCCGATGACCAGGGTATCGGTGAGCCGATAGGGTTCATGGTTGCGGACCAGCTCCCGCAACCCGGCAGCGTAGCGGGATGAGCCGATGTTACGCAGCGCGATGTCGCGCTTACGGATAATCGACAGCACCTGTTCGAAATGGCGGAGCTCTTCCCGGGCCAGCCGCGACATCTTGTTCTGCAGGTCGGGTTTGTCGACATAGCGGAACATCAGCTGAAAGGCCGCACCGGCCGCCTTCTTTTCGCAGTTGCCATGGTCGATGAGCATCACGTCCTGATTGCGCAGCGCGACGTCGACCCAGCTGGACGGTGTGGCGCAGCCGAGGAATTCATTCAATTCGGGGAGCATGAGTACGGGTATTCATAAGGGAAATGGACACGACAGCCAGCGCAATGGCGACCGCACGCCGCGCATTATACGAGTCCGGCAGCGTACGGCCAGCGGAGGTTGATATGGATCACTGGCCGCGGCGACGGCCTTGTCTATAGTGAACTCAACCGATACTGGAACCGGAGCCGATCATGCAAGCCTTACGCTGTATTCTCGTGGTAATCGACCCGAACCTGCCGGAAAACCTGGCACTGAAACGTGCACGATTGATATCCAGCGTCAGCCAGTCCCGGCTCCATCTGCTGGTCTGTGACACGCGGCAGGATCACAGCCACTACCTGGATCGCTTACGCTCGGAACTCGAAGAGCAAGGCCACGTCGTCACGACCCGCCAGGACTGGCACGAGAACCTGCACCAGACCATCATCGCCGCCCAACAAGCCGAAGGCTGCGGCCTGGTGATCAAGCAGCATGTCGCCGACAACCCGCTCAAGCGAGCCCTGCTGACACCGGATGACTGGAAGCTGTTGCGCTACTGTCCGTGCCCGGTGTTGATGGTCAAGACCGAGGCGCCGTGGACGGGCGGAAAGATCCTGGCCGCGGTCGACGTAGGGAATGCCGACATGGAGCACCGGACGCTTCACTCGAGCATCATCAACCATGGCCATGAGATTGCATCGCTCGCTGAAGGCACCCTGCATGTCATCAGCGCCCACCCTTCGGCGATGCTCTCGGCGGCAGACCCTGCATTTCAACTCAAGGACACCATCGAGCAACGCTATCGGAACGCCTGCAAGCAGTTTCAGGTCGAGTACGACATCCCCGACGGGCAGCTGCATATCGAAGAAGGTCCGGCTGATGCCCTGATACCGCGGGTCTGCCATCAATTGCAGGCTGTCGTAACGGTGATCGGTACGGTCGCCCGCACCGGTTTTTCCGGCGCACTGATGGGCAACACCGCCGAGGTGGTTCTGGACGCGCTGGAAAGCGATGTCCTGGTGCTCAAGCCTGACGACGTCATCGACCACCTGGAGGATCTCGTCGCGCGCCGCTAGTCAGGATCAGGAACGGACGATCCGCCTCACCGGGAGAGGCGGATCCTACCCCGCCGTGTCGTCGAGGAACTGCGGCGCGATATAGCGGTGATAATGCGCCTCGGACAGGATGAAGAATTCCCGATCGATCGCATCACGGAGCTCGGGTAAAGACCATTCGCGAAATTCCGGCAACAGGGCGACACCGTACGCCTCGAGTTGCTGGATCACTCGCGCGCCTCGCGCGATCAGCTGATAGGCCCAGCAATACGGCGATTGCTCGGCAACGAAGCGGATCTGCCGGCTTTCCAGCTGTCGGCGAAGCAATGGCGCATCGAATACTTCCAGCTTCGCCGCCATCACCTGCGCGAGCAGCACTTCCAGGCGATGCCAGACCGAGCGCTTGCCCTCCTCGCTGTAACCGTTCCAGTTCACCACTTCGTGATGAAACCGTTTGCAGCCGCGGCAAACCACATCGCCGTAGACGGTCGAACAAAGGCCTACGCAGGGAGTTTTGATTCGCTGATTTGACATGACGGGAGATGAATCGAAGAACAGCGCAGCATCTTAGACTTTTGTCCAAGCCGGGTCACGGATCAATCCGGATCGAACCGCCCGAAGGGCCGCAAACGCCCATACTCAGCGGGATCCTGCCGCCCGAGCGCGCAGGGGTTTGTAGAGGTCGCTTTCGGACTGCCGTGGCGCTTCACTTAACTTTACGGGTCCGTTCCAGTAGAATCGGCCCGCCGTTTTAGGCGCCACAATCCGCAAGAAGCTGTTTTCAAAGCGTCACGAGCACAGTTAACCGGCTACCTACCGGGTGCGCAGATCCCTCTAACCTGCGCACCCGGCACCTCAACCCGGCGTAAAACTTTGAAAACAGCTTCCGGATGCGCGTCCCGAGACACCCAAGGGACCAATGATGAGGGTATAAAACTGTGCTTGAAGCCTATCGCAAACACGTAGAAGAGCGTGCCGCCCAGGGCGTCGTGCCCCAGCCGCTGAACGCCGAGCAGACCGCGGGCCTGGTCGAACTTCTGAAGAATCCGCCAGTTGGCGAAGAACAATTTCTCCTCGATCTGATCACTAACCGCGTTCCGGCGGGCGTGGACGAAGCTGCCTATGTCAAGGCTGGCTTCCTCGCTGCCGTCGCCAAGGGTGAAACCTCCTCCCCGCTGATCAGCAAGCAGCACGCCGTTGAGCTGCTGGGCACCATGCAGGGCGGTTACAACATCGTCACGCTGGTCGAGCTGCTGGACGACCCGGAACTGTCCGATACCACGGCGCAGCAACTGAAGCACACCCTGCTGATGTTCGACGCCTTCCACGACGTCGCGGAAAAAGCCAAGGCTGGCAATGCCAACGCCAAGGCCGTCCTGCAATCCTGGGCCGAAGGCGAGTGGTTCAAGAATCGCGCCCCGGTCGCCGAAAAAATCACCCTGACCGTCTTCAAGGTCACCGGTGAAACCAACACCGACGACCTGTCCCCGGCACCTGACGCCTGGTCGCGCCCGGACATCCCGCTGCATGCCCTGGCCATGCTGAAAATGGCCCGTGACGGCATCAACCCCGACGTTCCCGGTTCGGTTGGTCCGCTCAAGCAGATGGAAGAGCTGAAGACCAAGGGCTTCCCGGTCGCCTACGTCGGTGACGTGGTCGGTACCGGTTCTTCGCGCAAGTCCGCCACCAACTCGGTGCTGTGGTTCTTTGGCGACGACATCCCGAACGTACCGAACAAGCGCGCCGGCGGTTTCTGCTTCGGCACCAAAATCGCGCCGATCTTCTACAACACCATGGAAGACGCTGGCGCTCTGCCGATCGAATTCGACTGCTCGGATCTGGCCATGGGCGACGTCATCGACGTCTACCCCTACAAGGGTGAAGTCCGCCGCCACGGCAGCGACGAGCTGGTTACCACCTTCCAGCTGAAAACCGACGTCCTGCTCGACGAAGTTCGCGCTGGCGGCCGTATTCCGCTGATCATCGGCCGCGGCCTGACCGAAAAGGCGCGTGCCGAGCTGGGCATGGGCCCGTCCGATCTGTTCAAGAAGCCGGAAGCGCCGGCCGAGAGCAACAAGGGCTACACCCTTGCGCAGAAGATGGTCGGTCGCGCCTGCGGGCTGCCGGAAGGCAAAGGCGTCCGTCCGGGCACCTATTGCGAGCCGAAGATGACCACCGTCGGTTCTCAGGACACCACTGGCCCGATGACCCGCGACGAGCTGAAGGACCTGGCTTGCCTGGGCTTCTCCGCCGATCTGGTCATGCAGTCGTTCTGCCACACCGCGGCCTATCCGAAGCCGATCGACGTCACCACGCACCACACGCTGCCAGACTTCATCATGACCCGCGGCGGTGTTTCGCTGCGTCCGGGTGACGGCATCATCCACAGCTGGCTGAACCGCATGCTGCTGCCGGACACGGTCGGTACCGGCGGTGACTCGCACACCCGCTTCCCGATGGGCATCTCCTTCCCGGCCGGCTCGGGTCTGGTCGCCTTCGCCGCAGCCACCGGCGTCATGCCGCTGGATATGCCGGAGTCGGTCCTGGTTCGCTTCAAGGGCAAGATGCAGCCTGGCATCACCCTGCGCGACCTGGTGCATGCGATCCCCTACTACGCGATCCAGAAAGGCCTGCTCACCGTCGAGAAGAAGGGCAAGAAGAACATCTTCTCCGGCCGCATTCTCGAGATCGAAGGCCTGAACGAGCTGACCGTCGAGCAGGCTTTCGAGCTGTCCGATGCTTCTGCCGAGCGTTCCGCTGCCGGTTGCACCATCAAGCTGCCGGAAGCGGCCATCGCCGAATACCTGCAGTCGAACATCACCCTGCTGCGCTGGATGATCAGCGAAGGCTACGGCGATGCGCGCACCCTCGAGCGCCGCGCTCAAGCGATGGAAGCCTGGCTGGCCGATCCGAAGCTGCTGGCTGCCGATGCCGACGCCGAGTACGCCGAAGTCATCGAGATCGACCTGTCCGAAGTCACCGAGCCGGTACTCTGCGCGCCGAACGATCCGGACGACGCTCGCCTGCTGTCCAGTGTCCAGGGGGAGAAGATCGACGAGGTCTTCATCGGCTCGTGCATGACCAACATTGGCCACTTCCGCGCCGCCGGCAAGCTGTTGGACAAGGTCGAAGGCTCGCTGCCGACCCGCCTGTGGCTGTCGCCGCCGACCAAGATGGACCAGCATCAGCTGACCGAGGAAGGCTACTACGGCATCTACGGCCGCGCCGGTGCACGCCTGGAAATGCCGGGTTGCTCGCTGTGCATGGGTAACCAGGCACGCGTTGAAACCGGCTCGACAGTGGTCTCCACTTCGACCCGTAACTTCCCCAACCGCCTGGGCGATGCGACCAACGTGTACCTGGCCTCTGCCGAACTGGCAGCGGTTGCCTCGATTCTCGGCCGCCTGCCGACCGTCGAGGAGTACATGGTCTACGCCGCTCAGATCGACACCATGGCGGCGGACGTCTACCGCTACCTGAGCTTCGATCAGATCGCCGAGTTCCGCGAGTCTGCGGCCAAGGCGAAGATCGATGTGGTTGCGGTCTGATGTACTGAGCCTGCACACCCGCCTCACAGACGGCTAACCCCGTCTGATGGGTGAAGCAAGTGAAAAAACGCCCCGACTGGTTCGGGGCGTTTTCTTTTCTGCTTCAGGTGGTGTGAATAGACTCACTGCCGAGGCCACCAGGGCCAGCGGAGGCCATCCGCTTGCTTTCCGGCCTGAACGTCAGTTGCTTACGCCACTGCGTCAAAGCCTTCCTGGGGGACGCTTGGCATTGGCCGGTACGACGAACGCGTCACCATGGGGCGCGTTCGCCGCGGCGCGGCCCCATGGGCGGGCTAGATGAATGCCTGCCGAGCACATCCTCGCGGAAGCCGGTTCCGCCCCGGCAACTGTTCCAGGCGCTGCCGCCATTCCAATCGAGCTGACCCTCTACTGGATGGTTCGGCGGTTTGCGCGGGGGCTACCACCCCACTCTTCGCTAACTTTGCAGCCGCTGCAGCCGCTCTCAGCTCCGCAAGGGTCGGTGTCTTGCGTACCGGCTCCTCGACCTTCCTCTCAACGGAGCGGAGGCAGAGCTTGCACGATACCTGGGCAGCATCTTCGGAGCTGTTCAGACTCGAGCCTACGCGCCCACACGCGATATTCCCTTGGGCCACGGAGTAATGAATGACCAACGTGTTGTCTCCTCAAATTTCGGGGCGCGGGATTCTACATGGTTGGAGGTATGGATGGTGCAGGCGAGCTCATCAGGTAGCGAAGGCCGGAGACGCGAGACTTCAGTGAATCCCAAAGCACTCCGCCCAACCGCAAGGGAGGCGTGACATACCACAAATCACAAGGAAGGTAGCGGCAAATATGCCTTAAGAAATGGTTGACAAGACATTCTTATGCACATTGCTTCGCGCCAGACGTCAGCTTTCTTCGGCCCCTTTTAGCTCCATCAGCGCATAAGGCTAATACATTGATTGATAAGGGATTTTCGAACTGGGCAAAAACTCGACGATCTGTTGCAGAGGCCCGTCTGGTAAGCGCTCGGAGCGATCATCCAGATTATGTACACATGTTTATCCACAGCTTTTGTGGATAACGGACGGGCCACCGCGACGGCATTTATGCTCAAAGCCGGAATCACCAATGCCGGCGGCTTAGCAGGGAAGCCCACAAACTCGTATGGAGAAAAAGACATAAGGCGGAGCGATCACGCTCCGCCTCGATAGCTAGGCGTCAACCCTCATGACGGCGATCATGACCTCGCAGGCATCATTCGAACCCCCAGCGCACCGATAGACGCCACGGTTGCCAGCACGACTACTCCACTCCAGCCCCATTGGCCAAGCGCCAAGCTTCCTAACCCTGCCCCAGTCGCCATGCCGATAAACACACCGGTAAACAGAAGCGCGTTCAGGCGGCTGCGGGCCGGTGGGTCGATGCCATAGACAATCGCCTGGTGCGCAACCAGTGTTGCCTGGATGCCGAAGTCGAACCCGATCGCGGCAACCGCAATCAGCCCCAACTGCACTTCGAGCGGCACCAGGCCAACCAGGCCCAGCGCGGCAAAGGATGCGGCGGCCAATGACGCGCCCAGGCAGGTGACCCGCTCCGGACCGCTGCGATCAGCCAGTCGACCAGCCATAGGCGCCGCCAGTGCTCCCGCGGCCCCTGCGAGCCCAAACGCACCGGCCGCCGCACTGCCCAGTCCGAATTGGGTGTGCAGCATTACGGCAAGCGTCGACCAAAAGGCACTGAACGCGACAGATAGAAGCCCCTGCGAAACTGCAGCGCGACGCAACGCCGGATACTGCGCCCAGAGCTTCACCATCGACCCGATCAACTCGCGATACCCCAAGGATGTCGTGGGTGAAAACCGTGGCAGTCCGCGCCAGACGCTAGCGCCGACCAGCGCAACCGATATGGCGGCCGTGCCATAGACGACGCGCCAACCGAACTGCTCGGCGATCAGCCCGCTCAAGACCCGGGACAAAAGAATGCCAAGCAGAAGGCCGGTCATGACTGTCCCCACAGCCGTCCCACGTTGCGTCTCCGGCGCCAGTGTCGCAGCAGCCGGTACGATGTCCTGAGCCATCGTGGCCGCGACACCGATCGCAAGGCTGGCGGCGAGCAAGGTGCCAATGCCGGGAGCGATACTGCTGAGCAACAGAGCGAGCGTGAGCACGAGCGCCTTCGCCAAGATGATCCGCCGGCGATCGTAGCGGTCCCCAAGCGGGGCCAGTAGCAGAATTCCCAAGGCGTAGCCGAGCTGGGTCAGCATGGGGATCATGCCAACCGTTCGTTCATCGGCATGAACATCTTGCGCCAGCACACCCAGAATCGGCTGGCCGTAATACAGGGTCGCAACGCTGAGCCCAGCAGCCGTGGCCAACAACAGCACGAGGCCGCTCGAAAGTGCGACCTCGCCCCTTTCGAATGCCGATGTTTTTTGTGCGCAGGTCATAGCAATGGCTCCAGTCGGTTACGGTGGAGTCATTCTGTCCTTGCATAGCAGCGGCTTGTAGTGGGCTTAAACGTAGATTCGTAATACGCTTAACGCATGAACGAACTCATAGCCCCCGGGCTCGATCGCATCGAATTACTGCGAACCTTCGTGCGCATCATCGATGCCGGCAGCCTTTCGGCCGCCGCCGTACAGCTGAATACGAGCCAACCGACGGTCAGTCGCCGGCTGAAGGCACTGGAGCGCTCGCTAGGGCTGCAGTTACTCAACCGCTCGACGCATCGAATGCAGCTCACCGGTGACGGCGAGCGCTGCTACGCCTACGCCAGGGACGTATTGCACAGCTGGGCGGAAATGGAAGCCGAACTACTGGGCGCTCGTGATGACCCGCGCGGCAAGCTATGCGTCCAGGTGCCGCATGCCTTTGGCCAGCACCAGCTGATTTCGCCACTTGGCGAATACCTGCGGCAATATCCGAATGTGAGTGTCGAGTGGGTGCTGCATGACCGCAGGCCCGATTTCACCGCCGAGGGCATCGACTGTGCGATCCAGGTCGGTGTCGTCGAGGATCCTTCGGTAGTCGCCATCCGCCTCGGCGAGATACCCAGGATTGTCGTCGCGGCGCCAGAGCTGCTAGGCAGTGGAGCTGCGCCCGCATCGACCGAGGACCTGCAGCGCCTGCCCTGGCTGGCGCTACGGACCTACTACACCGACGAAGTCGTGCTGACCTGCCTGGCCGATCGGCGCAATCATCGCTTCTCGATTCGGCCACGTATGAGTACCGATAGCCTATATGCCCTGCGTAGCGCAGCATTGGCCGGACTTGGGGCTTGCGTCAGCTCGGCCTGGGTGATTGCACGGGACATCGCCGAAGGTCGCTTGATCCAGCTGATGCCGCAATGGCAGGCAGCACCGCTCCCCGTCTACCTGATCTATCCGCACGCACGCAGCTATCCGGCCAAGCTACGCCTGTTTTCCGAGCTGATCCGCAAGCGCATGCCGAACCTTGTCGGCCTGACCAACGGAGAGTCTGGGGGCGAGGACCGCAGATGAAGCCATACAAGAGCCCAACCAGGCTCACCCAGCCGACGACTCAAGAAACGCACGAGGCCATTTGGCTCTCGCGCACGGAAGGCCACGGCACCCTGACGGCAGTGTGCAATAGCCGGCGCTGGCAGATCGCATCAGCGCTGTATCGCCAGACTGAACGAGGCCGGCCATCTTCACTCGGCAAACCGGCGATCAAGACCATCGGTAGCGTCCATCGATTAAGTCACTAGGGATTCGCCACCATCCTCCGTACAATGCGCGCCTCACATACGCAACCACATGCCTGATAGAGGCATACCTCGCGTTTATCGCCAAACAGCTCGGCTGTCGTAACGACTTCTCCCGTCCCGGTATGCACGCCATCCTGACGGCGGAGGCGATCGAGGTGAGAACGCTACGTATGGGCCCCTGACGGGACCAAACGCACAATCCCCACTCTGAAACCCGCGAGAATACTGGCTTTGATTTCCACCGCTAACATCACCATGCAGTTCGGCGCCAAGCCGCTGTTCGAAAACGTTTCCGTCAAATTCGGCAACGGCAATCGCTACGGCCTGATCGGTGCCAACGGCTGTGGCAAGTCGACCTTCATGAAAATTCTCGGCGGTGATCTGGAACCGTCGGCCGGTCAGGTCATGCTCGAGCCCAACGTGCGCCTGGGCAAGCTGCGTCAGGATCAGTTCGCCTACGAAGACTTCAACGTCATCGACACGGTGATCATGGGCCACGAAGAGCTGTGGAAGGTCAAGGCCGAGCGTGAGCGCATCTACTCATTGCCGGAAATGAGCGAAGAAGACGGCATGGCCGTGGCGGAGCTGGAAACCGAATTCGCCGAGATGGACGGCTACACCGCGGAATCCCGTGCCGGTGAGCTGCTGCTCGGTTTGGGCATTCCGCTGGACCAGCATTTCGGACCGATGAGCGAAGTGGCACCGGGCTGGAAGCTGCGCGTGCTATTGGCACAGGCACTGTTTTCCGATCCGGAAGTGCTCTTGCTCGACGAGCCGACCAACCACCTGGATATCAACACCATCCGCTGGCTGGAAAATATCCTCACGGCGCGCAACAGCACCATGATCATCATCTCCCACGACCGGCACTTCCTGAACAGCGTCTGCACGCATATGGCAGACCTGGATTATGGCGAGCTACGCCTGTTCCCCGGCAACTACGACGAATACATGACCGCGGCGACGCAGTCCCGCGAGCAGCTGCTGGCCGACAACGCCAAGAAGAAGGCGCAGATCGCCGAGCTGCAGACCTTCGTCAGCCGCTTTTCGGCCAACGCCTCGAAGGCCAAGCAGGCGACCTCCCGCGCCAAGCAGATCGACAAGATTCAGCTGGCCGAGGTCAAGCCATCCAGCCGCGTCAGCCCGTTCATCCGCTTCGAGCAGACCAAGAAGCTGCACCGTCAGGCGGTAACAGTGGAGAACGTCGCCAAAGGCTTCGACGGCAAGACCCTGTTCAAGAACTTCAGCTTTACCGTAGAGGCCGGCGAGCGCGTCGCCATCATCGGGCCCAACGGCATCGGTAAAACCACCCTGCTGCGCACCCTGGTCGGCGAGATGCAGCCCGACGCCGGCTCGGTGAAATGGACCGAGAGTGCCGAGCTCGGCTACTACGCTCAGGACCATGCCGACGACTTCGAAGACGACGTCACCCTGTTCGACTGGATGAGCCAGTGGACCCAGGGAGGCGAGCAGATCGTACGCGGCACGCTCGGCCGCATGCTGTTTTCCAACGACGAGATCCTGAAGTCGGTCCGCGTGATTTCCGGTGGCGAGCAAGGCCGCATGCTGTTCGGCAAGCTGATCCTGAAAAAGCCCAACGTGCTGGTGATGGATGAACCGACCAACCACCTGGACATGGAGTCGATCGAAGCGCTGAATCTGGCGCTGGAGAACTATCCGGGCACGCTGATCTTCGTCAGCCATGACCGCGAGTTCGTCGGCTCGCTGGCGACCCGCATCATCGAGCTGTCCGACTCGGGTGTCACCGACTTCAGCGGCACCTATGACGACTACCTGCGCAGCCTGGGCGTGATCTGACCCTGTCGGCAAAAAAAACGCCCCGCTCGATCGGGGCGTTTTGGTATCTGGCGTTAGCGGTTTTCGTTTGGCTCAAAGTTGCAGCAGCAACTGCCGCAGGCGCTGGAAGTACAGATAATCCAGCCAGACCACCTGATGCAGCATGACGATCAGCCAGAACACAAGCTGAAACGACAGCTTGCGCGTCTTGTGCCGCAATAGCTGCTGGGCGATCAAGGCGCCGGGCCAGCCGCCGAGCAGCTCGAGCAGATGCAGGCGTGCCTCCGGCGTGCGCCAGCCATTGCGTAGCGCGCGGCGCTTGTCATGCAGGTACGCAGCGAAGGCCAGCACGCTGGCCAGCAGGTAAGCGAGCAGCAGCCAGTGGCTCCCCTGCTCGGCCAGGCGCGCCAAGCCCGCCGCCGGCAGCAGGCAGAGCAGGAAGAACCCCAGGGCCTTCGCCGACAGCCGTCGCGTCGGCCTGTTCGGCCGGGACCGCTTGCGCGCGTGAACCTTGGCAACTGGCGCGGGTTTGGCCGCAGCCGTTTGTGTTCCAGCTTTGGGCTTGCGTCGTATCGCGGGCTCGTCGAGCGACAAACCTTCAGCCAGACGGATGTGTGTAGCACGCAAGCGCCCTTTCTCGTCTGGCTCGCTGAGATACATCACCTGATCGCCCGCTACCGGTCGGCGCGCTCCGCGCATCGCCGAGATATGCGCGAAGACGTCACCGCCGCCGCGCTCCGGCCGGATGAAGCCGAAGCCCTTCTAATCATCCCAGCTGTTCAGCTGCCCGCTTAGTTCCATGTGACTGGTCCGGGGAAATCCGGCGATTCTAATGGCTAATTTCGCTGCGACGAAGCCTGGCTCAATGGCACGGCCTGTAGCGTCTCTCAAGAAAATGCAGCAGATGTCCGCTGACCTGCTCCGAATGCTCTCCCTGCAGCCAATGGCCGCAGTCAGCGATCAGATGTTGCTCGAGGTCTGGTACCCATGCGGGCATCTTCTGCAGGGTATGCGCTTCGAGCGTGCCGACTGGATCCTTGTCACCCAGCAGGAAAAGTGCCGGTTGCTCGACCTTGCGCTCGGCCAGCGGTTCGGTGCGCGCCCAGTTGCGTTCGAAGTTACGGTACCAGTTCAGCGCACCGCGAAAGCCGCGTCCTTCGAATGTCTCGACATAGACTGCAAACGCTTGCGGGCCGCACCAGGACGGCGGCGCGCCGGGATCCTGCATGCCCTCGTAAAGCGTGCTGCCGGCCGGCTTGTCCTGAAGAAAGAAGTCCTTGGGTACAGCGGCCGAGCTGTTGTGCATCATCATCCGCAAGGTTCGCGCGATATCCTGATCCAGCTCCGCCTCGGCGACGCCAGGTTGCTGGAAATAGAGGATGTAATTGAAGCGATCGGCGAACTGGCTGCGAATGATCTCGCTGGCAGGTCGCTTGGGCCGCCCGCCGTAGGGAACGGCCATGGCAACCACCGCTTTGACGCGATCTGGTTCGAGCAGCGCCAGGTGCCAGGCAACGGGAGCGCCCCAGTCGTGCCCCACCACGGCAACCGAGCGCTGGCCCAGACTGTCCATCGCGCCCTGGATATCACCGCAGAGGGTTATCAGGTCGTAGCTGGCCACATCCTCCGGAGCGCTACTCCGGCCGTAACCACGCATCTCCGGGATCATCACCCGATACCCGGCTTGCGCCAACGCCTGGATCTGATGGCGCCAGGAATACCAGCACTCTGGGAAGCCATGCAGCAACCAGACAACCGGCCCGTATGCAGGACCGGCGCAGTAGAGACTGAGGGTGATGCCGTTGACCGCTAACAGTTGATGCTCGACTGGGTGCACGTGGCCTCCTCGGCTGGCTGCGCTCGGCAGGTCAGCCCGCCGCCGTGCTCCAGTCGATCAGGCTGAACTGCCAGGTAGCCAGGATGATGATGCCGAAGATGATCCGGTACCAGGCAAATGCCGCATAGCTATGGTTGCCTATAAATTTCAGCAAGGCTCGCACGGCCAACATGGCGAAGATGAACGAGGTAACGAAACCGATCGCGAACACCGGGAGATCAGCTGGCTGGAAAAGATCCCGATACTTGTAGCCCGAATACACAGCCGCTCCGACCATGGTCGGCATGGCCAGGAAGAAGGAAAACTCCGTCGCGGCCTTGCGCGATAGGCCGAACAACAAGCCGCCGATGATGGTCGCCCCCGAGCGCGAGGTGCCCGGAATCAATGCCAGGCATTGCGCGCAGCCGACCTTCAGAGCCTGGCTCCAGTGCATGTCGTCGACCGTCTCGGCTTGGACCCGGTGCTGGCGCTTCTCCGCCCAGAGCATAACCACGCCACCAATCACCAGCGCCGTTGCCACCGTGATGGGATTGAACAGGTACTCATGGATGAGATCGGCAAAAGCGACCCCCAGGATCACGGCCGGAAAGAATGCGACGAGCAGATTGCCGGTGAACTTCTGCGCTGGTTTCTTTGTTGGCAGCCCCACCACGACATCGATGATTTTGCTCCGGTATTCCCACACCACCGCGAGTATCGCGCCGAGCTGAATGATGATGTTGAAGGCCTGTGCCCGGTCCCCGCCGAACCCGATCAGGTCTGCCACGATGATCTGGTGTCCGGTGCTGGAAATCGGCAAAAACTCGGTGATGCCCTCTACCACGCCGAGAAGCAACGCCTGAAAGGCAATCCAAAGATCCATCTTGTCCCCAATGGCGGTGGCTTCACCGCAGCTGATGTACAACGAAGGTATATGTCAGATAGCCATCTGAGCGCTGTTCTGACTCGATTGTGCCAAGTAAATTCACTGAGCCGATGCGCTCGCGCCTCATCTTTTCCAGACTCGTGCCGACACGCTAACCAATGGGCATGACAAACGATCCCGCCACAGCCTCCTCCCGGCAGACCGTATCGCCGCGCTCCAACCGACATTCGAATAATAAAGAAGAATCCGCCTTAACAGGAGCTTACAAGCCAATGACTCTGCTAAGAAACCTCCCGATCAGCAAGCGCCTCTGGCTCATACCGCTAGTGGCTGTCGCGATGCTGTTCATCCTTGGCTTGTTGATGATCCAGCAGGTACGGACCGACCTGTACAAGAGCAAGCAGGTCATGACGCGCAACATCGTCGAGACGGCCAACGGCATTCTCGATTATTACCAGCAGCGCGAAGCAAGCGGCGCCCTGACCACCGCCGAGGCACAAAAGGCCGCGATGGATCAGATCCGTCTGCTGCGCTACGGACAGAACGACTACTTCTGGATCAACGACATGACCCCGGTCATGCTCATGCACCCGATGAAGCCCGAGCTCGAGGGCAAGAATCTCTCGGCCGTGAAGGACCCCAACGGGAAGGAACTGTTCAACGAGATGGTCAAGGTCGCTCGGGCACAAGGGGCCGGCCTCGTCGATTACCAGTGGGCGAAGCCCGGTGCAGAGGATCCGGTCCCTAAGATCTCCTATATCGAACTGTTCAAGCCGTGGGGCTGGATCATCGGCTCCGGCATCTACGTCGACGATGTGGAAGCGGAGTTCCAGCGCTACGTGGTGCGCTTCTCGATCATCGGGCTGGCCATCGCCACGCTGATGGCATTGCTGGTCGCGATCTTGATCCGCAGCATTACCCAACCACTGCAACACTCGATGCAGGCAATGGCCAATATTGCCAGTGGCGAAGCCGATCTGACGCACAGCCTCGACGTATCCGGTAACGATGAACTGACGACCCTGAGCCGCGACTTCAACACCTTCACCCACAAGTTGCGCACGGTCATCGCCCAGCTGTTCGACACGTCCAGCTCCCTGGCCCAGTCGTCCAACGCGCTCGGCGGTCTGGCTGGCGAGGCGCATCAGCACAGCCAGCAGCAATCGCAACAGATGGAGCAGGTGGCAACTGCAGTGAACGAAGTGACCTATGCCGTTCAAGAGGTAGCCAAAAACGCCGAACAGGCGTCGAATGAGGTCATGGACGCCGAGAAGCAGGCGGGACAAGGGCAACGTAATATTGAGGCCAGCCTGCAACAGATCGACCGGCTGTCGGCCACCATCAATGAGGCCGTTGGAGTCATCCAGTCGCTCGCCGGCGAAACCACGCAAATCGGCTCGGTGCTGGAAGTCATCGGGTCGATAGCCGATCAGACCAACCTCCTCGCGCTGAACGCAGCGATCGAGGCAGCGCGAGCCGGCGAACAAGGCCGCGGCTTCGCCGTCGTCGCCGACGAGGTGCGCCTGCTGGCGCAGCGGACCCAGACGTCGACCGCGGAAATCCATACGATGATCGACCGTCTGCAGAAGAACTCGGGCGACGCCGTAAGCGTCATCACTCGCAGCAGCCAGGCCTCCCAGGCTACGGTGGAACAGGCAAGCCAGGCCGGTGAAAGCCTGGGCCAGATCGCCCAGGCACTGCGTAACCTGTCCGGGCTCAACGCCTCGATAGCCAGCGCCACGCTGCAACAGACTCACGTCGTCGAAGACATCAATCAGAACGTCACGCAAGCGGCAGGCCTGGCCCACCAGAGCACCATGGCGGCAGAGCAATCGAGTGCCGCCGGGCGCCAACTCGGTGACCTGGCCGAGCAGTTGAACCGGCTGCTCAAACAATTCAAGGTCTGAAACCGGCGGTCGTTTGTATACATAGAGGCCAGGCTCGGAACGGAGCCTGGCCGCCCCGCTGGGATATACAGTTGCGGCTTTTCGCCACATCCTTAGCTAGCCGGGAAGGCAGCCCGGCGTTGCCCGGCGAAGTCTGTCCCGCCACAGAAACGCCCTATTACGCGGCTTGTGGCCGTTTCCTAAGGCCTCTCGAGCCATCCAAGCGCCGTCATACTTTCGGCTAATTGCAAAAAAGTCGACCAATCGCGAAACAACGGTGTGACTTATCAGTCCTCTGTGTACATCAATGGATATGTAAGGCCAACGCCGGCAGCCTGGCGGCAGGCTCAAATCCGATTTTTGGTTTACCACACAGAGAGACATGCCCGATGAACAGCCCGCTTCGTTTCAACGACGCCCTTCTTATCACTGACCGTGCGTTCAAGCCGTTCCAGTGCGTCGCTTGGACGCTGCTGGAAGGCAACGGCGATCTCAGCATTACAGTCGTTGACAGCAGCGAATCCCGCCCTGTCGGCCATTGCAAACTATCCAGCAGCGTTTACACCGACCCGGTCAAACTCGGTGAAACGCTGGAACAGGCACGCGCCGACCTGAGCCGCCAGGGTGCTCACCTCGCCCCTTGGCATATGCCCGAATAACAGTCGTCTCCAACAAAAAGCCCGGCTGCGCAAGCGCCGGGCTTTTTGCTGCCCCACATCTTTGCACCTCCCGGTCGCACCGGCTGACTGATCCATTCGCTTGTTTCACGGTCTGAGCAATAAGTGAAACAAGAGGAGCAAGCCATGAAAGGTGCACAGGCCTATGTCAATGATCAATGGCACAGCAGCGGCTTGGCCGACCTGCCGGAGGGTCCGGAAGGCCATTGCGTCACACTGAAATTCATCGTTCCCCGCGACGCCCAAACCACCGGGCTGATCGTGCATATCCGCGACGTAGCGCAACAGCGCCTGTGCGAGTTTTACGGCAGCCGCCAGGTAACGCCCAGGCCAGTGGAAGGCTCGGTCGTCGGCGACGGCAGCGGTGACGGCATCAACCTGACATTCGACGTAGCACCCGCTGAATGAGCGACCCAGCCGGAGCGAAGAGCATGTGTGCGCAACGTATTGAAATCGATGAAGCCATGCGCATCAGTGAAATGGCCTTTCTGCCCTGCCACGCGACCACCAGCGCGGACAGCAATGACGCCAGCTTCTCGCTTCGGGTGTTCGATGACGCTGGTGAGGAGCGCCTGTCGATCCCCCATATCGCCCGCACGCAATACAGCGATCCCCCCACCTCGCCGGCCTGCTCGAAGGCGCACGGCTGCAGCTCAGCAAGGACGGAGTGGCGCTGAGCGCTTGGTCACTGCCCCTACAACCTGGCATCGACACCTGACCGGACGCAACTGCTGGAGAACGAATGACGCCTCTGGATTGGCAGCGAATGCTGCTCGACAAGTTCCCTCCCCTGTTCATCGTCGAAGTGGGGCTACGTGCCCTCTTCGCCTATGTCGCGGTGTTCATGTTTCTGAAGATCAGCGGGCGCCGGGGGATTCGGCAGTTGTCCCTGTTCGAGCTGGTCGTGATCCTCACGCTCGGCTCGGCTGCCGGGGACGTGTCGTTCTACGAAGATGTGCCCCTGATCCCGATCGCCACCGTTTTCGCCACGTTACTGTTGCTCTACAGATTCACGGTGTGGCTGATGACGAAAAGCGAGCGGTTTTCCCGCTGGATGGAAGGCGTGCCGGTAACGATCATCAAGGACGGCCTGTATGAGCTGCACAGCCTGCAGCGGCTGAACATCTCGTCCGAGGAGTTCTTCATGGAGCTGCGGCAACAAGGCGTCGAACATCTTGGCCAAGTCCGACTGGGCATTCTCGAGACCGACGGCAACGTCAGCCTGTTCTTCCACGATGCCGCGTCGGTGCGGCCGGGGCTGCCGGTGCTACCTGAAGCCTACAGGCCGAACTACTGCCAGATACCGTCCAGCGGGCTCTACGCCTGCACGCGCTGCGGATTTCCCGAGGTCATCGAGACGCAGCAAACAGCCGTTTGCCCTCGTTGCGAGAATGCGCAATGGACGCTCGCGCTGACCAACCCACGTGGGCAGTGAACTCAGGTCGCGAACCCCCTTCGCTTGCGCCGGTCACTTATAGGGACGGGCCCGCGCTGCAAGTCTGCGTGGTCACCCATACCTACCGCGACCTAGGAGCGTTCACATGATAGGCGACTATTCCTCGATAAATGATCATCTGGAAACTGCACGCAAGCTGGCGGACAGCGCCGAGACGAAGGCGGATCCGGCCATTTACCGCGAAGCGATCGACGAGCTGGTCGCCGCGATACGGTTGCTGATGCGCAACAGCCAGGAGAGCGAAGACTGACGGCGACCTGTTAACCGCACCAGCACACTGCTGTGCGTGACGAGACAATGCCCGGCAGCGCGGTCGCGCACTGATCGCTCCGCCGGGATCCTGAGTGAAGAAGCCCGAACCTTGACCTCGGCGCACGAGGAGTTTGCCATGCTAGTCGATCAAGACGGTGCAGCTCCGCTGCCGTTGGCCGAAGGGACTCGTCCGGTCCCAGCGGACGAGCAACCCGACACGGGTACGGCCCTCTGCCCGCAGCTTCCAACCGACCTGCATTACGTCGATGATCGCAGCCCGGGTATTACGCGCCGCGTAGAAAACGGCAAGTTCGTCTACTTTTTGCCGTCCGGAAAGCGCATCCGGGACGCCGCTGAGATTTCGCGCATCAACAAGCTGGCCATACCGCCAGCCTACACCGAAGTATGGATATGCCCTGACCCTCGGGGCCATATGCAAGCCACCGGACGGGACGCACGTGGCCGAAAGCAATATCGTTACCACCCACGCTGGCGGGAGATCCGCGACAGCGACAAGTACGAGCGCATCCTGGCCTTCGGCGCCGCCTTGCCGCGCCTGCGCGAACGGCTGGAACAGCATCTCGCCCTGCGCGGAATGCCTCGGGAAAAGGTCATGGCCCTGGTGGTGCAACTGCTCGAAACCACTCTGATCCGCGTCGGTAATTCGCGTTACGCCCGCGAGAACCGCTCCTACGGACTGACCACGTTACGAACTCGCCATGTGGCGGTGCGCGGAGCTGCCATTCGCTTCCAGTTCCGTGGCAAAAGCGGCGTGGAGCATCAGGTCACGCTGAGAAATCAACGCCTGGCGCGCATTCTGCGTCGTTGCATGGAGTTGCCTGGACAGCACCTGTTCCAGTACCTGGACGAAGCAGGAGAACGCCACCCGGTAAGCTCCAGCGACGTCAATCAGTTCATCCAGCAGATGACTGGCGGGGATTTCACCGCCAAGGACTATCGCACCTGGGCAGGCAGCGCGTTGGCGTTGGATTCGCTGCGCAAACGCGAATGGCAACCTGAAGCGGTCGCTCGCCGCCATCTTGTCGAGACGGTCAAGGAGGTCTCCCGACAGCTAGGCAATACGCCGGCCGTATGTCGCCAGTGCTACATCCATCCGGACGTGCTGGAGGCCTTTGCCGGTGGCGAGCTGGCACGCTTGCCCAGGGCGAGAAAGCGCAAATGGCTCAGCAGTGAAGAAGTTACGCTGTTGAAATTCCTCACCGAGCGCCAGCCAAGCTGAGCCAACGCTATCGATAGAGCGAGACCTGGTTGCGACCACCCGCCTTCGAGCTGTACAGCGCGCTGTCGGCGCGTTCGATCAGCTGTGCATAGCCGCTGGTGGGCTGGCTAAGGTCGGCGATACCCAGGCTGACGGTGAAGTGAATGCGGTGATTTTCGTAAACGACCTCGTGCGCCTCGACGGCCTGGCGAAACCGTTCGGCAAATGTCAGCGCGCCGTCGCTATCCGTATCGGGCAGAAGGACTACGAATTCCTCGCCACCGTAGCGACCCGCGATGTCGGCATCGCGCATGCATTGGCGAACGAGTTCGGCAGTCTGCTGTATTACGGCGTCGCCCGCCTGATGGCCGTAGCTGTCGTTGATCTTCTTGAAGTGATCTATATCGAACATGACCAGTGCGGCATTGCGGTCGTATCGCCGATGCCTGGCATACTCCTGGCGCAGCATCTCTTCCCAGTGGCCACGATTGAACAGGCCGGTCAAACGGTCGGTGCTGGACAGCCGTTGCAGTTCCCGATTCGCCGCCTGTAGCTGGCGACGGTTGGTGGCCACATCGGTTACGTCATAAATGATCAAGCAAATCTGCTCGATGCGCCCGCTGAGCCCCTTCAGCGGCATCAGGGTGGTGTTCTGGTACATGAAGTCTTCCAGCCCGGTGATCGGCTGGTAGTTCTTGAATCGCAGCAGATAGGGCCTCTGCTCCCAGATAGTGAACGAAGGGGTGCCGAGCGTCGCAACGTTCTCCACCTTGCGCCTGAACCACGACTCGTCCACCTCGGGGAACAGCTGGAAGAACGATTGGCCTCGCACGTCGCCGGGCGGCTGGCCTGAGCGGTTCTCCATGAAGGTGTTCCAGACCTCGATGCGGTACTGACGATCCAGCACCACGACCCCGACGTCGATGCTCTGGACGATGGTCAGCAACCAATGAAGCTCGCTCAGATTGACAGATTCGGACATGGCTCAGCTCATCAGGTGGGCGAGTTTGCGAGTCAGCAGTTCAACCGAGTCTTCGGTGAACAACAGCAGAAGGTCGAAGTGAACATCATGCCCTTCCAGGCTGTAGCTGATTTCAACCGCCAGGGTATTTTTCCAGCGCTGGCTGTTGAGGCGGATCAGCTCGTCGATCGAGGCGTGCTGGCCAAGAACCTGCGGGTGCCCTTGTGAAAACACCACATCGATCTGATCGGCGATGCCGCTGAGACAGGCACTGATCAGCAGGCTCGACAGATCGAGCAGCATCTCCAGCTCCAGGTAGTCGTCGGCGCGCATCAGACGCGCCATGTCGGCCACTTCCGAGTCATGAAAGATGAGCAATGCCTCACCGGCGATGCCTCCGCCGATGTAACCCTGGCAAACCGCGGTCAGCTTGTCTCCCTGGGCCGCATCTGCGAGCGCCATGTGCAGCTCGCCGACCTCCAGGATATTCACGTTGGGTATGGGCAGTTGCACGAATACCCCGAGCACCCTTGCGAGCAGCGCTGCGGCGCGCCCCATCGCAACGTTGACTACCTCGCGAAACGCATCGCGAAAGACGATCGGACCAGCCTTCCGTTCGCCTAGAACCGGCAACCCATCGCCTACCAGCCCGGCGCCGGCCAGGGTCTGCTGCAGGTGCGCCGGATCGGCGGGCTTGCGAATGAATGCCAGCGCACCCAGATCCAATACGCGCCGAACGGCCTCCTCCTGAATGTCGGCCGATATCACGATGACCTTGCAATCAAGATGCTCGTCGCGCAGGGCGGCCAGCACCTGATAACCGTCCAGGTCGGGCATGGTCAGGTCGAGCAACAGCACGTCGATGCCGCCTTCGCGAATGCGGTCGAGCGCCTCCGCGCCGCTCGACGCCTGGCTGATGTCCAGCGGCCAGGCAGCCGGCAGGGCGCGCAGCAACTGCTTGCGCGCCAGGCTCGAATCATCACAGATCAACAGAGATACGGCAGACATGCGGCGCTCGCTCACTTAGTCAGGCCTCGGAAACCCGGGCAGCTTATCTCAGCGAACGGGCGCCGTAATGGGGCGCTGGAACAATAGTGGCACTTTGCCCCTGAAGATGGCGTAAACAGCACACGCCGATAGCGATGACCTAGTAGTAGGCGTTGTCCCGGTTGGTGTGGTCGGTGACGTCCCGCACGCCCTTGAGCTCGGGGATTCGCTCCAGCAAGGTCTTCTCGATGCCTTCCTTGAGCGTAACGTCGGCCTGACCGCAGCCCTGGCAGCCGCCGCCGAACTGCAGAACCGCAACGCCTTCGTCGACTACGTCGATCAGGGTGACCTGGCCGCCATGACTGGCCAGACCCGGATTGATCTCGGTCTGCAGGTAATAGTTGATGCGCTCGTTCAGCGGGCTGTCTTCGTTGACCATGGGCACCTTGGCGTTGGGTGCCTTGATGGTCAGTTGGCCGCCCATGCGATCGGTCGCATAGTCCACCAGCGCATCTTCGAGGAAGGGTTCGCTAACGCCGTCGATCCAGGCGGTGAAGCGCTTCAGCGCAACAGGCACATCGTCGGGCTTTTCCTCACCAGGCTTGCAATAGGCGATACAGGTTTCTGCGTAGGGTGTACCAGGCTGAGTGATGAAGACCCGAATGCCGATGCCCGTCGTATTCTGCTTTTCGAGCAGATCGGCAAGGTAATCATGTGCAGCTTCAGTAATGGTAATGGCGCTCATGGGAACTCCTCTCAGATATGCTCGAAGTGTACGCCAAGGAATGCTCCGGATAAAGTCCTAGCGTTTTAGTAGGAATTGATCGATTCAAAGGTTCTGGTATCGGTTCATGTCCAGCACGCCCGCCTCGACAGGATCGGTTTCGTGGAGATAGCGAGCCAGATCGTTGAAGTACTGCCAGAACGCAGGATGGCTACGCCGGATCCCCCAGCGATCGACTATATGCTCAAACGCCTGCTGATCCTTTGCTTGCTCCAGCGCCGCGACGAACTCCGGAACCTGTGAGGCCTGTAGGTTGAAGAGGAAGTTCGGGTAGCTGCTCAGGATGCCGGGATAGACGGTCAGGGTGTCGAGCCGGGGCTGGTAGCGATGCTCCTCGCCGAACATGAACGCCACGTTGCTGTGCGCGCGGTTTCGCAGAAGGCTGTACAGCTCCCGCTGCCCTTGACCGAACTCGATGCGTAGCAGCGTCGCCTCGGGCAACTGATCGATGACCGGCAGGCCGGCGGCAATGCGGTTGGAGAGCCGGCTCAAGGCTTGCTCGGCGGCCTGTAACGGAGCGGGCGCCTTGCTGCGGTAGCAATGGCCCGAGGTGCATCGATTCATCGGATCGGCCGCTGCATCGATGGCCGCGTGACGCTCCAGGAGCTGTGCCACGAAGCGCTCCTTGGGCTTGGGCGTCTCCAGCGCCAGCGCTGACGGCGTCTCGTTGTCGATATTCGTATAAGCCAACCAGAGCTTGAGCTTGCCGCTGTTCTCGTACCAGTCGTCGAGTATCGTTTGCCGCGATCCGGCCGGTAGCAGGCGAAGGAAGTTGAGCTCCGCGCCGTTGCGGATCAAGTCGAAGTACAGGCGGGTCTGCCCCTGATGCGAGACGTTGCCGAACACGTCGAAATTCACCACCAGCTGGTAATAGGTTCGCTCGAGCAGCGGATAGTCCATCCACCAGAGGGTTTGCGGCACCTCACCAATGAGCCCTTTGCGAACCGAAGCACTGTCGTGCTGGCGAAAGACCGTCAGCAGTGCGTTGTCGTTGCCACTCCAGATGTCCTCCCACTGCGCAGGGCTTCGCGCATAGGCGTCGCCCCGCAGTTTTTCATACTGGTTGCGCTTGCTTTGGTAGCGGTGCCAGAACCCCAGCAACTCACCGATATCATCGGCTTGCCCTGGCATCGCCAGCAGAGGTGTCGCACGCTGGCGATAACGGGCGTCGGTCAGGTAGCGATCGTGCCGAGGATCCTGGAAGAGCACCCAGAAGTTGTCGCGGATGACGTCGGTGGCGATCTGCCCACGGCACACTGGCCCACGGATGAAGGTGCGTACGAAGTATTCGGCATTGTCCAGCATAAAGCGGTAGCGCGCCTCGGCCGGTATCGCCTGGAACGTCTCGAACGGATTGGCACGATGCTGGACGCCATATCCGGGCAGCTTGTCGAGCGACCAGTCGCCGGCGAGCAACAACTGATGAACCCGCGCCAGCTTCGCTGGATTCAGCGGATAGGTGATGTGCGTCTTGTGCACGATGACGCCCTTGATGGGCATCAGGCGATAGTAGAAAGCCGTCCCCGGATCCTGATTCGGTGAACGGGTGGCGATGACATCGACCGGCAGACCACTGGGTGTACGCGACCTTACCAGCTGGAAGAAATGGCCCGTCTTGCCAGCGTCGAAATACAGATGCGCGATGAACAGATGCTCGTAAAGCCAACGGCTGACCAATGCCTGCCGCTTGCCCTCCGCATTGAGCATTCGCTCCCAGCTGGCTACCTGCGCGGCCTCGCTGGACGATGGCACGTAGGCGCGCTCATCGACCGGTGCACCTTGCGCCAACCACCGCTGCAGCTTGTCATATTCGCCATCCGTCAAGCCGCTGACCGCGAAAGGCATGCCGGCGTGGCCATGATTGCCGGCATAAGCGGAAAACTCACCAGGCAGCGGGCAGCTGTTGTCGCGGCCGATACCGATGTCCAGGTCCGCCGGCAGCTTGGCATTGGCCGGCAACGGCTGGCTGCGGCCAAGCTCCAGCATGCGTGCCATCAGCGCCGCCTGGCCCGCCTGCGGCTCGAGCACCGAATAGAATCCGCGACGACGCCAGTCCGCCTCGGCATGCGCATCGAGATAAAGCCGGCTTGGCGGCTGCGCCTTGGTCCGGGTGCCATCGTAGACCGGCAGCTTGCTTGCGCCACGCGACGCGCCCTCGCCGCTGCCCAGATTGAGCTGGCACGGCGAATCGTAGCAGGCATGGCAGGCGACGCACTTGGCGGTGAAGATCGGCTGGATATCGTTCTGGTAGCTGAGCGATTGCGCCCAGCCGGGGCCAACCAGCGCGAACGCAAGCGCTGCAAGCAGTGCACGACAGGCCATGGTCCCGCTCCTGAAAAATGAGCCGGACATAGTAGCCAAGCTGCCGATCTAGAGCGAACCCGATGGTACGGTCCGGGCCTGCGTTCGGCTTGCACAACATGAGCGCTGTTCATGAAAAGCTGCCAGTGATCAAAATGCGTGCAGCTTTGATATCATTGCCGGTCCTCGCAACCAGCTTCAGGTAGTCCCCATGCTCGACCGCAACGCCCGTCTCCAGGCACTCCAGCAGGCGCTCAAGGAGCGCATCCTGATACTCGACGGCGGCATGGGTACGATGATCCAGAGCTACAAGCTGGAAGAGTCCGACTACCGCGGCGAGCGCTTCGCCGACTGGCCGCAGGATCTCAAGGGCAACAACGATCTGTTGATCCTTACCCGACCGGACGCCATCAGCGCTATCGAAAAGGCCTATTTCGACGCGGGCGCCGACATCGTCGAGACCAATACCTTCAATGCCACCCGCGTGTCCCAGGCCGACTACGGCATGGAAGAGCTGGTCTACGAGCTGAACGTCGAAGGCGCCCGCCTCGCCCGCCAGGCGGCGGATGCCAAGACCGCCGAGACACCCGATCGCCCGCGCTTCGTTGCCGGCGTGCTCGGCCCAACCAGCCGGACCTGCTCGCTGTCACCGAACGTGAACAACCCCGGCTACCGCAACGTCACCTTCGACGAGCTGGTGGAAAACTACACCGAAGCCACCCGCGGCCTGATCGAAGGCGGCTCGGATCTGATCCTGATCGAGACCATCTTCGACACGCTCAATGCCAAAGCGGCGATCTTCGCCGTGCAGCAGGTGTTCGAGGAGATCGGCTTCGAATTGCCGATCATGATCTCTGGCACCATCACCGATGCCTCCGGCCGTACCTTGTCCGGCCAGACCACCGAAGCCTTCTGGAACTCCGTACGCCACGCCAAGCCCATCTCCGTCGGCCTCAACTGCGCCCTGGGCGCGAAAGAGCTGCGGCCCTATCTGGAAGAACTGTCGAACAAGGCCGAAACCCATGTCTCGGCGCACCCCAACGCCGGCCTGCCCAACGCCTTCGGTGAATACGACGAGAGCCCGGCCGAGATGGCCCGGGTGGTTGAGGAGTTCGCCGCCAGTGGCTTCCTCAACATCGTCGGCGGCTGCTGCGGTACGACGCCTGCGCATATCGAAGCGATCGCCAATGCCGTTGCGAAGTACGCCCCACGCGTCATTCCGGACATTCCCAAGGCGTGCCGTCTGTCGGGCCTCGAACCATTCACCATTGATCGCAGCTCGCTGTTCGTCAACGTCGGTGAGCGGACCAACATCACCGGCTCGGCGAAATTCGCCCGTCTGATCCGCGAAGAGAATTACACCGAGGCCCTGGAAGTCGCTCTGCAACAGGTGGAAGCCGGCGCGCAGGTGATCGACATCAACATGGACGAGGGCATGTTGGATTCGAAGAAGGCCATGGTGACCTTCCTCAATCTGATCGCCGGCGAACCGGACATCTCTCGCGTGCCGATCATGATCGACTCCTCCAAGTGGGAGGTGATCGAAGCGGGCCTCAAGTGCATCCAGGGCAAGGGCATCGTCAACTCGATTTCCATGAAGGAAGGCGTCGAGGCCTTCAAGCATCATGCGCGTCTGTGCAAGCGCTACGGCGCCGCCGTGGTGGTCATGGCCTTCGACGAGGCCGGCCAGGCGGATACTGCCGAGCGCAAGCGCGAAATCTGCCAGCGCTCCTATGACATCCTGGTCGATGAGGTGGGCTTCCCGCCGGAAGACATCATCTTCGACCCGAACATTTTCGCGATCGCGACCGGCATTGAAGAGCACAACAACTATGCCGTGGACTTCATCGAAGCCGGCGCCTACATCCGCGACAACCTGCCCTACGCCCTGACCTCGGGCGGCGTGTCCAACGTGTCGTTCTCGTTCCGCGGCAACAACCCGGTACGCGAGGCGATCCACTCGGTCTTCCTCTACTACGCCATCCAGAACGGCCTGACCATGGGCATCGTCAACGCCGGCCAGCTGGAGATCTACGACGAGATCCCGAAGAAGCTGCGCGACGCGGTCGAGGACGTGGTACTCAACCGCACGCCCAACGGCACCGAGGCGCTGCTGGCCATCGCCGACGAGTACAAGGGCGACGGCAGCGTCAAGGAAGCGGAAACCGAGGAATGGCGCGGTTATACCGTCGAGAAGCGGCTGGAACACGCGCTGGTCAAAGGCATCACCACACACATCGTTCAGGACACCGAAGAGTTCCGCCTGCAATGCACGCGCCCCATCGAGGTCATCGAAGGCCCGCTGATGGCCGGCATGAACGTGGTCGGCGACCTGTTCGGCTCGGGCAAGATGTTCTTGCCGCAAGTGGTCAAGTCGGCACGTGTGATGAAGCAGGCCGTGGCGCACCTGATCCCTTTCATCGAAGCCGAGAAAGGCGACAAGCCGGAAGCCAAGGGCAAGATCCTCATGGCTACGGTCAAGGGCGACGTGCATGACATCGGCAAGAACATCGTCGGCGTGGTGCTCGGTTGTAACGGCTACGACGTGGTGGACATGGGCGTCATGGTGCCGGCTGAAAAGATCCTGCAGACCGCGATCGCCGAGAAATGCGACATCATCGGCCTCTCCGGCCTGATCACGCCGTCACTCGACGAGATGGTGCATGTCGCCCGCGAGATGCAACGCCAGGACTTCCACCTGCCGCTGATGATCGGCGGCGCGACCACCTCCAAGGCGCACACGGCGGTGAAGATCGACCCGCATTACAAGAACGATGCGGTGGTCTATGTGACCGACGCCTCGCGCGCAGTCGGCGTGGCCACGACCCTGCTGTCCAAGGAACTCAAGCCGGTTTTTGCTCAGAAGACCCGCGAAGAGTACGCGATGATCCGCGAGCGCACGGCTAACCGCAGCGCCCGCACCGAGCGTCTCACCTACGAAGAAGCCATCGCCGTCAAACCCAAATTCGACTGGTCCGAGTATTCGCCGGTCAAACCGACCTTTACCGGCCGCAAGGTGCTGGAAGACATCGACCTGCGCACGCTGGTCGACTACATCGACTGGACACCGTTTTTCATCGCCTGGGATCTGGCCGGCAAGTACCCGCGCATTCTCGAGGATGAGGTCGTTGGCGAAGCCGCTACCGCGCTGTTCAAAGATGCCCAGGCGATGCTCACCAAGCTGGTCGACGAAAAGCTGATCAAGGCCCGGGCGGTCTTCGGCTTCTGGCCCGCCAACCAGGTGGACGAAGACGATCTGGAAGTTTACGGCGATGACGGCAGGCCGCTGGCCAAGCTTCATCACCTGCGCCAGCAGACGGTGAAGACCGACGGCAAGCCGAACTTCTCCCTGGCCGACTTCGTCGCACCGAAAAGCACTGGCGTCACCGACTATGTAGGCGGCTTCATCACCACGGCCGGTATCGGCGCCGAAGAAGTGGCCAAGGCTTATCAGGACGCTGGTGACGACTACAACTCGATCATGGTCAAGGCTCTCGCCGACCGCCTGGCCGAGGCCTGCGCCGAGTGGCTGCACCAGCAGGTGCGCAAGCAATGGTGGGGCTATGACCCGGAAGAACAACTGAGCAACGAGGAGCTGATCAAGGAGCAGTACAAGGGCATCCGCCCTGCTCCAGGCTATCCGGCCTGCCCGGATCACACCGAGAAAGCCACGCTGTTCGAACTGCTCGATGCCGACGGTGCCAGCCAGGTCACCCTGACCGAACACTTCGCCATGTTGCCCACCGCTGCCGTCAGCGGCTGGTACTTCGCCCATCCGAAGGCGCAGTACTTCGCGGTCGGCAAAATCGACAAGGACCAGGCCGAGAGCTACAGCAAACGCAAGGGGCAGGATCTTGCCGTGACCGAGCGCTGGCTGATGCCCAACCTCGGTTACGACAACTGAGCAAGCTGGCCGGGCAGCAGCTGCTGCCCGGTCAACTTCGCTCCAACCCAATCACTACACGAAGCCTGCGATGCCTACCGAAACCCGCTATCTGCTCGATGAACTGCAAACCGCCGATATGCTCGAGGTCGACGGTCTGCATGCCTGGCAATTCAACCTCAACGACGAGCTGCTCGACCGCGCCGAGGCCGCCGCGATCGCTGGCGAACCCTTCGCCAGCGACGACATCGTGGTCCGCATCGAGTCGATCGATGGCCGCGAGCGACGGCAGTGGGCGTTCAGCTACAACCATGTGATGGAGGCCAACTGGTGCGAAGACGATCAGTACTGGCTCATTGGCGATGCAGCGCAGACGCATGTGCGATGCCTCGGTGCCATCACTGCCAGCGCTGACGACGAATAGATCACCGCAACTGAAGTCGAGTGGGCACCCTTACAGACTCGATATCAGGTTGCCAGAGCGAATAGCGGCGACAAGGCACGTGCGCCAGCCTGGCCGGCGCAGCGCAACCGCCCGCATCACTCATGGTTCGCGCCACGCCGTAGCAGCAGTGCGATGGCCAGCACTACCAACAAGCTACCCGGCAACCAATGCCAGCCGATCCGTTGGGGTTGGCTGATGAACAGCAGCAGCATCGATACGAACGGAACCAGATAGCTGTACGCGGTCACCGCCCCCGGGGTCAGGACCGCCGTGGCCCGCTGCTGCAGGAAGAAGGTCATGCCGCTGGAGAACACCCCCAGATAGATCACCAACGCGATATCACGCAGGTCCATCCGCGCCAGTGCCGTCGGTTGTTCCCAGACGAGCCCGAGCGCGCCGATCAGCATGGCCCCCATCAGCAGGCTCCAGAACGTGCGCAAGCCGGCCTGTGGCGCCAGTACGCCGCGCTGCAGGCCCCACTTGCTCAGCACCGGGTATATCGCCGAGGCGATACAGCCGAAGAAGAATGCCAGCTCGCCAAAACCGAATTTCAGCTGCGCAAGGTCGCCATTGCTTTCGGCCACCGCCAGCCCCAGCGCACCCAACGCCCCCAGCGCCAGAATCGCCAGCAGCCGGCCCGCAGGTTGTTCGACACCCAGGCCGCGGCCGATGCAGTAAGCCAGCAGCGGCACACTGACGAACAGGGTGGCCATCGACAGGGCGCTGACACGGTGCGCGGCCCAGAACATGGTGCCGAAGAAGCCGGCCAGGCTCAGGCCCATCAGCGCGTAGAGGAGCAGCCCCGGCAGGCTTGGCCAACGTTCGTCCTGGCGCAGCAGCAGAGGCAACAATGCCAGGGCTGCAATGCTGAAACGGATGGAGGTCAGCAGCAACGGCGGCAAGCCTTCGCTCATCAGCCCCACCGCGGGAAAGGAAAGGCCAACGAACAGCGCCCAGAGCAGCATGCCCAGGTGCGCACGGGTGGTGCCACGCTTCGCTTCAGTCATCGCCCTGCTCCTCCAGTGCCCGCAGCAGGATGCGCAGCCCGCTTACCAAGACCTGCCGCTGCTCCTTATCGAGCGGTGCCTGAATGTCATGCAACGTCGCCAAGTACTCATCGAGACAGCCGAGCAATACGGTTTGCCCTTGATCGGTAAGGCGTATCAACAGGCTGCGGCGATCTTCCGGATTGGGAACGCGCTGGATCAGTCCGGCCATCTCCAGTCGATCGAGCCGATTGGTCATGGCTCCTGAACTGAGCACGGCGGCGTGTCGTAAAGCGTTCGGTGTAAGCCCTTGAGGTTGACCGCTGCGATAGAGCGTCGCGAGCAGATCGAACTCGCCGTCATGCAGCCCGTGCTTGCGAAATACATCAGCGATGCGTCGGTTAAGGTATTTGGACAACCGATACACGCGCGTAAAGATCGCCATCGGCGATGCGTCGCCTTCAGGACGGACGTTTTGCCACTGAGCGAGCACGCCATCGACGTGATCGCCACCTTTGGGCTTACGCATAGATATCTCCACAAAAAGAATCTTTACGTGAAGCTAATTAAACGGAGAACCAAAGGCAAGCGATAACCTTGCAGGCGGTGAATCGAGCGACGAGTGACGTTCGGCCGCCTAAACCGGGCGGCAGCCGAGGCTGCGCAGCCGGATCGGCAGGGTTACTTCAGCTCGGACGGCGAATTGCGGACGATCTTGATCGAATGCGTGAGCGTCGGCTTACGAGTGACGCTGATAGCCTTGCGCGTCACCGTGTCGATGGTGATGTTCCAGAAACCGGTGTTGGGCACCTTGATCTTCGCGGGAAACTTGTCGAAGGCGCCGCCGTGATAGGTATGCCGGCCGCCGTTCTTGAAGCTGCGGAAGTTCTTGTCGTTCATCAAGCGGATATTGCAGGGCTGCGAACAGTCGATGATCACGAAGTCGTCTTCGTTGAGATGTTCGCGCTGGTGAATGAACTTCATGTACCGCTCCGGACCGCGTTTCTGGCAAAGCCGAAGATTACCATGCGCGTGGTCGCCTCTGCGCAAGCCGAGCCCGCTGTAATTTGACACAATGGCGCCGCCTGACCGGCTCTGGCGCTGGTGCCGGCCTCACTTATGCTGATCAAGGATTCCCGCGAATGTCGGCGGCGCCCCTTAGCGTTGATGCCACATCGCCCGCTGCGCGCCGCGCCGCTCGGGTCGGTTTCTTCATGGCCGGTTTCGGCCTGTCCGTCTGGGCGCCACTGGTGCCCTATGTGCGCGAGCGCATCGAGATGAGCGATGCCCTGTTCGGCACGCTGCTTTTGTTCATCGGTATCGGCTCGCTGACCTGGATGCCGTTGTCCGGGTTGTTGGTGAGCCGCCGAGGCATCCGCCCAGTGGTGCTGTCGAGCGTGGCGCTACTGCTTTTCGCGCTGGCCGCAATGGCGCTGACCGAATCGATCTGGTTCCTTGCCTTCGCGCTGTTCTGCTTCGGCGGCAGCCTCGGAGTTATCGACGTGGTGCTCAATATTCAGGGCGTGCTGATCGAGCGCGGCACCGGCAAGCGGCACATGTCCAACTTTCACGGCATGTTCAGCCTGGGATCGATCTGCGGTGCGCTGGCGCTCACCGGCGCGTTGACCCTGGGACTCGCACCGGCAACCGGCACGCTGTTGATGATCGCCGCAATCGCGCTGGCCAACCTCGCCGTGGCATCTGGATTTCTACGGGACAGGGCACCGGGCGGCGGGGTCGCCCTCGTCCGCCCCACGGGCATGGTGTTGCTGGTGGGCGCCCTGTGCTTCGTCGTCTATCTGGCCGAGGGCGCAGTGTTGGACTGGAGTGCCCTGTACCTCACCGAGCACAAGGCATTGGAAACCGCCAAGGGCGGACTGGGTTACGCAAGCTTCGCACTGATGGTAACCATCGGCCGCTTCGCCGGCGCGCCGGTGGTAAGCAGCTTGGGAACCGCGCGGGTTATCGGCTTCGGCGGCCTGCTGGCAGGGGTCGGTATCGGCCTGACCATCCTGACCGAGCATTGGGGGTTCGCCCTCCTCGGCTACGGCTTGTGCGGCCTGGGCTGCGCTAACGTCTCGCCGGTATTGATTTCGTCCTTGAGCCGGCAGCATGACATGCCGGTGCATCAGGCCATCACCGCGGCGACCACCATCGGTTTTGCCGGTGTGCTTGCCGGCCCGGCCGTGATTGGCGTGATCGCTCACTATGGTTCGCTGACGCTCGCTTTTGGCCTACTCGCATTGCTGTTGTTCGGGCTCGTCCTGGGCAGCCGCCGCTTCAAGGAATGAATATCACCGAGGCGGCGCCTGGCAATCTTCACCTCGCTACAGACCAGGCCTCGGCCTTTGGCTAGAATGCGCGCCCTATGCGTATCCAAGACCTTCATCAGCAGCTCACCGAGATCGGCGCCAAGCCCATTCATATCGGCCGGGTGACGCGCGCCTGGCTCAAGGGCCAGGCGCTGGATGCCGGAACACGCCATCAGAAAACCGAAGACTTCCTGCCGCTGTCGGTGCGCAACGGCCTGCCCGCGGTCAGCGACGCCCTGGATGGACTGGTCCGGCTTCGCTCGGAACATCCGGGCGCCGATGGCTCAGCCCGCTTGCTGGTGGAGCTGGCGGACGGGCAGATGGTCGAGAGCGTGCTGCTGCCACGCGATGGGCTGTGCGTGTCGAGCCAGGTGGGCTGTGCAGTGGGCTGCGTATTCTGCATGACCGGCAAGAGTGGTTTGCTGCGCCAGCTCGGCAGCGCCGAGATCGTCGCCCAGGTTGCCCTGGCCCGGCGCTTCCGTCCGGTGAAAAAGGTGGTGTTCATGGGCATGGGCGAGCCCGCGCACAACCTGGACAACGTGCTCGACGCAATCAATCTGCTGGGCACTGACGGCGGCATAGGCCACAAGAACCTGGTGTTCTCCACCGTTGGCGATCCACGCGTGTTCGAGCGTTTGCCGCGGCAGAAAATCAGACCCGCACTGGCGCTGTCGCTGCACACGACCGATGCAGCGCTGCGGCGCGAACTGCTGCCGCGGGCACCGGTGCTCGACCCCGCCGAGCTGGTCGAGTTGGGCGAAGCCTATGCGCGGCTGGTCGACTATCCGATCCAGTATCAGTGGACGTTGCTCAAAGGCATCAACGACAGCCAGGACGAGATGGACGGCATCATTCGCCTGCTCAAGGGCAAGTTCGCGATCATGAACGTCATTCCCTACAACAGCCTCGACGATGACGAATTCCAGCGCCCCGAGGCCGAGCGGATTCGCCAGATCATGCGGTACCTGCACGACAACGGCGTGCTGACCAAAGTGCGCAATTCTGCCGGACAGGACATCGACGGCGGTTGTGGGCAATTGCGTGCCCGCGCCGAACGCATCGTGCGCGACCACCGCCAACCCGCGCAGACCTCCAGCCCATAGCCGTTGCGCTGAACAAGTAGCGCATGCCGTTGTCCTAGCGCGACTGAGTCGAACCTGCCCTCCCCCCCCCCCCGACGACGGCGATCGCGCAATCACGCCCGCATCGGGCTACGAGAACAGCATGCACACACTGGAACAATTAAAGCGCGGCGAGCTGACCGGCATCACCCGTCTCGACCTGTCCGAAGGACTCGAGACATTCCCAGCGGAAATCTTCGAACTGGCCGATAGCCTGGAAGTGCTGAATCTGTCCGGCAACAGACTGACCAGCCTTCCAGAGGACCTTCCGCGCCTGCATAAACTGCGCATCCTGTTCTGCTCCGACAACGCCTTCACCTCGGTGCCCGCCGTGATCGGCCGCTGCGCCCAGCTGGAAATGGTCGGTTTCAAGGCGAACCGCATCCGCACCCTGCCGGCCGAAGCGCTCCCACCCCTGCTGCGCTGGTTGATCCTCACCGACAACCAGCTCGAAGCGCTGCCCTCCCAGATCGGCCGCTGCCACCGTTTGCAGAAACTGATGCTGGCCGGTAACCGGCTGCGTGAACTCCCCGCATCGCTTGCCGACTGCCAGCACCTGGAATTGCTGCGAATCGCCGCCAACCAACTCTCCGCCCTTCCCGCCTGGTTGCTCCAGATGCCCCGACTGAGCTGGCTGGCGTTCGCCGGCAATCCGTTCAGCGACAGAATGGAGGCCGAGATTCTGGCCCAGCATCCGTTGCCGCCCATCGACCGGGCGCAGGTCGCTTTCGAAGGTGTGCTTGGGCAGGGTGCGTCCGGAATAATCCATCGTGCCGAATGGCAGCGGCCGGGCAGCAGCGGACAAGTCATGGCGGCGAAGCTGTTCAAAGGCAAGCTGACCAGCGACGGCCTGCCCCATAGCGAGATGGCCGCGAGCATCGCAGCCGGCACGCACGCCAATCTGATCCCGGTTGCCGGGCCACTGGCCGAGCAGACCGGAGCCCTTCCCGGGCTGCTGATGGCGTTGATCGACCCGTCCTTCCAGGTCCTCGCCGGTCCGCCATCGCTGTCTAGTTGTACCCGCGATTGCTATCCGGAGAATTGCCGGTTCAGCCCTGCGCAGGTGCTCCGTATCGCAGCTAGCGTCGGCGCTGTGGTCGCCCACCTGCATGCGCGAGGCATCCTCCACGGCGATCTCTACGCACACAATCTGCTGGTCGATCCGCACGGCCAGACCCTGCTCAGTGATTTCGGCGCGGCATCGTTCTTCGACCCGCACGGCGCGCAGGCGCCCGCCTTGCAGAGGCTCGAAGCACGTGCGTTCGGGTGTCTGCTCGAAGAGCTGTTGGCGCACTGTGCAAGCGCCGGTGAAGATCCGACGCTGCTGCGCCTCGGCGAGCTGAAGCGTCGCTGCCTTCTCGACGCTGTGCATAAAAGGCCGGATTTCGCTCAGCTGAGCGGGGCGCTCGAAACAATTTGCGCCGGACGGACCGATCCGGCCGATTAGTTGCATGAGGGAGTCGTCCTTTCCCGTTCTGACGGCTTCCTGACGCATGTCTCACTTCGAACCACGCGATACCGACACACACGCCCAGTCGTCCGCCGCCAACGCTGCGCTGGAGCACGACCCTTTCATCGTCGGCCTCAAGCAACGATTGCCCGAACACCTGCGTGAAAGCTTTACCGAACAGCAGTTGGAAGGTTTGCGCAGCGCCTTCGCCACGCGCTCCTGGGGCCGCCACAAGCTCGACTGGCGCGGCACCTTCAGCCTGTGGAGCAACCAGTACTATTTCGTGCTGGTTGGCGGGCGCAACAAACGCAACCTGTCACGCGCGCAACGCAACCTGTCCCTGGCCGCAAAAGCGGGCGCAATCACCTTGTTCCTGTTCTTCTCCGTGCTGGTCGGTCTGGTGGTGCTCTATCTGATCAAGTCGGCGCTCGGGATCAACCTGTTGCCGAATTATTCGCTGGGGTTGTGGGACTGGTTCAGGGGCGCACGCTGATCGGCGTCAGTCGCCGATCAGGATGAGTTTGCCGGTCGCTGGATCGCGGTAGACCTGTCCGACACTTTCCAGGCCTTTGCCGGAGTTGCCCTCCAGGCTATCCGGCAGCCGCGGCAGCTCGCGCCCGCGCTCGACCGTCACGGGTTGCCTGGCGGCATCGAGCCGTTCGAGGAGATCGGTCTGGGCGACCAACGCAGCGATGAGGCCACAGGCGAATACCAGCACCACATCGACCATGTTGGCCAGAGGCCCCAGCGGATCGTCGTCGCCGGCCGCAAATCGGCTAGATCGCCACCGTCGACTCATTGTCGCGCTCCTCCGCTTCGACCTCATCCAGTAACTCGTCGTACCAACGCCGCCGCAAACGGCCGAGCGCAAAGCCGCCCACGCCGATCAGCAGCCCGAGCACGGTGGTATCGAAGGCGACCCGCATCGCCACGCTGAGTATCTGCACATTGCCGTCACCCAGCGCAGCCAGGCCCGGACCGAGGGGAATCAACGTGCCCATCAGCCCGAGCATCGGCCCGACGCGGGCAACCAGATCGGCGCGATCAAGGCGCCGCCTGGCACGTCGCTCGATTTCGCCCGCCGCCAACGTGCGCCAGCGCCGAAGCCCACCCAGTCGCTCTCCAGCCGCGACGCCTACGTCGCAGATCACCACGGCCATGAGCCCGAACAGCGCCCAGGTCACCGGTTGCAACAGCCAACCAACCAGCAGATGCAGCCAGCCGAACAATCGATCGTCAAGCATGTTCACCTCCGTTCCCGATCGGCGCCCCGCGACCGCGCCAGACGCCGATGCCGAGCAGCGCCAGAAGCATCAGCGCGGCCAGCCAGAGATACTGGCTGGCACTTGCGTCCCCCTCCGTGGACGCTTCTGCCTGGTCGACGGCCTGCTCGGCTACTTCGGGCTGAATTTCACTGATCGCGCTCGGCGCCGTCGTGTGTTGTTGCGGTTCGCGCCGGGCCGCCTCCAGGCGTGCCTGCAACGCTTCGCGAGCAGTGGGGGTCAGCTGTGGCAACAGCCACTCGATCATCGGATGATCCGGTCGGGTATGGCCACTGCCGGGCAGCCCGTTCGCGGCCACCAGCGTGGCGAACGCTTCACCGAGCTCCCGTCGAGTCTGCTCGTCGGCCTGCCAGAAACCTTTGTGGATGGCGACCAGCATGATCGCCAGCATATTGGTCTTCACATGCACATTGGCGCCCTGTTCGAGAAACGAATCGATCCCCAGTTCGTAGCGATCGTCGAGGTAGACCGCCTTGACCTCCTCCCATGCGCCGTCCTGGATGATGTCGGGGTTGGTCACCTGCCAGCCCCATAGGTACTCCAGAAACTCGCTGCCCATCGTGCGTGCACCAGCGTAATCGTGCTGCATCAAGGCTTTGATCCACGCGGGATTGAGGAAACGCCCGCGTAGCTCGGCCAGTAACGCCTGCTGCAGCGGCTCCAGGCGCACCTGGGTCGGATCGTTGTGCCAGCTGACGAAATTCGCCGGTGCCTGGCCGGACAGATGCTCGACCGCCATGCTCAGACCGCCGAGGTAATCGAACGCATCGTTATTGTCCATCAGCCCGTAGAGGTTGCTGGAACGACCGAGATAGGTGCGACTGACCCGCTTCAGGCCGTCCTCGAACACCGCCTGAACTGGCTCACCGTTGTGCTGCGTACCGTAGGCATGGCCCATCCGGTTTATGTAGCTGCGCGCCAGCTCGCCACGATCCTGCCAACTGCCGGAGCGCTCAACCAATGTGTTGATGCCAGCGCCGTACGCGCCCGGTGCCACGCCAAACAGGCGCAGTGCCGACAGGCTTCCGGCTTGCGCATCCGCGACGCCACCATCCAGTCGCCGCGCCGTATCCTTCACCCAACTGGCGGCGACCCGATTCTGCGAGAGCGGCTCGTCGCCACCGGTCGCCAGCGCACCGATCGGCTGCAGCGCAGCATCCAGGGCGAGACGCAGGGCGGGAAAATCCCTGCGAATGGTGTTGCTGGCGCCATCGAGCGCCAGCAGCACACCACGCTCGAGCAGTGCGAGCTGATCGGCATACAAATCCCGAAACAGGCCGGAGGTGGTGAACATCAGGTCGCGCCGCTCGCCGCCCTTCGCGATCGGTACCCGCTTCAGCCCTTCGACGATTCCGCGACTATTCCACACCGGCTCGACGCCGAGCAGATCGAGGCCGAACGCGACCATGGCGCCTTCGTCCCGTACGGTGTCCGAGGCCCAGAGGATGACCGCTTCGCGACCGCCCTCCGGCATGGGTCGCTGACGAGCGCGGTCGGCCAGTTCGCGGCCTATGCCCCAACCGATGCGACTCGGCAACAGGCTGCTGTCCAGCGCATGAAAGTTGCGACCTGTCGGCAACGCCTCGGGCGTACGGATCGGATCGTTGCCCTTGCCCGGCGCGACGAAGCCTCCATCGAGCGCGTGTACCAGCGCCTGCATTTCCGCAGCCGGAGAATCGACCAGTGCCTGGCGATACTCGGCCTGCCCTGCGCCCATCGACGCCATCAAGGTATCGACCGCCTCGTCGGACCAAGGCTTGCCGAACACATGCAGCCCGAGCGGCATGAAGCGCTCCTGAATGTTGGTCAGGTAATGGCCAACTTCGTGAACCAGCAGGTCATCGTCGACCTGCTCGAAATCGATGCCGCGGGCAGCAAGCGGCTCGGCCATGGAATCGCGCAGCTCGGGCTCCAGCCCGGACTGGCTCACCAGCCGCTTGATCTCGGCGATGGTGGCGCGCCGGGCCGGCCCTTCGGCGCTGCCGGTCCCAGTCTCGAAACTCTCGATCAGCTGACGCAGCTTGAGCAGATCGTCGTACAGCGGCGTCGCTACCAGGGGCGGGGTCAGGTGGTCGATCATCACCGCGAGCCCCCGGCGCTTGGCCTGGATACCCTCGCCCACCCCATCGACGATATAGGGATAGATGCTCGGCAAATCGGCGACGATCTGCATCGGATAGTCTTCGGTACTCAGCCCGGCACGACGCCGCGGCAGGAATTCGTAGGTGGAATGCCGCCCCAGATGCACCAGCGCATCGGCCTTGAAGCCATCCCGCAGCCAGTGATAGAAGCCCAGGTACTGGTGCGGTGGCGGGAAGACCAGATTCGCGTGGAGCAATTCCTCGTCGACCTCCCAGCCACGCGGCGGCTGCGGACCGATAAAGACATTGCCCAGGCGCAGGCCGGGAAAGATCATCCGTTCCCCTTGCACCATTACCTGGCCCGGCCCCTCACCCCAACCTCGCAGCCCCTCGATGCCAGTGGCCGCCAGCGCCTCGATCAGCTCATCCGCTTCGCCCCAGGAGACTAACCCGGGCTGCTCCAGCGCTCGACCATAGATGCCTTCGAGTTGCTCGAGCAGCCCCAAAGCGCGCTCCCTCGCCGGATGCTGGACACCATCGAGCAGGTGATGCAATTCACTGGCGCCATCTTGCAGGGTCTGCCGAGCGATCTTCAGCTGGGAGGCCTGCAAAGCCCGGCGCATCTGGGCATTCCAGTAGCCGAGCGGGCCGTGCACCATTTCGGCCTGCAAGGCTGGCGGCAAGGTACGAAACCAGCGCAGGTAGTCGTACCGGTCGAGCCCGGGCACCTTGGCCGCCATTTCGGCCAGGGCATCTCCCTGTTCGGGGAGGTTCACACCCTGCTCTTGCAGCCTGTTCAGCAGCGCCTCGGAAGATGCCGGTAGCTCACCTGTTTCGTAGCCTTCCGCCTTGAGACGCCGCAGGATGGCGAGCAGCGACTGCGGCACGTCCAGATTGTCGGCACCTATGTTGTGCCGCCCGGGCGGGTGGTTGTAATAGATGATGGCGACCCGCTTGTTCTGGTTGCCCTTGCGCTGCAACCGATGCCAGCGATGGATTCGCGTGGCGATCGCCTCGACACGGGACGGTAACGGCCGGCTGAAGCCGAAACGAATACCGGAGTTGGGGTCGAGCTGAGCCGATTCCCAGGCAGCCAGGACCATCGGCTGGCTGCTGCCCTGCAACTCCGGCATGGCGAGCTGGTAGTGGACCTTGTCACGCCCAATGCCGTCACTGGAAAGCTGCCAGGCGTTCTCGTCACGGTCATCCAGGCGCAAGGCCTTGATCACCGGCACATCGAGGCGCTCGAGTATCTCGGTTGCCTGTTGCCGCCCTTCACCACCACCGAGCACGAAATCCTGCAACACGACCACAGCCGTCAGGGGCGGATGCGCTCCGCTTTCAAGCCAGCTGAGCGCTTGCAAGGTGCCATCGCCCCACCCAGCGAGCAGGCTGACGCAGGCGATGTCCCGCTGCTGCAGCGTCTGGCACAGCGCGTTGTTGAGATCGGCGTCGCCGCGGCGATCGGCGCGGCCATGATCGATCACCGCGACCATGCTGTCGCCGCGCCAGACGAGCTCGGACGCATCGAGCGTGCGTCCGTCCTGGAAGAAGCGCAGCGCCGGACGCGGCTCGGCAGGCATGATCCGCCTTGAACCGTCGCTATCAGACAACCAGCTCAGCAGGCGCGCAATGTTTTCGCTCCCACCTGCAATCCAGTAACTGCGCGCCTCGATCCACCCGGCCTGATCCGGATTGGCATCGCCAAGCTCGCGGACCCAGCCGGCCAGATCCTCGCCGGGCTTCTCTGCGCCGAGATGCACTGCCTGGTCCCGATCGCGGAACACCCGCTTGCCATCGATACGGCTCATCGCAACCAGCGCCTGATCGCTGTGCATGATGTAGCGATCGCCGGAGCTGTGCTTCTCGATCAGTGGTCGCAGCCGCTCCACCTCCGGTCCGAAGACACCGACAGCCAGCAACGTGACTCCACCCTGTAGCCAATCGGCCACGCGGGCGTCGTCCATCTCGCTCAACTGTTCCGGGGTGCGCGCATCGATGATGTCGTCCGGTTGGCGCTGTTTGAACAGGACCACCGCCGAGGCGAATTCAGCCGCGCTGTATTGGGAGATGATCGCCTTGACCTGCCCGGCCAGGGCGCAGGGCGCGAGCAGCAGCGAAAGCGCCAAGCCAGCCCAGCGGAAAACGATAGACATGCCCACTCCGTCTCGAGACGCGCGGGCGGCAGAACGACCGCACGACCCGAGACGGGCGCAAGGCATTCTGAGGATGTCGCCCACCGCGACAATTCCTGGGGAGTACGGGCTGGTATCGGGCTTGGTCGAAGGTTCGACCCTACCGTTGCGGGGGCAGCATCAGCTTGGCACTGATTTCCCATTTAACCCGAACCTTGATCCGGGCACCGCGCACTCCATGAGATCAGCCGCTTGGCGACCGAAGGCGCGAACCTTACGCGGCGCACCCGGCAAGATCAAGCGACGAACCACGGCCCCGGGCACTTCCGGGTTTCGATGCGACGGGGTACGTGAAGATGGCTAGACTTCGGGTGAGTCAGCCATACCGGGGCAACCATGAACGACGAAAAGCAACCCAAACCACTTACGTTTCGGCAAATGCTGCAAAGCGTCCTGGCCGGCGCGCTCGGGGTGCAGAGCGGGAAGAACCGAGAACGGGATTTCAGTCAGGGCAAACCCAGCCATTTCATTGTGTTGGGTGTCGGCTTCACTGCGGCGTTCGTGCTGGTCATTCTCGGCGTGGTCAAGTTGGTGCTGTATCTGGCCGGGCTGTGACAACCCGGCATCGATCGGTCGCCGCTATTGGTGACTGACCCAGAACACGGCGGTGGCAACCGCCAGCAGAATCAGGACAAAGATGGCGGCGGCATCCGCCCTGCTGTCATTTCCACCGCGATGGGAATGCTCGGACATGGCTGCTCTCCTTGTTTATAGAAGTAATCGACGCTCAGGTTGCTTGCAGTTAAGACCATGCCGGCGAGGCGCTCAAGAACAAGGCTTTCAAATGCCCAAAACGCAGCGTTTCGTTCTAAACATATTCCCAAACATCACTTTTACGCATAAACGCTAACTGGTATCGTGCCGGCCTTCCCTAAAACGGGTGCGCGGCCGTGCGCGCGGAAAGCTGTAGACAGCCTGAATAACAGGACACCTCATGTACGTATACGACCAGTACGACCAGCACATCATCGAGGATCGCGTGCGTCAGTTCCGTGATCAGATTCGCCGCTACCTGGCTGGTGAGCTGACCGACGCGGAACTGCTGCCCCTTCGCCTGCAGAATGGCCTGTACATCCAGCGCTACGCGCCGATGCTGCGCATCGCCGTGCCTTACGGGCTTTTGTCGTCTACTCAGATTCGCAAGCTGGCGGAAATCACTCGCAAGTACGACAAGGGCTATGCCCACATCAGTACTCGGACCAACGTGCAACTCAACTGGCCCGAACTGGAGGACGTTCCTGACATCCTCGCCGAGCTGGCGACCGTACAGATGCACGCCATCCAGACAAGCGGCAACTGCATTCGCAACACCACCACCGACCAGTTCGCCGGTGTGGCCAAGGATGAACTGATCGACCCTCGGCCCTGGTGCGAGATCATTCGTCAATGGTCGACCTTCCATCCCGAGTTCGCCTTCCTGCCACGCAAGTTCAAGATTGCGGTAAACGGCGCCGCGAGCGACCGGGCCGCCATCGAAGTGCACGACATCGGCCTCGAGGCGGTGAAGAACGACGCAGGCGAGCTGGGCTTTCGCGTGTCGGTGGGCGGCGGCCTGGGGCGCACGCCCATCGTCGGCAGCTTCATCAATGAATTCCTGCCCTGGCAGCACCTGCTGACCTACCTCGACGCCATCCTGCGTGTTTACAACCGCTATGGCCGTCGCGACAACAAGTTCAAGGCCCGGATCAAGATCCTGGTCAAAGCGCTTACGCCGGAAGTGTTCGCCGAGCGCGTCGAAGCCGAGTGGGCGCACCTGAAGGATGGCCCGAACACCCTGACCGAAGCCGAAGTCGAGCGCATCGGCAAGTTTTTCATCGACCCCGACTACAGGACCCTGGAAGACCAGACCGAGGCGCTCGCCGCGCTCGACGCGGAGCACCCCGGCTTCGCCCGGTGGCGCGAGCGCAACGTGGTGGCGCACAAAAAACCGGGTTATGCCGCCGTAACGCTGTCATTGAAAAGCACCGGCGTGGCTCCAGGCGATGTCACCGACAAGCAGCTCGACACCATCGCCGATCTGGCGGATCGCTACAGCTTTGGCGAAGTGCGCAATTCCCACGAGCAGAACATGATTCTTGCGGATGTCGAACAGTCACGTCTGTTCGAGCTATGGAACGAGCTTCGCGAGCTCGGCGTTGCAACCCCGAACATCGGTCTTCTGACCGACATCATCTGCTGCCCCGGTGGCGACTTCTGCTCGCTGGCCAATGCCAAGTCGATCCCGATCGCCGAAGCCATTCAGCGCCGCTTCGATGACATGGACTATCTGTTCGACATTGGCGACATCGACCTGAACATCTCCGGCTGCATGAATGCGTGCGGCCATCACCATGTGGGCCACATCGGCATCCTCGGCGTGGACAAGAAAGGCGCCGAGTTCTACCAGGTGTCGCTCGGTGGCAGCTCCGGCCGTAATGCCAGCCTCGGCCAGATACTCGGCCCGTCCTTCGCACAGGACGTAATGCCGGATGTGATCGAAAAGATCATTGGCGTCTACGTGGAGCAACGTACCGAAGATGAACAGTTTCTCGACACTTTCCGCCGTATCGGTATCGACCCCTTCAAGGAGCGCGTCTATGCAGCGAATCATTAAGGACGGGCAGGTCATCGACGAGACCTGGCACCTGCTGCCCAAAGATGTGTCCCTGGATAGCCTGTCCAATTGCGACGACCTGATCGTACCGTTTCAGTTGTGGCTCGATCACGCTCACGCATTGAAGGCGCGTGACGGTGGCTTGGGCATCTGGCTGGACGCCGACGAAGCGGTCGAAGAAATTGCCGATGACCTTGAGCATTTTCAGGTGATCGCGCTCAATTTCCCAACCTTTACCGATGGTCGCCATTACTCCAGCGCACGCTTGCTACGCGAACGCTATGCCTACAAGGGAGAAATCCGGGCGATCGGCGATGTGCTGCGTGATCAGCTGTTCTACATGCGGCGTTGCGGTTTCGATGCCTTCGCCATCCGCCCTGACCGCGACCCCTATGATGCGCTGCAAAGCCTGGAAGACTTCAGCGTCACCTACCAGGCCGCCGTTGACCAGCCGCTACCGCTGTTCCGCCGGCGACTAGGCTGAGCCACGCTGTAATGCAAAACCCGCCACTCGGCGGGTTTTGCGTCATGAATACATCCAGAAATTCGGATGCTCTATCGGGGCGACCTGGCCCTGCTGTTGCCGGCCAAAGATGACCTTGATTTTCTCTGCCAGTGCTTTCATACGGACCCCGCTGCGTTGAAGTGAGCGTTAGCTTCTTTCAGCGGCGCAGCGGAATGAAATGGGCGTTGCCTATGGCTTCTATAGCGCGCTGACCAGAGGCTGCCCCTGGCAGCGTCAGTCGAGCCGAACCAACATCCGCCCCGCTTGCTGTCCGTTCAGCATTTGCGCTATGGCTGCAGGCAGCTCTGCCAAGGTGATTTCTTTCACCAGAGCGTCCAGGTTCGGCAGCTTCCATTGCACTGACAAGCGATCCCACATCGAGGCCTTGACCACCAGCGGGATCTCCACCGAGTCGACGCCAAGCAGGTTTACCCCTCGCAGGATGAAGGGCAGTACGCTGGCCTGGAAATTCGTGCCGGCAGTCAGACCGCAACATGCGACGCTCGCGCCGCGCTGCAGTGATTTGACGACATTGAACAGGATATCGCCACCGACCGTATCGACGGCGCCCGCCCATTGTTCTCGCAGCAGGGGCTTCTCGGTACCGGCCTGGAGGGCGCTGCGCTCCAGAACCTGCTTGGCGCCGAGCCCGGTAAGGAAATCAGCGTGGTCCGGTTTGCCGGTGACCGCTGCGACGTGGTAACCGAGACTGGCCAACAAAGCGACCGCAATGCTGCCGACGCCGCCTGTCGCGCCAGTAACCAGCACCGGTGCGTCGGTCGCTTCGAGGCCAGCCTGCTCAAGTTTGTCCACACAGAGCGCAGCGGTCAGTCCGGCCGTCCCCAACGCCATGGCTTCGCGCAGGGAGAGCCCGGCGGGACGCTTGATCACCCAGGCTGCCGGCACGCGGATGTACTGGCCAAAACCACCCGCCGTGTTCATACCCAGGTCATAGCCGGTAACGATGACCTCGTCACCTGCAAAGAACTCCGAGACGCTCGACTCGGTAACGACGCCGGCCGCATCAATGCCTGGTGTGTGCGGGAAATTGCGCGTCACACCACGGTTGCCACTGGCCGAAAGAGCATCCTTGTAATTCAGCGAAGAATAGCTGACACGAATCAGCACCTCGCCGGCCGGCAGCTCGTCGATGTTGCGCTCGACGACCTGCGTCTCGAATCGGCCACTCGCGTTTTCACGCGCCTGCAGCGCCAGAAAGCTTCCCATCGGTACCTCCGTCATTGCCAGAATCGCTGTTCGTTGAGCCGCGCCCAACCTTTCATCACGCTCTGCTCCAGAGCGACGCTGGCCGCCATGCCAAAGCGCTCCGGAAGACTCTTCTTCTCGGCGTAATGCAGCTGGTAAAGGTCCGCATCATGGGCTCGTGAAGCCAGATACTCATCGCTGGTTTTCAGCTCGTCGACCAACTGCTTGCCCAACGCGGCGATGCCCAGCCAGACCTCACCCGTTGCAACGTCGTCAATGGCGACCTGTTGCCGATAGCGCGCAACGAAGTTCTTGAACAGCTCGTGTGTGGTCTCCAGATCGTCCTGGAATTTCTCCCGGCCTTTTTCGGTGTTCTCGCCAAAGACCGTCAGGGTGCGCTTGTATTCGCCAGCGGTCAGCACCTCGACATCGACGTCGTGCTTTTTAAGCAGACGATGGACGTTGGGCAATTGGGCAACGACGCCGATCGAACCGAGAATGGCGAAGGGCGCACTGAGAATCTTCTGGCCGATGCAGGCCATCATGTATCCGCCGCTCGCCGCAACCTTGTCCACGCAGACGGTCAGAGGCACCCCGGCATCGCGGATGCGCACCAGCTGCGATGCCGCAAGCCCGTAACCATGAACCATGCCACCACCGCTCTCCAGGCGCAGCACAACCTCGTCCTGGGGCGTAGCCATGGTCAGCACCGCAGTGATCTCGTGGCGCAGGCTATCCACTGCGGACGCTTTGATGTCACCGTCGAAATCGAGCACGAAAACCCGCGGACGGGTTTCGGGATTCTTCTTCGCCAGCTTGGCCGCCTTGGCCTCGCGTTTGCGCTGTTGCTTGAGCTGCTCCTTGTCGATCATGGTTTGTTCGAGACGCTCACGCATCGACTTATAGAAATCGTTGAGTTTGTGAACTTCCAGATGGCCACCCGCTTGCTTGGTTCGCCCACGCCGCAGCGACGCAAGCGCTATCAGCACCACCAGCACGGCGGCCACCAGCGTCACGGTTTTAGCCAGAAAGCTTGCATAGTCAGCAAGAAACTCCACAGGTCCCCCTTGAATCGATAGCCGCCAGTAGAACCGTTCCGATTGGCGTAAGCGCTCAAGCATACCGACTGCGCGACAATTTGAGCAGCGCGAGCCAATTCAAACAAACGTATGATTTATCGTTGACACCCCAGGGCGATCCCCCTACCCTCGCGAAAAATAGGTCCGGAGCGAAGCATGGGCAGCATCTACCTGATCAGACATGGTCAGGCGTCATTCGGCGCAGAAAATTATGATGTCCTGTCACCGCTTGGCATTCAGCAGGCTAGCGCCTTGGGCGAGTACTTGGATCGCCTGGGCATTCGCTTCGACCGCTGCATCAGCGGAGACCTCAATCGGCAGCGGGACACGGCAAGCGCGACGTTGCAACGCATGGGCGCAGGCCCGCAACTACCACAACCAGCCATAGAGACCGACCCCGCCTTCAATGAATTTCATGCCGACGAAGTGATTCGCGCGCACATGGACGATTTGCTGGCCGTCGAGCCCGAGGCCATGCAGATCCTCGCCAACGCAGCCAGTCACCGCGCCGAATTCCAACGTTTGTTCCAATACGTGATCTACCGCTGGGCGTCCGGCGAGCATGAGAAGCACGGCCTGGAGAGCTGGCAGAGCTTCGTGGACCGCGTCCAGGCCGGCTTGCAGCGGGTGCTCGCCCAAGCAGGCAAAAAGGACCATATCGCCATTTTCACCTCTGGCGGGACCATTACCGCACTGCTTCAATTGATCATCGGCGTACCGCCTATCAAGGCGTTCGAGCTGAACTGGCAGATCGTCAATACCTCACTCAGCCGCTTGAAATTCCGCGATCAGGACGTGGCCCTCGCCTCGTTCAATAGTCATGTACACCTGGAACTGTTGAAGAATCCGGAGCTCGTCACCTATCGATAGGCTCCAGCCAACTGCGGCCGCGGGCTGCACGTCTTTCCACGAGAACAAAGGGACATACCGATGAGCAATGTCGACGATACCATTCAGGGCATGAAGGCCAAGTTCAACCCCAGGGCAGCGGCCGGCCTGGACCTGGTTTTCCAGTTCAACATCACCGATGCCGAAAACTACTACCTGGTCGTGAAGGACGGCACCTGCGATTTCCATAAAGGCGAATCGGCTGACGCGAACGTTACGCTGATTATGGACAGCGAAACCATGCAGGGCGTCATTAGCGGTGAAACTGACGGAATGCAGGCGTTTATGGCCGGCAAGCTGCGCGCCGAAGGCGACATGATGCTCGCACTGAAGCTCAGCGAGCTGTTTCCGGCCTGACCGCGGATATGCAACGAAAAAAACCGAAGTCTCGCGACTTCGGTTTTTTTATGCGCTTTTTTAACGAACTTGGCGCATCAAGCACCCTGATTACACGGCAACACCCAGGCCAATAACGACCGACTTTGCTTGGTCATGGTCGCCGCCGCCTTTAGATTACGAGCGCCGGATGGTCAGTCGTCGTCTTGGGCTCGGGCTGCCAAGACCTGCTTACCAGGCATCGATCAAAAGAAGGGACAAGCATGGCGCTAACAGATCAGACCAGCCGCATACGCGAGGGTGAAGAGCTGCCCACCGATATCATCGACCAATACCTCAAAGCCCACATCCCGGGCCTTGAGGGCAAGCCGATCATTTCGCAATTTCCGGGCGGGGCATCCAACCTGACCTATCTGCTCGAATACCCGAAGCAGGAGTTCGTGCTACGCCGCCCGCCGTTCGGACACAAAGCCAAGTCTGCGCATGACATGGGCCGGGAATACCGGATTCTCAATCAGCTCAACGCAGGTTTCCCCTACTGCCCGAAGGCGTATGTGCATTGCACTGACGAAACGCTCATCGGCGCCGAGTTTTATGTCATGGAGCGCGTCAACGGCATCATTCTGCGTGAAGACATGCCGTCCGAGCTTGGATTCACAGCGGAGCAAACCACGGCGCTGTGCAAGAGCTTCATCGACAAGTTCGTCGACCTGCATAATGTGGACTACAACGCCTGCGGCCTTGGTGACCTGGGCAAGCCGGAGGGATACGTGCAGCGGCAGATCAGCGGCTGGATCGACCGCTACGAGCGGGCCATCACGGCCGATGCGCCCGGTTGGGAGCCGGTAAAGAGCTGGTTGCGCGACAAGATGCCGGCCGATCACTCCAAGCCCGGCATCGTCCACAACGACTACCGCTTCGACAATGTCATCCTCAGCCCGAGCAACCCGATGGAAATCATCGGTGTGCTGGATTGGGAGATGACCACCATAGGCGACCCGCTGATGGATCTGGGCAATACGCTCGCCTATTGGATCGAAGCGACCGATCCGCCGCCGATGCAGTTGATCCGCAAGCAGCCGAGCAATGCCCCCGGCATGCTGACGCGCCAGGAGTTCGTCGACTATTACGCCGAGCGCGCCGGTATTCGAATCGACAACTTCGACTTCTACTACACCTATGGCCTGTTCCGTCTGGCCGCCATCGTCCAGCAGATCTACTACCGCTATTTCCACGGCCAAACCCAGGACAAGCGATTCTCCAAGTTCGTGCAAATGAACGCCCTGCTCGAGCAAGCGAGCCTGCAGGTCATCAACAAATCGAAGCTGTAACACAGCTCACCTAGAGGGAACCCGTCATGAGCAAAACCACCCTGTTCGATCTCGATGGCAAGATCGCCTTCGTCTCCGGCGCCAGCCGCGGTATCGGTGAGGCCATTGCAAAACTCCTGGCCCAGCAAGGCGCGCACGTCATTGTTTCCAGCCGCAAGATCGAAGGCTGCCAGGCTGTCGCGGATGCGATAACCGCCGCTGGGGGCAAAGCAACCGCGGTCGCCTGCCACATCGGAGAGCTGGAGCAGATCCAGGCCGTATTCGCTCAGATTCGCGACCAATTCGGTCGGCTGGACATTCTGGTCAACAACGCCGCGACCAATCCACAGTTCTGCCATATTCTCGACACAGACGTTTCGGCGTTCCAAAAGACCGTCGATGTGAACATCCGCGGCTATTTCTTCATGTCCGTCGAGGCTGGCAAGCTGATGCGTGAGCATGGCGGCGGCAGCATCATCAACGTGGCCTCCATCAACGGCGTGACACCTGGCAACTTCCAGGGCATCTACTCGGTCACCAAGGCTGCCGTGATCAACATGACCAAGGCCTTCGCCAAGGAATGCGCACCGCAAGGAATCCGCTGCAACGCGTTGTTGCCGGGCTTGACCGATACCAAGTTTGCTTCGGCACTGGTCAAGAACGACTCGATCCGTGAGGAAGCGCTGCGCCATATCCCGCTAAAACGCGTTGCCGACCCCAGCGAAATGGCCGGCGCCGTGCTGTATCTGGCCAGCGACGCATCGAGCTACACCACCGGCTTGTCCGTCAACGTGGACGGCGGCTATCTTGCCTGATCGAACATCGCGCTAAGAAAAAAGGGAACCCGAGGGTTCCCTTTTTTCGTCAAGCGTACAAAAACCTGGGGCTACCAGTCCTTCATCGCCCGTTCGGCAGCGTCGTTTGCCGGTTTTGCCAACAGCCCCGTCGGCGCCATCTCGACGGTATAACTGGCACCGTCGGCGATGGGTAGATAACTCACTCGCCGGGGCTGCGCCTCGAGTAACAACGACCCACATTGGCAACCTTGCAACCATGCCCAGAAGTCTACCCCGGCCTGGCTATGTCCCAACGCCACGCTTGGGCGGTGAGCCCGATCTTCCTGCTCGACGGCAAGGTAGCGCCCAGAGAGCCTTTCCAGCCGGTAACCGGGCTTCAGCCCAATGAGCGACGCAAGACCTTTCCAGTGGAGCGCGCGCACGTCCAATTGCCAGAGATCGCCTTCCAGCACGACATAGCGGATGCGGCTGCCCTCCTCGACTTTCACCTGATAACGCTGCTGCCCGTCGGCCTGAAAGGAGAGCGACACCAAAGGGGCACCTTGTACCAGCGGCTGATAAGTCGTGACGTCCCAGGCGATCAATCCGATCAGCCCTGCGATTACTAGCACGGACATACCCAGGGTTCCGCGCAACCAGCCCAACAGCCAGTGGCCGCCAGTCAGCACCCGCGCGGCGATTAGAGCGATGAGCAGCGCCGACGACGCGACAACCACCGCGAGTCCCATATATTGCATCGATGGCCTTCCACAGATTCGACGGGGCATTATCGATACGGGCTTCCGAGCCAGCCAGCATCGGAGAGGAACACTGGGGACGAGTCGACATTCTGCGACCGTTCGCCCACTTGGACAGGATGTTGTAGCCAACCATTGGCGCCTTGCCTGGCAACCGGCATCATGCTCCGCCTGCCCTACGTTACCAAGAGCGACAATATGCCGATGCTTGAATTCGCCGTGGATCCGCTGGTTCTGGTCGCCCTAATGATGGTCGCTTTTCTTGCTGGCTTCATCGACGCGGTTGCTGGCGGAGGCGGCCTCCTGACGCTGCCGGCGCTGCTTACCGCAGGGCTGCCGCCACATCTGGTTCTCGGCACCAATAAGCTGTGCGCGACCTTCGGTTCGGCCACCGCGAGTTATACCTTCTATCGCAGGAAACTGTTCGAGCCACGGCAATGGCGGTTTGCATTGCTGGCTACTGCGATCGGCGCAGCGCTAGGCGCAGGGCTGGCCCACCTGATCCCGGCACACTGGCTCAATCAAATGCTGCCAGTGGTGGTGTTCGCCTGTGGCTTGTACCTGTTGTTTGGGCGCGCACCCACGGCGCCACGAGTCGATCAGGCGCCCATTTCACGATATCGGCAGTGGCCACAAGGGTTGACGCTGGGATTCTACGACGGCGTAGCCGGTCCCGGTACCGGTGCGTTCTGGACGGTCAGCACAATGCTCCTGTATCCGCTGGATCTGCTCAAAGCCAGCGGCGTCGCGCGCAGCATGAACTTCGTCAGCAACGGTGTCGCACTCGCCGTGTTCATCATCAGCGGGCAGGTCGCCTGGTCGCTGGGGATCGGGATGGGGATCGCCTTGATGATCGGCGCCTATCTCGGCGCTCGCACCGCCATAACGGGAGGCTCGAAGTTCATCCGTCCGATCTTCATCTCCATCGTGCTGGCGCTAAGCGTGCGCTTAGCCTGGCAGCACTGGTTCGGGGCGGCCTAAACGCCGAGCCACATAGAGGTCGATCAGGTAACGGGCGATGGATTTCGGCGCCGGCAACGGGGGCAGGTCGTGTATCGAGAACCAACCGGCGTCCTCGATTTCTTCTGGCTGCATGACGATCTCCCCGGAGGCGTATTCGGCATGGAAGCCCAGCATCAGGGAATGTGGAAACGGCCAGCCCTGACTACAGATGTAGCGAGGATCGCGAATCGCAACACCAACTTCCTCATGCACCTCGCGCCGGACGCATTGCTCGACCGATTCACCGGGCTCCACGAATCCGGCCAAGGTGCTGTACACCCCGGCAGCGAACCGAGGAGAGCGGGCCAGGAGCAGCTCGTCTTCTCGCGTCACCAGGACGATCATGCTGGGGGAAATGCGGGGGTATTGGTGAATGCCACAGCGCTCGCACTGCATCGCCCTTTCGCGCGGGTGCTGGCGCATCGGGCCGCCACAGCTGCCACAGAAGCGATGATGGCTCGCCCAGGTGCCTATCTGGGCCGCGAAGCCGAGCATGCGGAACCGATCGGTGTCGTCATCCTGAAGCATGAATTGGCGCAGCCCCTGCCAGGTCGCGCCAGGCACCTCGACCGGATGCGCCAGCTCCAGCAGATACACCGAATCGCCTTCGAAGTAGCCCAGACCCTGCTCGCTGAGCAACGGCAATTCGAGGCGCTTGAGCCAGTCCCTGGGAAACAGCACGCCGTTGGCATCGAACAGAAAGCCGTGCTCACAGTGCACGACGGCCCAGCCGCCGATATCGGACGGATCGAGCAGTGCCGGCTGCCAACGCAGGCTCATCAGGCTGCCACCGGCAAGCCCAGCGCACGGACGCTCTCGGTCGCGAGATCCAGCACGCTTACGCGGGAAGCGTCACGACGCAGTATCGCGCCGCCGTCGAGGTAATATTCGAGGCTGGTCAAGGCATCGGCCAGGGTTTCGAGCATTTGTTCAGGGGGCATCTGCACGCCTTCCAGCATTTGCTTCTGGATGAAGTCGGCACAGGCGCCGATCAGTTCGGCAGCCCGGTCCTGCTCGAGGAAACGCAGCCCGCCACGCACCGCCATCAGGCTGAAAGGCACGTTCGCCAGGTGCAGCTTCTCTCCGTTGGACTCCAGATAAGCCGTGATCGCGCGCTTTGCCAGCGCGAGCCCCGCCGTGGCTTCGCCGATGACGACGATGCACGCCTCGGTGAGCTGATGGTTGGCGAATGCTTCGGCTTCGTGGCCTGGCTGCACGCTCTGCGGCCGTACATCTCGGCGCTCGCCCCGCTCCAGGCTTGCGACCATGCTCTCTACGTAGAGGACCGCGTCAGCCAACTTCAGCAGCGCTTGCGAATCCGGCAGCTGCTCGGCGCTCCAGCCTGAGACCACCGGAAGCTGCGCATGCAAGGCGCTGGACGCCGAAGAGAGCCCCACCATACCGAGGGTCTTCGCCAGCTTACCGACCAAGCTGTGCAGATGCGCGTAGGACTCGGCCGGCGCGGTCTGCCGTTCGATCAGATCCAAGAGGTCCTTGAGACTCGCCAGCTCTTCCCGGATAGCGGATGACAGCGAGCGCATCACCGCCTGCCCGGGGCCGGCGAGACGCTGGGATTCGTCCTCTAGCAAATGGTCGGTAAAGGGCAGCGATCCAAGCGAGAAGGTTTCCCGAACCTGGGTCGCCAGCGGCCCACTGCTTTCGGCCAATGCCACAAGGTACAGGAGCTCCTTGAGCAGCACACGCGGCGGTTCGTAGGCATCGCTGCTGCTGAGCTGACGCAGCTCGCGATCGAGACGGGAGAACAACTGCTTGCGTGACTGACGCGGCAACAGCTGGCCATCGAGCTGAGCCTCCAACGCGGCGCTACCCAGCCAGCACAGGCGGCCGCCGGGCGTGTTCGCGAACAGGAGATCCAGACGGCTGAGCGCTCGAGCCATGAGCTTGAGACTCGCCGAGGTTTTGTCTTCACGAATGAAACCGAGCAGCCCGACCTGATACATCTGACGCAATCGTCGCGCTTCGGTCCCAAGCGCTGCAGGCTCTCTGGCCGCCGCGGCCACTGGCGGCCGAGCGTGATCGAGGCGGACGCTGAAGAAAAAGCTCTCCGGCAACGGCGCCTGTCCGTTGGCCAGCCGCAGGGCATTGATGGGTGGCAGGAGCAGTTCGGGCATCTCCTGCCGGCTGGCATCGACGCTTTCCAGATAGCGTCCGAGCACATAAAGCGCGTTGCTCAGCGCCGCCAACTGAGTGTCCCGCTCCTCGCCGGCACCGACCGGGATGTCGGTCGCCAGCTGCAGAATCTCCTGCGCAAGCAACTCGCCGCCGGTCAACTCGATGAGCTTGAGCGTACCGCGCACCTGCTTCAGGTTCTCGACAGCCTGCTGTAACAGACTGCCGTTGCTCCGATCGATGATGAAGTGCTCGAGGCTCTGCTCGGCTTCTTCCATGGTAGCGAATAGCTCATCGCGGACCAGGCTGAGTGAAGTAGCTCCGGTAACCATGGCTAGCGCGCCTCCCGCGCAACGTTAGAGTAATGACGCATCAGTCGGCGAAGTCCGGTTTCTGTTTGCTCATGTGGGCAGCCATGGCGACCTTGAGGTCCGCGGACTGAAGCATCGCCGCGTTCCAGGTGGCAATGTATTCGAGGCCATCGTCGACCCGGTGGTCTCGCATGTAGCGAATCATCTCTTTGGTGCCGCGTATGGCTACTGGCGATTTGGCCGCGATATCGGCGGCCAAGGCACCGACCGCGCTCATCAGGGCCGGCAGGTCTTCGTATGCACGATTGACCAGCCCTATGGACTGCGCCTCCTGTCCCTCGACGGTGCGCCCGGTATAGGCGAGCTCGCGCATCATTCCGTCACCGATAATCCGCGGCAGCCGCTGCAGCGTACCGACATCGGCGGCCATGCCCATGTCGATTTCCTTGATGGAGAATTGCGCGTCGAACGTGCTGTAGCGCATATCGCAGGCTGCGATCAGATCGATCGCACCGCCAATGCAATAGCCCTGGATCGCAGCGATCACGGGCTTGCGGCAGTTATCCACCGCATTGAACGATGCTTGCAGCTTGAGAATCTGTCGGCGCAGGCGCTCGGCGTTACGACCGACGTCGCTGCCCATCTGACTGGCCGCCTGCGCCAACAACTGGAGATCGATGCCAGCCGAAAAATGCCTGCCTTCGCCGGACAGGATCACCACCCGAACCTCGTCCGTATCGTCGATCCATTGAAAGATATCGACTATTTCACTCCAGAACGCGGCGTTCATGGCGTTGACCTTGTCAGGCCGGTTGATCGCTACATGGGCGATCTTGTCCTTCAACTCCACACGGAAGGCTTGGTATTCAGTCACGCTATCATCCTCGACAGCCGAGGCACCTCAGTGCCTGAAAACAGTTAAACAGCTCCGCGGCAGGGACTGCTCTCAACCGAGCAACTATAACAACAGCCGAGTGAAAGTCGATGCGGGACGTTGTGATGCAGCCCACGCCTTGCACATCCTTGGCAGAGGACGGTCACATCTCGAGTATGCAGTCGACGGTATAGCGCGTGCCGTCCGGATGATCTTCGCGCTGCAGCCCGTGCACGTCGGCATCGAAGCCAGGGAAACGCTCGGCGAAACGCTGGGCGAAATCCAGATAGTCGAGGATCGATCGCGTCTCGGCGGTGAAGCGCTCCCCCGGCATGATCAGCGGAATGCCTGGCGGGTATGGCACCAGCATGACGGCGGCGATACGGCCCTCGAGGGCATCGATGGGCACTGCTTCGACCTCACCTCGAACCAGCTTGTCGTAGGCATCCGCCGGCTTCATCGCCAGTAGCGGCAACGCGGTATACATGCGTCGCATGGCCTTCGCCGTGGCGTTCTCGCGGTAGCAGTCGTGCAGCGAATCACACAGATCCCGCAGCCCCATGCCAACGTACTGACTGCCTCCGGCCTGCATGATGCTCGGCAGGGCATCGCAGAGCGAAAGGTTGTTGTCGTAATGACGCTTGAACTCCAGCAGTTCCGTCAGCAGCGTGCTCCATTTGCCCTTGGTGATGCCCATCGAGAACAGCACCAGGATCGAATAAAGCCCGGTCTTTTCCACCACCAAGCCCCGCTCCCACAGGAATTTGCTGACTACTGCAGCAGGGATGCCCCGCTCGCTCAACTTGCCGCCAGCCGTGAGTCCGGGCGTGACCAGGGTGACCTTGATCGGATCGAGCAGCACATAATCGTTCGCGACTTCGCCGAAGCCATGCCAATCGGCTTCCGGCTCGAGCAGCCAATCGGTCGTGACCAGCTCATCCGCGCCGTCCACCGCATGCGGCTGCCAAATGCTGAACCACCAGTCATCAGCCGCCAGATGTTGCCGAAGATTGGCCAGCGCACGGCGAAAGCTCAGCGCTTCGTCGAAGGTCTCCTGGATCAGCGATCGCCCGGCGGGACCTTCCATCATCGCCGAGGCGACATCGAGCGATGCGAGAATCCCGTACTGCGGGGACGTCGAGATATGCATCATGAAGGCTTCGTTGAAGCGATCACGATCCAGTTGCCGCTGCTGACTGTCGAGTACGTGGATCATCGATGCCTGACTGAAGGCCGCAAGTACCTTGTGCGTCGAATGGGTGGTGAATACCAGAGGCCCCTGTTCGCGCGTATCCATGCCATAGCGCCCGTCATAGAACTCATGAAACGCGGCGTATGCGTACCATGCCTCGTCGAAGTGCAGCACATCGACGCTGTTGCCCAGTGTCCGCTTGATCAGGTTGGCGTTATAGCAGAGGCCGTCATAGGTGGAGTTGGTGACGACAGCCAGCTTGACCCGCGGCAATCGTCCGCGCGCCAGCGGATTCGCGTCGATCTTGGCCTGGATCGACTCGGGAGAAAACTCTTCGAGTGGGATCGGCCCGATGATCCCCAGTTCATTGCGTGACGGGGTGAGGTAGAGCGGTATCGCCCCGGTCATGATGATCGAATGCAATATCGACTTGTGGCAGTTGCGGTCTACCAGCACCAGATCGTCCCGCGCCACCATCGAATGCCAGACGATCTTGTTCGCCGTCGAGGTGCCATTGATCACGAAGAACGTGTGGTCCGCACCGAAGTTGCGCGCCGCACGCGCCTCGGCTGCCGCCAGCGGGCCGGTATGATCGAGTAGCGAGCCGAGCTCAGGTACCGAGACCGACAGATCGGAACGCAGCGTGTTTTCGCCGAAAAACTGATGAAAGGCTTGCCCGACCGGGCTTTTACGAAAGGCGACACCGCCACCGTGGCCTGGCGTATGCCAGGAATAGTTGGAGTCACCGGTGTGCTGCACCAGCGCGCGGAAAAACGGCGGCAGCAAGCCGTCCAGATAGGCGCGCGCAGCCCGCGCCACTTGCCGCGCAAGAAAGGGAACGGTGTCTTCGAACAGATAGAGCAAACCGCGCAGCTCGTTCAGATCCGCCATCGCCTCGGCGGGCGCGTTCTCGATGGTGATCTGCTCACCCAGGGCAAAGATCGGTAACTGGGGCGCGCGACGTCGAGCGACACGAATCAGGCCGACGACGTCCTGCAGCAGCCGCTGATTTTCCCCGGCCCCCTCGGCCGCGACCAGAATGCAGGCCAACCCATGATGCGTGGACGCGACGATGCGGCCTTCGGCAGCGCTGCCGGTCGGGAGGATATGAAAGCCGTCCCGTTCGAGCTCCGCAGCGATTTCACGGACTCGCTCGCCAGCGACGGTATCGGCCTTGATGTCGCGGTGAACGATGAGGATGGGAAACTTGAGGTCTTTGTACATGGGCGGTTCCTGGAGGCATTCCCCTCCAGCGTAGAAGCTCCGCCCCCAAGCTCCAAGCGCGAAATGCGCGCGTCGGCGAGATTATCGCCAGCAGCCGGTCAAGCCGGCAGGGCTTGAGCCTCGATATCGGCCGGCTGCTCCAACTGTACCCAGAGCGGAGCCGCACCCGCGGCCTTCTCGATAGCCTGCATGCGCGCCGCGTGCGCAGCAAGCTCTTCGGCATCGGCACGAATGACCAGGGTGCTGGGACGGTCAGCCGGCAACCGGCGGATCGGCGTGGCCTGCTGGCGACCACCATTCTCGGAGTCGGCCCCCTCACCGGCCAGGGACAGATTGGTCTGCCCGCCGGTCATGGTCAGGTAGACATCAGCGAGGATCTCGGCGTCGAGCAGAGCGCCGTGCAGATCGCGGCCCGAGTTGTCCACGCCGTAACGCTTGCACAGCGCGTCGAGGCTGTTGCGCTGACCAGGATGGCGCTCGCGCGCCATCAACAGGGTATCGAGGATGCTGCAATGCTCGCTCAGCTCGGCCCGATCCTGCTGGCCGAGCAAGGCAAATTCATTATTGATGAAGCCAACGTCGAACGCCGCGTTATGGATGATCAGCTGCGCGCCCTTGATGAATTCGAAGAACTCGTCGGCGACGTCCTTGAATCGCGGCTTGTCGGTCAGAAATTCGTTGGTGATGCCGTGAACGGCGATGGCGCCCTCGTCGACTTCTCGATCCGGCTGCAGATAGACGTGATAGTGCCGACCGGTCAGGCGTCGCCCGATGACTTCGACACAGCCGATCTCGATGATCCGGTGGCCATCGGTCACCGGCATGCCAGTGGTTTCGGTATCCAGCACTACCACCCTGTCAGTATTCGATTTGTAAATCGTCATAGCGCACTTGCCCCAAAGTAGTCACAAACACTGGCATCCAGCTCAAAATTGCTCGCGATGCCCAACGCAAAGATGTAAACCAAAAATCGTCTTCCACTCAACTGCGCAAAAATGTAAACATGCCCTACACAATCAAAACCTTCATGACAAGGTCCGGCGAGCGGTTTTCCCAGCTTTACGACACAGAGACGCCAGGCCTCCCTTTATTCTACCCGACAGCCTTTGTCGCTCGCTTCCTCCGCTCAGCCACTCACGAGACGCAGAAAGTCTATCTGGCCGTGATCAAGCGCATCTGCGAATGGGAATTTACCAAACAGGTGGACCTCGCCAACTGTTTCCATAGAAGTAAGTTTCTCACCTGTGCCCAGATTGATGACCTTGCTAACCATCTAAGAGCCAGCAAGCTCGGAGGAAAAGGCGAAGTCATCGGAAGCCCGAAGTACAACACCTATGTCGCCTATGCAACAGAGTATCTTCGCTGGCTTGCCCAAGAGGTTATTACGGACTGGAACACAGTAAACGTAAGAGCATCAATCGAAGCTCAAAGCGATATGCTCTTAAAAAAGAAAATCCGAAAAAGCGGTTCAAAATCCTCGCAAAACCGTCGTGTAGTTACCAAAAGCCTGACCACTGCCTCCAGCGGCAAATTATTGAGCCTGTTCGAGCAACCATTCGAAGGCATAACGCGCACTCAAGATCTAGGATCCAGGATACGGAATATCGTAATGCTCCGTATTCTCTACGAAACTGGCATGCGCGTCGGCGAGCTACTAGGCCTCAAGCTAAAAAACTTTAGCAATGCAACTGGCGAGGATAGTGCCACCTTAGAGATCACCCGCAATCACCATGATGAATTCGATTCAAGACTGAACCAGCCAGTTGCTAAAACACTCGGCCGTACGCTTCCAATATCGGAAAGCCTCGAGGCACAACTTGATGAATACTGCAACAACTGGCGAGCTGAAGTCGAAGGTGTCGGTTTCTCTGACGAAGACTTCATTTTTGTAATCCATCGAGCCGGGCGAACCCTAGGCCAAGCACTCCCTAAAAGTTCTTTCGACTCCGGACTTTCTAACCTCAAAAAATCCTTTCCGGCACTAACACCGATTCACCCGCACCTTTTACGCCACGATTGGAACTATCGATTCTCAATGAAAGTAGATGCGATCGGCATGTCATTTGAAGAAGAACGACAATTAAGAGAGTATTTAATGGGCTGGGCCCCCGGCTCAGCCATGTCAAACCGCTACAACTATCGACATGTGCAAGAAAAATCGCTCGAAGTCGGCTTATCCATTGCATCTGACTCAGCGAGGGGCCTACAGTGAATAGCACGCCAACACATGCAAACATCTCAACAGAGCTTGACATCGATCTACAACGCACGGATCGCCCTGAGCCTCATGGAGATTTGTTTTATTGGGATAATGACACTTTAGTTAGAACAGGTCAAAAACGGATCGACATGACCCATGGCCTGTCGCGATTACTCTCATCAATCAAGACCTCCTTCAAACTTCACCTAATCTCCTTCAGCAAACAGGGAACTTATTCAGCCACCTCCTGCACGACTTTCTTCATGAACTTCAGGGCAGCATTGAACTCCAACCCTCCTGAAGAATTCAACGCAGGCTGGATAGCGCATTCCATTGCCAGACCGGGATTCCATGGCGCGAAAAGAGTCGCCATCGAATTTTTCCTGCACTGGAAGGAGCGTTACGATTCAGCCATTAAGATAGACGCATTGCACTTGCTGCAAGAAACAGCTGCTCGCCCTAACGGCCCACGTAACGTGCTCTCAGACGACCCTGAGAAGAGCTGGCTAACCGAGGATGAATACGAGTCCTTGTTGATGTCCACTTGGAACAACTACGACACAGGAGTCTCTGACACCCAAGTAACACTAATTAAAATCTTGTCTATGCAATACGCGCGAAGGCCAAATCAAATCGCGCTACTAAAAGCTGGCGATATAAGGGGCTTTGATGAATCAAAAGAAATCGGACTAACGGGCCGAATCATCGATTTCCCAGGAATCAAAGACCAAGCAGCCGAGACTGGCTTTCGAGACAGCAAATTCGAACCACACCCACTGGCAGATCACGTATGGGGGCTTTGCCAAATTCAGCGCCAAGAAGTCAGAGAACTTTATGAGCATACTCTCGGCCTCTCTCTCACGGACGACCAACTAAATCTACTACCTTTCTTCTGCAGTGAAGAACGCATTAAAGAAGCCCGCAGCCTGATTGAAACCCACCTCAAACTAGAGCTTCTTGACAGCCTAGACTCTCCTCATTTCCATCTTGAACGGCATTCAATTACTGAGATATTAAGATGGAAGAGAAACACCCCGTCCTGCGCATATGGCGCAGCTAAGGGTCAGTACTCTAAATGCCCGAAGGCACCAATCAGCCCCCGCACCAGTCGGGTAATGATTATTAATGCGACCCGAATGCGTCATACACGAGCACGTCAACTTGCGCGAAAGGGCGTACCAAAAAATTTGCTTTCGCACTGGCTGGGCCACACAACAGAAAGAGCACTCGAAGCCTATTATAACGACCCAGCGGAACAGGCCCGTGTCATAGACGAGGCCATGGGTCCGGCCTTGGCACCGCTAGCAATGGCTTTTGCTGGAGCTTTGATCGATTCAGATGAGCAGGCCACAAGAGCCACCGATCCGACTAGCAAACTCGAGTTCTCACGCCCTGGAGAGCTACTTAGCGTCGGACGCTGTGGCAAGCACAGCTTCTGCGCTACGACCTCGGTTCCTATACCCTGCTACCGCTGCAAGCATTTCGAACCTCTCGTACATGCGCCACACCATGAAGTACTAGATGCTCTGCTACAGAGGCAGTCTGAGGAGAATCAAGCGTTAAGAATTGGCGGGCAGCGAAATCTACTTATTCCCATTGATCTCTCTGCCGACATTCTTGCAGTAAAAAATTGCATTACCCGCTGCAACAACCGAATTGTCGAACTGGGGCTAACTCAATGACCCAGATTATCCAATTTATTCCAAAGCACGAAATATCAGCCAATCAGAACCTAGACGACTTCATCAATTTTGCTCATAACGAATTAACGCTTTGGTCCGACCTGCGCGGCTTTACTTGGACAGCTGATAGGTGGCAAACAACGCACACGGGCATCCGTTTTATAAACTTTGAAAATAAAGACCTACCACCCAAGTCCCGAAGCCAGCCAATCCATTTGATGCATCCATCCTTTATCGAATTCGCCAAGGCATTTCTCCGATACAAACACACCCTGCACCCAACCAAGGGAATAAGCAGAGACATCGCTGCATTACGACTGATCGAATTTTCGTTGCGCCAAAACATGGCAACACCCGACATCACTAAATTTGACCAGCGGCATTGGGAAATAATCGTCTGCACTTTGGAGTCAAGCACTATACGGCAATCGCTCTGCAACATAGTGCTTTCCATTCTAAAATCGTTATCAGATCTCTTCATAATACAGGTCGACCCGCGTTTTTGGAGGCACCCTTACCTAGGTGCGCGCAGTTACGATTACTTAAATGGTTCTCAAGCACCTGCTGAAGTAAAGGCTCAGAAAGCTCCTGATCAGGATGCGCTACTTGCGATTGCAGAGGTATTCTCACGTGGCGCCTATGAAGTGCAGATTGATAATGACGTTATGGTCACTTGCATTACCGCTTTACTACTAAGTGCACCCATGCGTATAGGTGAGACCCTGCGCTTTCGCATTGATTGCTTGCGAGACGATCACGACAAAAACGGGGAGATTCAATACTATTTAGTCTACTGGGTCCCAAAGACCAAAGAGTTTGCACGCAAACCAATTCCGAAAACACTAATAAATATCACTACAGACGCAATAAATCGGCTAGTAAAAATCACTGACGAAGGCCGCTCCTTGGCCCGTTACATGGAAACCAACCCATCGAGATTCTACCGCCACGCCAATTGCCCTAATGTTCAAGACAACGAGCCACTCTCGGTAAAGCAAGTAATGCAGGCTCTAGGTTTTACCGATCGAACCTGCTGCCAATCCCTTATCCATAGACTAACCGGTAGTTGGTCATTGTCCGGATTTACTCTAGACTCGCTTTGGAAACTTATACTAATAGAGCACAAAGCCACCAACCCATATTTCCCCTACCAGGAGCCACACCAGGGATCTACCAATCCTCCATTGAAAATGTCTGAGTCACTGCTATGCCTTCGTCGCAACCAATTGCGCTTGCGGAGCACTGCAAGTCCCGTTCTGTTAGCGCCATTTGATCCTAGTTTTTATGGGAAGCGCCTGGACACTGGAAACGCCGCGGCCGAGTCCATTAACTTTTTCGCCTATCACGGATACAAGGCATTTAAGTTAAAGTCACACAGCATTCGCCACCTAATTAATAGACTCGCTCGCAGCAGCGGCATTTCATTGGATCTGATCACGGAGTGGAGCAGTCGCGCCACCAGTCGGCAGACGCGCACATATTTGAATGATGACCCGCTCACGTTCGTCGCCAAAGGAGCAGACATACTAGGTACGGTCCAGAAAAATGAGCCACTTCAACCGGTTACTGAAGAACATGCAGAAAAATATGGCCATGGTCCATTCCATCGCAGCCGCTACGGTATTTGTCGTCGTAGCTGGCGAGCTGGCCCTTGCAACAAATTCGCAGACTGTCTTAATTGCTCTGAGCTATTGATGTGTAAAGGAGATAGGCTGGCCACTGATACGATTCAACATGATCTAGATAGCCTTAGACAGACGTACGATGCCGCACAGCAGGCGATATCAGATGGAGAAAGGTCGGCGTCGCGCTGGACGCTTGTTACGGCCGCACAAATTAAGCAAATCACTAATTTGCTTTCAATTTTGAATGATATATCGATCCCGGATGGGAGTCCCATCGAAATAGAGGGCAGGGACTTCAGCCATGAACAGACAATTGTTTCCGAAAAAGCCGAAGCAGCCGCGATCAGGCTGCCTGACAAACAAATGCTTGGAATAACTTATGGCGATGACCTTCTAGCTTGCCTAGAACTTCTCCGGAGCACCGACAATGCCTAAGATCATCTCTGACAAGAATGAAAGGCAGATCGCGCAACTTGTTAGAAACTGGCCGACTGATCATTCACTGAACTGGAACAGCATCTGCCTTGGTGCTCAAGAAATTTTAGGCTGGGGAGCCCCACCAACTCGTCAAGCACTCAATAAAAAACTGCTGATTAAAAGCGCCTACAAAGCAAAGAAAGGTCAACTCAAGTCCGTCGAAACAAAACTCGATGGGATGTCGAAACCAAGAAGCACACTAGATGCGATGAAAAAAATTTCCCGACTTCAAGCTGAGAATGACGCTCTGAAGGCACAACTTTCCACAATGGCTGAACTCGCCAACCGACTTATCTATAACGCATCTATAGCAGGACTTTCACGAGAGAGACTCATGACCCCGCTCCCTACAGTCCATGAGCCAAAGAAAAAGCTCAAGCCCAGAAAATAGCCTGCATGCCTCACCAGTCCGACCAGCCAAGCTAGTTCTTGACTGCTCGCAATTGGCCGATAGCTGCGTGTCACTAGCGTCCGCCACCGGCCAAAAGCAGCCTGTCGTAACAAGCCTGAACCAGCAGCTTTCTTACAGACTGCTCGCCGGCTGGACTCTAAAGCCAGCTGCCACTGAATACGGGGAGACGGCGGGAGCCCTGTTTCTTCGGCCAAACCGTCTCGCTAGTATGTGGACACCTGCCACTGGTGCCTTGGGTGCCGAAATGTTTGAAGGGATTCAGAATGATCCGAAGGTTCCGGCTTGAGCAAAAAGGCCGCTACGAGAAGCTGGTAATAGCTCAACGTTTGTCGGACATGGTGGACAACTACCTGGATGGGCGCCCTGCACCGTTGCTGATCGGTGCCGAACAAGGTGGTATCGGCGAATGGGATGACGTGGTCATCTACCATGCGGATGAGCATTATGAGCACTTCCAGATCAAGCGGCAGACGACCCCCTTCAGCGATAAGCACATCGATAAAGCCGACTACATAAAGTCCTATAAACCCAAGGCCGGCAACAAGGCAGCAGCAAGTGCAACGCCAGTTGTCCCGTCCGATAGCGCCATCGACTCTGAGCTCGATAAGGCCATGAAGAGCTTGTCTGCCTGGAGTCTCACACCCCAGTCCAAGCAGCCGCCAGTCCGCGCTTTTTCACTCATCCTGCTCGGCCTGGAAGTTGTCATCAAGGGCAAGCCAAGTGACTCCATCACCGCCAATCACCTGCACGAGTTTTGTCGACTCTGCAAGCAGGACGGTCTTGATCTGGCTGCCCTATCTAGCCGCCCCGATACCCCAACGCAAAACGTCTATAAATGGTTGACGACCTGGTGTGGCTTTACCGACTGGGATCATGTTCGACAAACCATGCGGACACTTACGATCCATGCCGTAGGGAGCGAAGAGAACCTTGAAGAGCGTGCGTGCGAGTCGTTAGGACGGCACTTTAATGATTCGCGGGTGAACGAGCCCCCTGAAAGACAGGACACCGTTTCCCCCTTACGATAAGGGATAGGCAAACGGTTATGTTTATGACTAATAGCAACGATAAGAGTGGGGAGCTTTTGGGTCGGGAGCGGCGGCGCCGCTGGAGCCCTGAGCAAAAGCTGACCATGGTTCGAGAGAGCCTTGAGCCCGGGCAGAGCGTTTCGTTGGTGGCTCGGCGTAACGGCATCAATGCCAACCAACTATTCCTGTGGCGCAAGCTTTACCAAGACGGCAGTTTGTCGGCGGTCAGTGCTGGCGAAGCCGTGGTACCTGCCTCCGAGCTGAGCGATGCGCTCAAGCAGATCCGTGAACTGCAACGGATGCTGGGCAAGAAAACGATGGAAGCAGAAATCCTCAAAGAGGCCGTGGAGATCGCCCGGTCGCGAAAATGGATTGCGCACTCACCCTTGTTGCCGGGGGACGACCAGTGAAGCTGGTCAGCGAATGTCTCGGTGTGGCGCGCTCGCAATTAACGGTTCGAATCAAGCAATCGGCATCCCCCAAAGTACGGCGGAGCAGGCCTGTGAACGATGCTGATCTGGTAGTTGAAATCCAGCAACAGGTCAGCGAACTTCCCAGCTACGGCTACCGCCGCGTCTGGGGATTGCTGCGTCGCGCCCGTGAAACCCAGTCGCTACCGGCGATCAATGTGAAGCGGGTTTACCGGGTCATGCGTGATCACAACTTGCTGCTTGAGCGCCGCATCAAACAGCCCGGTGTGCCGCGTCGGCACGAAGGCCGTATTGCGGTGGAAGCCAGCGATACGCGTTGGTGCTCGGACGGCTTTGAGTTCCGTTGCGAGGACGGCGCCAAACTGAGCGTGACCTTCGCCCTGGATTGCTGTGATCGCGAAGCCATCGGCTGGGTCGCGAGCCCGACCGGGTACAGCGGCGATGATATCCGCGATTTGATGCTGGAAAGCGTGGAGAAGCGCTTTGGTGATCAACTGCCCGCCACGCCGGTGCAATGGCTAAGCGACAACGGCTCGGCGTACACCGCCGAACAGACACGCCTGTTTGCTCGACAGATCGGCTTGCAGCCGGTGACCACCCCAGTTCGCAGCCCGCAAAGCAACGGCATGGCTGAGAGCTTCGTGAAGACGATCAAGCGTGACTACGTGGCGCACATGCCCAAACCGGATCGAGAAACGGCGCTGCGCAACCTGGCAATTGCCTTCGAGCATTACAACGAGCAGCATCCGCACAGCGCTTTGAAATACCGCTCGCCGAGGGAGTTCAGGCGCTTGGCAGCAGCATCAATTTAACGGGGAGTTGGTGTCCGGTTTTGTAGGGGCAAGTCCAGCGGGCAACCCTTGAGAAGCTAGTGGGGTACATTTCTACAAGTACCACGGATGTTAACGCCATCAGCTGTCATGCGATGGCTAACCATCTCAAAGACGCACGCCGGTCAGATGCTGTGACTTGGACGCAATACCTCATGAGGCCGCAGGCTGGATCCAGTTGGATGGTCGCCGGTACCCACAGCTTGAATGGTACGACGAGCTTGCCAGCGGCCCATGCTGCCACGGAAGTTGTCGGTCACCACTGGACAGCGGGCGGTAACAACAGAAGGCTGCGGTTGCACGCTACCTATTGCCCGCCTACGCCAAATACCGTGGCCCTCCACTCGGCCATCCTTCGGCTGGCCCTGCACTTGAAGAGCGGGAGCCATTGCCTGCTTCTGGGTGAGCCGCTTTGGCGCCAAGGCGCTGGGAACGAGTTGGGTAGAACGCTTGGGATCAGCGAGAGTGATCTTGATGAGCTTCCTTGGATAGACAATTCAGAGGCGCTGTCCTGCGCGTCGGGTCGCGAAATCTCGTCGATCCTGGAGGCGCGAGATGAATCTTCAGCACTTCACCGGGCAATGAACAATCTTGTGTGGGAGCAGCTACAAGCCCGCATCACGGCCAGGTTGAACTCGGTATCCGACATGCCATTACTGGCAGCATTGGAACCGAAGTGGCGCTCTTGGGCCGCTGAGCTAACAGCCGACGCCGCTGCGCGTGAGTCACTGTTAGAACAACTCATGTACCCCAAAACAGAAGGCTTAGACGGGAAACACGCGCTGCGCGTCGGGCCTCGTACTGCAGACCTGCTGGAAACCGCCATTCTGATGCTGCTTCTGGTTTGCGTCGCAATCGGTAACGACGATGGCAATTGGCGCGAAATCCCTGACGTTGGGGATGTTCTCAGCATTGCATTGCAGAACTGGTCAGGCGCTTCAGGCGATCACAGTGGCGCCAGGCCTGTTGCCGATGACCTGATGGCCATTTTGGGGCCTTCGCCAGCGTCGGTAGTCATTCTCGCGGGAGTCGAAGGGTCTCCCACGAGCCTACTCGAGTCCGGTATGGCTGATGATTTTGAGACCAGTAACAGCATGGCGGCTGAGCGCCAGCCCAGATTGCTGGTGACACGATTTGGGGTGCTCAAGCACTTGCGTAACGGGACACTCGCCCAGCTAAAGCAGCAATTCCAACGTCATTGGGATGCTTGGCGCGACGCGCGTGAAGCAGCAATCGAAGCTTATAGGGAAGGACACTAATCATGCTGACACTGCAGGAAGTGGCTGGCGCAATCATTCAGCGTGTAGAGGGTCGGTATGACGTGTGTCCCCGGGACGTAACGGAGCTAATGCTGCCTGAGGTCGACTACGACTCGCATGTTCTTCGACTCAAGCGCTCCCACATCGAACGGGCGGGCTGGCGGACGGTTCTGCTCATCGAGCTTCCACTGACGGCCCTTCAGGCAGCCAACCAGTGGGCAGCCGATGTCCGGGATGTGCTGCCCGAACCTGAGACTGCAGACCTCTATATGTTTCTGATGATCAGCGGTATCGCCAAGGATGACGCTGCACGGATTGAGACGGATGACAGATTTTGCCGCAAGGTTGTTGTGCGCGAATCTGAAGCAGCTGGTGATTTTCTTAACCGGACATTCTTGGCGGCCTTGGATCCCGCTGGCGATGTCGAGACGCTGAGCGATCCATTGGTGTCGGCGCTGAACACGCTGTCCAATGCATACCCTTGGTCTGCTCCACACATCGCTGCTTGGAAAACGCAGTTTCTGACCAACCAAAACGGAGCGGATGTGGTGCGTGTTCTTACCGACTCGCTGGGTGAAAGCGAGGTTCAGTCGTGAGCAAGTTGAATTCAATCACCCTGTCGAACCTGCGCAAATTCGGGTCGGAAGTCACCATCGAGCTGAGTCCCGGAGCGACTATTTTGCTCGCGCCCAATGGTACTGGCAAAACAACGGTATTTGAGGCGATCGAGTTTGGCCTAACCGGGAAAATCGCGCGTCTCCGTGACGACCTTGCCCACATCATTCGTGATGATCAGGCGGCAGCGACAGTCAGTCTGAGTTTTTCTGAGTTAACTGCGACATCACGCGTGACTGCAGCGGGCGAGGTCAGCCGGGACGGAGACTTGAGCAGCGTCTTCCCTAATGTGTCTGCAAATGACATCCCATTCTTGCTGCGTCTAACTCACCTCTTGGATCAGAGGGAGAACGGGTGGATCGTTAATGCAGAAGAAAAGGAAGCCGGAACCCAGTTGGCGAAGCTGCCGATTGGTCGCGACGGTTCTAAAGCTCGCGCCAACCTCGCTGCCGTTCGACGGTCGCTGACGGAGCAAAAAGCCCGTGCGGAAGAAGTGTTGATTGGGCATGAGACTGATTTGAGCGAGTGGACTCGCCTACTTCAGGAGCGTGACATAGCTGCTGCCGGTGCAGTAGGTGCATTACGACCGCTCGATCGAATTGCCGACGCTCTCTCTGACGCTGCAAACCAGACGCAAAGCCTGAGCCAGATTCCACCTGGCTTATTGACCGGGCCTGCAAGCCAGGAGGGGCTGACGATTGCACACTCCGCACTGACCGAGATCTTGCAAGGGAAGGTCGAACGGACTCGGGCGCATATTTCAAGCCTTGCCTTGGTAAACGATCTTGTTGAAAGCTTTGTTGCGGCGCAGGAGCAGCTCGAAAAGCTCAATGAAGACCTCGCGGCAGCTAGTCAGACACTCGATAAACACGCGAACACGAGGGCTGACGGCAATGCCGCCTTGCAGGAGCATCAGGCCAGTATCCACTCTGCACAGCAAGAACTTACCAGCATCGGGCAGCAACTTGAGCGTCTGATTGGAGAAACCACTGCAAAACAGGAGATCGCTCACCGAAATGACGCGTTGACGTCAGCGATTGCTGCCCTACGCGAGGCTGAAGAAAATTCTCGTGTACTTCGCGAGCAGCATGAGCGCAACCAACGGGTTCGCAACCAGCATGCTCAGATTGACGCCCAGCTTCATGGCATCAACCAGACTGAGCAGCGCTTGGAGGCGAGCCGTCTAATGCTTGCCGACTGGCAGGCCACTGAGCAGCAAATCAGCGAGGTTGTTCAGCAAATCACGGATCTCGGAGTGCTCATCGATAAACAGAGCATCGATCGGGATGCCGAACGTTCCTCGTATGAGACGTGTAAAGCTGCGGAGGCCACTGCCCGATCATTTTATGAGATGCTCAGTTCTTCCGCCGACGCAATCCGTCAGGCCGTTGCATCCATAGCGCAACATCTTCCCGCTGACCAAGATCAATGCCCGCTTTGCCTGGAGCCGCATGGTGCAACCAAGCTTCAGTCCCGTGTGGCTCAAGCCCTTGAAGCGATCAATCCGAGTTTGACTGCAGCTGAGCAGCGATTGCGAGCTGCTGTGGAAGCGTTGACGGCCAGTGAGGTCGCGGTTGAGAAAGCGCAGCAAGCACTAGACTTCAGCCGAATGGAGCTGGGTGCTTTGGAGTCCAGCCGCCAGGATCTGGGAAGACGAGTTGCGCAGTTTCGTACCGATCCGATTTTGGCTAGTGACTCGCTCCCATTGGCAAGGGAGTCGCTCAGGCAGCAACTCGATAGTATTGCTCCTGCCAAAAAGCGTTTGACTGATCAGCGAGCGGCTTTGGACGCTCTCCCTTCCCCTGAAGCCTTTGAACAAACCGAGGGGGCCTTCAACTCGGCACAGCAGATGCTCGACTTGGCCCGAGTTCAACAGAGCGAAGCGTCTACGCGGCTGGATCAAGCAGTTGCCGCACTGGCCGCGCTCACCTCTGGAGAACCGCTGGCTCGTACGCTTGAGCAACTCACTGCAGAAAAAGCGCAGCTGGAACAGCAGATCAGCGATCTGAACGGGAAGGTTGAGACTGTGCAATCCGCCCTAGACACCCAGCAGCATCAGTTGGTTGAGTCATTAACCGCAGTCAAGGAGATCGAGGAAGAAATCCGAAGGGTTCAAACGCTCCTTCTTCAAATCCGCGCGAGCTGGCAAGAGCAGGATTTGACCGGCGACCCACTTGCGGAAGCTGCGCAGGCCCGTGAAGCGACACTGCGCGCTACGTTGACCCTCCTGGAGGGGTATGTTTCAGCACTCGAAGGCATTGGGGTGGAGATCTCTGCTTGGGCCAAGCTGAACGATTCACAACTGGCTCAGCGGTTGATTGATGCTCAGCGTCTTGACCGATCAGAAGAGGCCTTCGAAGCGTACCTCAATGACAGCATCAACGCGGCACGCTCCAGCTTCTTGCAGTTGTCCTTGATCTCGGACGCGATGGATTTGCTGGACGGCTCACTCAAGAAAGAAATTGAGAATGTTCAGAAGCATGTCGGCAAGGTGGTACCCCGCTGGCAGGCGCTGCTAAAGCGTGTCGTGCGAGAGTCCAGGTTCCACGAGGCAAGCCTGAAATTCTTCAACTCGTATAACAAGGATCGTGCCGGCGTTTCTGTACCGCTTGGCAATAAAGCGGTACCGGTACCTGATATCGCGAGTGAGGCACAGTTGACGGATCTTCAACTGACCTTCCTGCTCTCAATGGCGATGAGTCATCAGTGGTCTCCTTGGAAAGCACTGTTATTGGATGACCCGACTCAGCATCACGACCTGGTACATGCCTCTGCGGTTTTCGATTTGCTGCGTGACTACATCGTTGATCATGGTTTCCAGGTCGTTATCGCTACCCATGATGCTCTGCAGGCTCGTTACTTCATGCGCAAGCTGCAAAACGACGGAATTGAGGCCAAGATCTGGACGCTCGTGCCGACTGAAGATGGCGTCACTGCGCAAGCAGGGAGCTGGAAACAGCGCATTCAATAATGCAGATATCTTTCCGGGCCTTGATTTAAATGTAAGCTGGGCGCAAGCCAAGTCCTCACGGAGGTTGGCTTTCGCGCAGCGGTAGGTACGCATCTATAGATCCGCCATCTTGGGGCCGAAACAGCTCTTGGGGTATGACTGCTTCTGGCCGCTAGTGTGCGCTCTCTTGCTTGGATGGCATTACGTTCTGGCCCAACGTTACTGTAGCGAATCCGCAGCAGTATCAATCAAAGCCTCCTGTATCCCGCGTGAAGAAAGACGCTACGTTGCGCCCGTTCTTCCACGGCTTCGCTTGCCGCCCCGCTACGGCAGATTCGAAGCATTCATCGAAATGTCATCATTTAGAAGCAGTGCGTTAACAAGGAATTTCTACCCTTTGCATCGCGAACCGCAATTGTGCGGCCAGCAATATTGCGAAAGGTGATCAAATGACGCCCCATCCGATACAGGACGCCGTGCTGCGGGTCGACCGGTTGAGCGTCGTCTACCCAGGCGGCGTGACAGCCCTACGCGATACCTCGATTGCATTTCGGCGTGGTGAGTTCACCGTGCTGCTTGGTCTCTCGGGCGCAGGCAAGTCGACCTTGCTCCGTAGCCTCAATCGACTCGTCACGCCCACTCGCGGCAGTGTCACCAGCGAGCTCGGTGAGCTCGGCAGCGGCTCGGCCTTGCGTCAGCATCGTCGGCGTACCGCCATGATCTTTCAGCACCACCAGCTAATCGAACGTCAAAGTGCACTGGCTAATGTGCTTACCGGTCGGCTGGCCTTTCACAACACGCTCCGCTCGCTGTTTCCTCTGCCGCGTGCCGATCAGGAGATTGCGCTCAGTTGCCTCGCTCGGGTCGGTCTGGCAGACAAGGCGCTAAGCCGGGTGGACAAACTGTCCGGTGGCCAGCAGCAGCGGGTAGGCATCGCGCGTGCGCTAGCGCAACAGCCCGCGATCATTCTTGCCGATGAGCCGGTAGCCAGTCTCGACCCGGCCACTTCGGTCCGTGTTCTCGGACTGCTGCGCGACATCTGCAAGGAAGACGGCATCACCGCCATCGTTTCGCTGCATCAACTCGAATATGCCCGCCGCTTCGCCGATCGCGTCGTCGGGCTGGCCGATTCTCAGATCGTTTTCGATGCCGCGCCCTCGGAACTCACCGATGCGCAGCTTGAGCGCATCTATGCAGGCCGCTCTACGACTCAGCCAGCAACTGCTCCGGCTGAAACCCCTGTCATGCTCGCACCTTCACTGGAGATGTCCCGATGAAACGCTTATCCGCTCTCTTATTGACCTGTTTGCTGTCCGCTGTTTCAAGTCTGTCCGCCGTAGCGGCCGATGCCGATCCGGATGTGCTAAAGGTTGCGCTGCTGCCGGACGAAAACGCCTCGGAGTTGATCAAGCGAAACCAGCCGCTGAAGGATTATCTGGAAGAGCATCTGGACAAGAAGGTGCAGCTGATCGTAACCACCGACTATTCCTCGATGATTGAGGCGATGCGCTTTGGCCGTATCGACCTGGCGTATTTCGGTCCGCTGTCCTACGTCATGGCCAAAAGCAAAAGCGACATCGAGCCCTTCGCTGCCATGGTCATCGACGGCAAGCCGACCTATCGCTCAGTGATTATCGCCAATGTGGCGTCAGGCGTGAATGAGTATGCCGACCTTAAGGGCAAGAAGATGGCCTATGGTGACCGGGCATCGACGTCCAGCCATCTGATTCCCAAAACCGTGCTTCTTGAGACGGCCGAGCTGACGGGTGGGCAGGACTACGAACAACATTTTGTGGGCACGCATGACGCCGTTGCCGTCAACGTGGCGAACGGAAACGCCGATGCGGGTGGGCTGTCGGAGGTAATTTTCAATCAAGTAGCCGAACGTGGCCTAATCGATCCGAGCAAGGTGAAAGTACTTGGTTACAGCGGCGAATATCCCCAATACCCCTGGGCGATGCGCTCGAACCTGAGCCCCGAGCTGAAAACCAAGGTGCGGGATGTATTCGTCGGTATCGACGATCCCGAAGTGCTGCGCAACTTCAAAGCCGAGGCCTTCGCGCCAATCACCGACGCCGACTACGATGTGATTCGCAACATGGGATCGCTGCTCGGCCTCGACTTCGCCACGATGTGAGCACCGATATGTCTACTCATCATGACGTGCAGGCGCTGCCTGCAGAGCAACGCGAGCACATCCTTCGAGGCTTCGGCCTCGGTTGGTGGCGCCAGCTGGGGCAGGTGGCAATTGTACTCGGAGTGGTGCTGTTGGCCTGCTGGTACGTGGGGCTGCTCGATGCCACCACGCTGCTGAACGGGCTGCCCTCCATCGCGACCCTGGCAGGCGAGGCCATGCCGCCAGACTTTTCGGGCTATCGAAGCTGGATTCGCCCGTTGATCGACACGCTGGCGATGAGCATCGCCGGCACGGCCATCGCAGTGGTGTTCTCGCTGGTGGTGGCCTTCGTTGCAGCGCGCAATACGGCGCCGCACCCCCTTGTGTTCGGTGTTGCCCGGGTGCTGCTCAATGCCCTGCGGTCGGTGCCGGAGCTGATCATGGGCATCATCTTCGTTGCAGCCGTAGGGTTCGGCGCCTTGCCGGGCGTGCTTGCCCTGGGTCTGCATTCGATCGGCATGGTCGGCAAGTTCTTCGCCGAGGCCATCGAGCACGTCGACGAAGCGCCGGTGGAAGCCGCTCGGGCGGCGGGGGCTACGCCGATGCAAGTGCTGCTGCACGCGGTTTTGCCACAGGTGACTCCGCAGTTCGCCGACGTGGCGATCTACCGCTGGGAATACAACTTTCGCGCCTCCACCGTGATGGGCATGGTTGGCGCCGGCGGTATCGGCTTCGAACTCATGGGCTCGCTGCGCATCATGCAGTACCAGGAGGTTGCAGCAATCCTGCTGGTCATCCTGGCCATGGTCACGCTAGTAGACGCCTTCAGTGGCGTGCTGCGCAAACGTTTCAAATAGGACAAACCATGCTGCCGAAACTCGTTATAACTCACCGAGTACACGATGAGATCCTGCAACTGCTGGCGCCACATTGCGAGCTGATGACCAACCAGAGCGACAGCACGCTGACGCGCGAGGAAATTCTGCGCCGCTGCCGCGATGCTCAGGCGATGATGGCGTTCATGCCCGATCGGGTCGATGCAGAATTTCTCCAAGCCTGCCCCGAGCTGCGTGTGGTCGGCTGCGCGCTCAAGGGCTTCGACAATTTCGATGTGGACGCCTGTACTGCCCGCGGGGTCTGGTTGACCTTCGTGCCTGATCTGTTGACGGTCCCGACTGCCGAGCTGGCGATCGGACTGGCGGTGGGGCTGGGGCGGCATCTGCGCGCAGCAGATGCGTTCGTCCGCTCTGGCGAGTTCCAGGGCTGGCAACCACAGTTCTACGGCACGGGGCTGGATAACGCGACGGTCGGCATCCTTGGCATGGGCGCCATCGGACAGGCCATGGCTGAGCGCTTGCAGGGATGGGGCGCGACCCTGCAGTACCACGAGGCGAAGGCTCTGGATACACAAACCGAGCAACGGCTCGGCCTGCGCCAGGTGGCGTGCAGCGAACTCTTCGCCAGCTCGGACTTCATCCTGCTGGCGCTTCCCTTGAATGCCGATACTGAGCATCTGGTCAACGCCGAGCTGCTTGCCCTCGTACGGCCGGGCGCTCTGCTTGTAAACCCCTGTCGTGGTTCGGTAGTGGATGAAGCCGCCGTGCTCGCGGCGCTTGAGCGAGGCCAGCTCGGCGGGTATGCGGCGGATGTATTCGAAATGGAAGACTGGGCTCGCGCGGACCGGCCGCGGCTGATCGATCCTGCGCTGCTCGCGCATCCGAATACGCTCTTCACTCCGCACATAGGGTCGGCAGTGCGCGCGGTGCGCCTGGAGATTGAACGTTGTGCAGCGCAGAGCATCATCCAGGCGTTGGCAGGTGCGCGCCCAATCAACGCTGCGAACCGTCTGCCCCAGGCCGAGCCTGCCGCATGTTGAATCCGGTCTGGCTGAAGAGCCTGGTAGCGATCGTTCAAACAGGCAGTTTTCAGAGCGCGGCGAGGGCGTTGGGGCTGGCCCAGCCGACGGTGTCGCAGCACTTGCAGAAGCTTGAAGAGCAGGTCGGCGTAACGCTGGTGCAGCGCAGTCGTAGAGGCTGCCAGCCTACCACACGTGCGCTGGCCTTCATGCCGCATGCGACCGCCTTGCTCGACATGCACGCCCGGGCGCTAGAAGCCCTGCATGGAAATAGTGAGCGCGTCGGGGCCAGCTCCAACATCGGCACCTACCTTCTCCAGCCATTCGTGCGCAGCTATCTGACGACCGCAAATGAGAGGGGCGAGGTGGATCTGCGCATCGCCGCCAACCCGGATGTGGCCGACCAGCTACTGGCGGGCCAGCTCGACGCCGCGATCATGGAATGGTGGCTACCTCACCCCGACTTCGAACACCGCCTCTGGCGGGTCGAGCCGCTGGTACTTATCGTCAGCCCCGACCATCCGCTGGCTGAAGCAGGGTGCATAGAACGCGATCGTCTGGTGGACCTGCCGATGCTGGGAGGTGAACCGGGTAGCGGTACCGGACGGCTTCTGACCGAATACTTTGGCGAGCTGGGCGTGCCTCGCAGCGGTATGCAGCTAGGCAGCACCGAGGCAGTCAAACAAGCAGTCAGGGCGGGACTCGGCGTGTCGTTGGTGATGGCTTCCGCAGTACAAGACGAAGTTCGCAGTGGCGCGCTGGTAGCTCTTCCCATCCCGGGGCTTGAAAAGCGTCTCCAACTGATCTGGCGCAAACCGCCCGGAAATCTGCACCCGCCGGGATTTGTGCGGCACTTATTGGCCGATAGCTACAACTCGCTAGAAGCTGTTATCAGCTACGCGCCCGCGATGCCTAATCTCACCGTCTAAGCGAAAACCTGACTCCAATCTCTATCTACTAGGACAGTGCATGCCTGCGGCGCTCCACCGAAACATCGACTCGAAACCTTTGAGAGCTTCGCAACAGAGTCATAGGTAATAGGTTCGCCAGATTGATTGATCAGGACGCCGCCAGCTCCCCGCAGAATTGCGTGTCCAGCCACCACATCATGAGCAGATACAGGAACAACTGAGACTGCCGCAACACCATCTCCAACGGCGACCGTAGCCAGTCGGTAGGCAATACTAGGCATCGGTAAGCACACAGAAGGAGCGCAAAGCGCTGCGTTGACCTCTGGCCTCGCCAAAGCTCCCGTACTTACCAGCACGTTGCTGTCCGCTCCTAGCTGGAGTGTACTAATCGAGCTTTTCAAAATCTGTCCATTTCTACTGATGCCGGCCAGCCCCTCGCACCAAGCGATACAGTCTGGTCCTCTCCCGTTCGTGACCGGCGCATGAACCACGCCGAGGACAGGCTCTGCCCCCCTCAATAGGCCGACAGAGAGCGCTGTCCCTCTGAAGCCCCGAAGGAAATCCCGGGTGCCGTCGTTAGGATCAACTACCCAACAATACTCAGCACCAGTCAATGTTGAGCCCGTTTCCTCCCCCCAAAAATCGCAGTCCAGAGCAGCCAGAAGCTCTTCTCTCAGCAGGGCTTCAATCTCTACGTCGACCTCCGCCTTGTCCCCATATCCACGTGGACCCGATGCAAGCTCACATTCCGCTGCTAACAACTCTCCGGCGCCGAGAACAATCCGAATCGTGCAGTTCAAGAGATCAGTCAGAATCATGACGGGACCCTGTGTCATGCCTAAGCATGGGCTGCTTCAAGATTCAGCGACCGCGCTAGGCGCTGCCGAACAATATATTCTCGCCTTAGTTCCCCCTACCGCCCCTTCGTGGCGACTCTCCACGTAACACCTCCCCGTGCCGGTTTTGAACTCATAGCCAAACACCTGCTTTGCTTGATCGTGAACTTTCACCAGCTCGGTTAGCGGCTCCATGCTCCAGCTGTCCGTCCCGTTCAAGCGCGCAGGTACAACCAATGCGACCGACGCAATCTGCAGATCTGGAGACTGCTCCCCAAGAAGTGACTCAAAAGCATCCTCGTTCGGGATCAAGAGCATCGTGTCCCAGGACACACCATCGCTGGCTTCGCGAACCGTCACGTAGAACCATGGACGATGCTGCCTGTGCTCCACGTATTGCCACATTTGATAGTGGTCCCCAAATAGAGGCTCGAACGGGATTTCAGCATGCCTATAGGTAGTAAACATCTGTGGATACTCGAAATTAAGCTATATATAGCATAGCCGAATTATCACCAAGAAGGCTTCATCGTTCCCTTTGCGAGAGTGCAAAGTGGAACTGAACAAAGCACTTGGATTGGTAATGAAAGACATTCGGCAATCGCGCGGGCTGCCACAGGAGGGCCTTGGCCCAAGCCAGAGCTATATCAGTGCGCTTGAGCGAGGGAAGTGGAAAGCATCACTAGATAAGGTGGAGCAAATCGCAGGAATTTTGACCCTTCATCCCGCAACACTCCTTCTTCTCGCCTACCTGAGAAAGGACCCCTCGCTTGATGCGCAGGCGTTACTTTCGCAGATCCAAGCTGAGTTAGATGTCCATCAAAGCAACCTTGGTGCACGTTGAATTAAAACCCAAGGCAGGATCTAAAACCGCCGCAGTCAGATCGACACAGGTAGAAAACTGAAAACCCCAGCCTGAGACCGTCCCTGTAAGACCTCAAACCTAGGCCCAGGTGAGCCTCAGGCGCAAAAAGCATTGAGGCTTTTACCTTGCCTATGCATCATGACCTAATGGCGATGAGTATCTGAAACACTGGGGGTCGCCCCCCAAATCCAAAATGTAAACGATGGGCCCAATTAGAGGCGCACGGTTTACATTTTCCCCTGCCAGCTCTTAACGAAAGAAACTGATCCACCAAAACACCAGCCTTAAACCCGCATTTTTAGAGGAGTAGAGATCAAAAGAGGGGGCTCAGCGCACGTTTACAGTGATGCGCACTGGGTGGAACAGCACTACGCTACGCATATTTCATATCACTCAAGCGGTTTGTCGTTTGGCCTGTACTACGCCGCGATTGGCCAGGATATCGGCGCGTTCGTTTCCGGGATGCCCGGTATGGCCACGCACCCACTGCCAGCTCACCTGATGGCGATTGACCTGCTCGTCGAGCTGGCGCCACAGGTCAGCGTTCTTCACCGGCTGCTTGGCGGCTGTCTTCCAGCCGCGCTTCTTCCAGTTGGGCATCCAGTCGTTGATGCCCTGCATGACGTACTGGGAGTCGGTGACCAGCCTGACCTGGCAGGGCCTCTTCAATTCTTCCAATGCGCGGATCGCCGCCATCAGCTCCATCCGGTTGTTGGTCGTCTCAGCTTCGCCGCCCCACAGCTCGCGCTCCACGCCCTTGTAGACCAGAAGCGCACCCCAGCCGCCGGGGCCGGGATTGCCCTTGCAGGCACCATCGGTATAGATCTCGACTGTTTCATCACTCATGAACGATTATCTGCCTGCTACTGTTCGGCATCGCGGCGACTGACCTTGGCTACCGGCATCGGCAGCAGTTGCCCCATGCGTTCACGGCGGCTTTGCCTCAGCGGGCGCAGGCCTACCATCAACTTTCGCGCCACCAGCAGATAGAAACCACCGGTCGGGAGTTTCATCTGCTCGCCAGCGATTTCCAGCGGCGACAATCGCGCCTGCCACTGGCCCGAAGAAAGCGGCGGACAATAGCACCCGAACCGGCGTTTCTCCAGTGCGAATCCGAGCAGGTTCAACCAATCCCCCACACGTGTGGGACGAATGCACCGTGCGTGGCGCAACGCTCTTCGGGAGAGCAAGCGTGATGCTCCCCAGACGCTCCAGGGATTGACTCCGACAATCAGCAGATGCCCGCCCGGCCTGACGCTACGGGCTGCTTCGCGCAACAGGGCGTGAGGCGAGAGGCTGAAATCGAGGCCATGCTGAACCACCACGACGTCGGCGGCGTGTTCGCCAATCGGCCATGACTGCTCCTCACACACGATCTCGACACCAGCGAGCGGTGGCCCCAACCGCACACTGCGCTTGATTTTCTGCGGCTCGATCGCGGCATTAGCGAAAGGGCCGTAATGCACCAGATAACTGCCGAAACAACGCGACAACTCCTGGCCGATCACGCGTCGCTCCTGATCGAGCAATTGTTGGCCGGCCGGACTATCGAACCAGGCACTGGTTTCGTTCATCAGCGTCAGCCAACGTTCATCCGGCTTGGTACAAGATCCACTCATGGCTAGCCTCCGCTCATCGGTTCGCCGCTCCGACAGAAGCCATCGGCCGGTTCAACTTTAACCATCCTGGCTGCTAGGATGCGCTTTTACAGTTGACTTGGCGACCGGTGCCCATGTTGAAGATAGACGCTCTCCCCGCCTTTACCGACAACTACATATGGCTGCTCCAGGACCCTGAACAGCGCACTTGCGTGGCTGTGGATCCGGGCGATGCGGGCCCGGTTCAGGCATGGCTGGATGCCCACCGCGATTGGCGCCTGACCGACATCCTGATTACCCATCACCACCATGATCACGTCGGCGGCGTGCTGCAACTCAAGGAACGGCACGGCGCCAAGGTCCATGGCCCAGCTGAGGAAACCATCCCGGGCAGGGACAACGCGCTGACCGACGGCCAGAGCATCGAGGTGCTCGGCCACCGGTTCGAGGTGATCGAAGTGCCCGGGCACACCAGCGGCCACATCGCCTACTACCACGACGATCCTAAAGAGCCGCTACTCTTGAGCGGCGACACGCTGTTCGCAGCCGGTTGCGGGCGTCTCTTCGAAGGGACCGCCACGCAGATGTTCAGCTCACTGCAGCGGTTGGCAGCCTTGCCGGCGAATACACGCATCTATTGCACGCACGAATACACACTGAGCAACCTGCGCTTTGCCCAGGCGGTGGAGCCGGACAATCCGGAGATCGGCGAACGCCTCGAACAGGTCATCCGCCTGCGTGACGCGAAGCGCATTACCCTGCCTTCCGAGCTGCGCATCGAGCACGCCACCAACCCCTTCTTGCGTAGCGCTGAAGGCGCGGTAGCGGCAGCGGCCAGCCGCCATGCAGGGCGCCAGCTCGACACGCCCGAAAACGTGTTCGCGGCACTGCGCGCATGGAAAGACAGCTTCTGACGAAGGTCGACCCGTCTTCAAAAACCGCAGCGCCGGGTTGACCCACCAGAACGGCATTCCTACACTCCCTCGAATTTTGCGCCAGGGACCCCTTCAGCCAATGCCGTCTGACTCCTCGAACTGCCCTCATCCGGACGCCTTGGCAGCCTCCGGCCGGGCCCTGGCGCTGGCGATCTGTCTCGCCATCACGGGCTGCCAAAGCACCGCTCCGCGCACACCGGCAGGCAGCGAGGCCAAGGCGCCTGCGGTGCTGCCACAAGAAACCCTGTGGCTCACTGAGAAAGACCCGATCAGCCCGGTCTATTCCGATGTCTGGGATCGCATCAGGCACGGTTTTCAGCTTCAGGAATATCTCGACAGCAACCCTCGCATCGAACAACAGCGGCTGCTCTTCTCCAGCCGGCCCAAATCGATAGAAATCGCCAGCGAGCGGGGCAGCCCCTATATCCACTACATCGTCGAGCAACTGGAAGAGCGCAACATGCCGCTCGAGCTGGCGCTGCTCCCGATCATCGAAAGCGCCTACAACCCCTTTGCCTATTCGCCAGCCCAAGCCGTCGGGCTATGGCAGTTCATACCCTCGACCGGGCGGCATTTCAATCTGCAACAGACCAGTTGGTACGATGGCAGACGCGACATCACCGCCTCCACCACCGCTGCGTTGCGCTACCTGAGCTATCTGCATGGTCTGTTCAACGATGACTGGCTGTTGGCCCTGGCGGCCTACAACGCTGGCGAAGGGACCGTCAGCCGGGCCATCGAGCGCAATCAGCGACTAGGCCTGCCCACCGACTACTGGAACCTGTCCCTGCCCAGCGAGACGCGTGACTACGTGCCCAAGCTGCTCGCGCTTTCGCAGATGGTGCAGAATCCCGAAGCCTATGGTCTCGCACTGGACCCTATCGCCAACGAGCCCTACTTCGAAGTCGTAGCGCTCAAGCAGCGGATGGATCTGGCCCGAGCCGCGCAGATGGCCGATCTCGATGAGGACGAGATGTACCAGCTGAACCCGGCATTCACTCGCCGCGTCACGCTGGACGGCCCGCAGCATCTGCTGGTACCGAGCGCCAAAGCCGAGATGTTCGCGGCCAACCTGGCCCTGATGAAACCGCAGGATCTGGTCGATTGGCAGCAATACAAGGTCCGCCCAGGCGATACCCTTGGCGTGATCGCCAACAGGCACGGGCTTTCGGTCAACATCATCCGGGACATCAATCGCCTTCGAAGCGACCAGTTGCAGATCGGGCAGGTGCTTAGCATTCCGCACTCGGCGGGTTCGAATCCTTCACGCGAGCTGCTGCATGCGGTTGCCAGAAGTCAGCCGGCACCCCGCAGCTACCGAGTGCGTCCGGGTGACAGTCTCTGGGATATCGCCAAGGCACAGAAGGTATCCGTCCGCGACCTGCAACGCTGGAACAACCTGTCCGGCAGTTCCTTGAAGGTGGGCCAGGCGCTGTTTCTGCAAAGCGCCGGCAGCAATCGACAAGCCAAACCGGCACCGACCTATTACAAGGTCAAGAAAGGTGATTCGCTGTACCAGATCGCCAGACGCTTCAACGTCCAGATTCACAACCTGAAGACCTGGAACCCTCGCGACAGCGCGATGCTCAAGCCCGGCCAAACCCTCACGCTATACATCGCCCGCTGAAGCGGCTCGCTCAATCGCGCCGGCCGCTTGCGAGGGTATCGAGGCAGCGCCCCGCCAGCTGGGTAAAGCGCTGAAAAGCGACGAACTGCTCGTGTTTCAGCGCCCGCCCAGATATGCGGTTGTCGGCATACAGCACGCCGATCTCCCGTGTCCCGGCCATCAGTGGCGCGATGAAAAACATGCCTTTGCCCAACTGCTGGCGAAGCGGCAGTGTCATCAGTTCGTCGAGGTTATAGCTCGCCGGAACGCCCATCCACAGCGCCTGCCGTTGGCGCAGTACATAGCTGAATATATGTGCCTGGCCGTTTGGATCGACCGGCAGAACGAAGTTCTCCAGCCAGGGTTCGGTCTGCTCGCCGGCGACACGTTTAGCGCGAAATGAACGCTGCTGATCTGCAAGCACGGTCAGCATGACGCGCTCGAGACCAGCCCCCTGATGGAGGCCTTTGAGCATTGCGTCGAGAATCAGGCCGACTTCGCCACGGCTGACGGCCATCATGCCGAGGTCCTGCATCGCCTGCTGCATCACTAGCAGATCGGGCCGCAGCTGCGTCGCCTGACGCTGCGCCTGTTGCAACTCGACCTGTTCGGGGTCGGTTGACGGAATGAGCTTGCCAAGCCGGCTGGCACCGAACGTCGTCGCCACGTTGACCGCTTCGTCCGCACTGGCCAGAACCTGCTGCATGGCGTCGGTTTCGGAGATACCGCTGAACTCGGCCAACTCCTTGACCAAGCCCTCCATCTGCGCACAACCCCACCCATCGAGCGCCGCAGCGCCGATGCGCACACCGAGATTGACAGCGCGTACGGCAGGATCGCGCAGATTGCTCGAGCCGTGAGCGAAACTCGCGAGCTCGCCGATATTCCAGCTCTTGATCAAACCGAGATTGAGTTGGCGGAAACTGGTGCCGAGCACGTCCTCCACCGCCTTGTCATGATCGGCACCGCTTGCCGCCAGCGCCTCGCCCAGTTCATCGGCCTGCTCGCCGCCACAACCCCAGAAGGCGAGTTCACCCACCTCGTGAAGCAGCGCCGCGATGAAGACTTCCTCTTCGTGTCGAGTCAGTACATAGCCGGCGATGTTGCGCGCCTGCACTGCCGCATGGAACGAGCGCGCCAGCAGCTCCTGCAGCTGTTGACGCGGCGCCCGATCGAGCAGCCCATCGATCAGACTGACCGACAAGCTGATCAGGCGCACATTATCGAAGCCGATCATGACGATGGCGCGGGAAATGGTCTTGATGGTTTCCTGCGATGGGTTGTAATAGCTGCTGTTGCCGACCCGAAGCACCTTGGAGGTCAACGCGGCGTCGCGCAGCAGAACATCGGCCAACTGTTGAACGGACGCATGTTCCTGCTCCGTAAGACGTTGCAAGTCCTGTACGACGGCTGCCAGCGCTGGCAACTCGGATTGGTTCAGGCGGTCAATCCACGCCTGCAGGCCGTAGCAACGATCACTCAAATTCTGCGACCTCAGACGATGGTCAAGCGGCGGAATGGAAAGGCAGTTTGCCTCAGATAGCCGGCCTTTTTCCAGCGGATACAAGCTGTTACTGTACCCCGCCGAGAAGACCTAAAGCGCCATGGATTGGATTCACAATTTGCTGCGACCCATCCTGACAGTGTTGACCTGCCTGAGCTTGAGCGCTCCGTCTTTCGCGACCATCAGCGAGAGCCACGGTTATGCGCAGTTCGGCGCCCTCAAGTATGCGCAGGATTTCACCCACTTCGACTGGGTGAATCCCGATGCGCCCAAGGGTGGTCGCGTGCAATTAATGGCCTCCGGAACATTCGACACGCTCAACCCCTACACTTTCAAGGGCACCAGCCCGACAGCGACCCCGGGGTTTCTGCAGTACGGAATCAGTGAGCTTAACGAGCCGCTGATGGTCGGCACCGGCGTCTACGACCCGTCAGGCGACGAACCGGCTTCGGCCTACGGCCTCATTGCCGAGAGCATCGAATACAACGAAGACCAGAGTTGGGTCGTGTTCAACCTGCGCGATTCGGCTCGCTTCCACGATGGCCATCCAATCACCGCCTATGACGTGGCCTTCTCATACCGTCTGCTGGTCAAAGAGGGCCACCCACGCTACCGCACCGATCTGAAAGGCGTCGAGCGGGTCGACATCCTCAACCGCCACCGGATTCGTTTCGTCTTCGACAAACCCGGCCAGCCACTGCTGATCATGCGCCTGGGTGAACTGCCGGTCCTGCCACAACACTACTGGAAAGACCGCGATTTTCGTGCGACGACCTTCGAGCCGCCACTTGGCAGCGGTCCGTACCGCATCAGCGAGGTTCAACCGGGCCGCCGGCTGACCTTCGAGCGGGTCAAGAACTGGTGGGGGGCGGATCTCGCGGTCAACCGGGGCAAGTACAACTTCAATCGTGTCGAGGTCGAGTTCTACCGCGACACGACCGTTGCCTTCGAAGCCTTCAAGGTGGGCGAGTTCGATTTTTACATAGAGCACCAGGCGAAGAACTGGGCCAACGGCTATCAATTCCCCGCAGTGCTGCGCGGCGATGTGATCCGTGCCGAAATACCCCACCAGATTCCCACCCAGACGCAGGCGCTATTCATGAACACACGGCGCCCGAGCTTCGCCGACAAGCGTGTTCGTCAGGCGCTGGGGATGCTGTTCGATTTCCAATGGACCAACCGCGCGCTGTTCTACGGCGCCTATCAGCGCAGCGAAAGCTACTACCCCAACAGCGATTTCGCCGCTACAGGCACGCCCGAAGGAGGCGAGTGGCTGCTGCTATCGCCGTTTCGCGAGCAATTGCCGGCTGAGCTGTTCAGTGAGCCGTTCCAGCTACCGAAGACGAATGGACGCGGCATCCCGCGCCGCACCTTGCGTAAGGCGCTGGAACTGTTCGAGCAAGCCGGTTGGAAGCTGAAGTCGGACGGCCTTCGCGACAAAACCGGCCGGCCCTTTCAGTTCGAGATTCTGCTGGTCAATCCAGGTCTCGAGCGCATCCTGCAACCCTATGCGGAGAGTCTCGCCCGGGTGGGCATTCAGGCCCGTCTGCGCACCGTCGACGGCGCCCAGTACAAGCAACGCCTCGATCGGTACGATTACGACATGATCCTGACCACGCTGTCCCAGAGCCTGAGCCCGGGCTTGGAGCAATGGCTGTACTTCCATTCAAGCCAGGTCAGCACCAAAGGCGGCCGCAACTACGCAGGCATCGCCAATCCGATCGTCGACCAGTTGCTGGAAAAACTGCTTGCTGCCAGCACACGCGAAGAGCAGATTGCCGCAGCACGCGCCATCGACCGCGTATTGCTCTGGAACCACTACACCATTCCCAACTGGTACATCGGTTACCACCGCCTGGCATATCGCAATCGGTTCGCCCACTTGACGACCCCGCCTTATACGTTGGGGTTGCGCGCCTGGTGGTTGAAGGATTTGGAGAAAACTCAATGACAGTACCCGCACGACTGCCGCTCCTGCACGCCGCTGCCTTCGTCGTCCTGCTTGTCTCGGGCACGGTCCATGCAGCGGCGCAACACGCACTGACGCTGTACGACGAGAAACCCAAGTACCCCGCGGACTTCACCCATTTCGACTATGCCAATCCGGATGCCCCGAAGGGCGGAACCTTGCGTGAGGCCGGCTTCGGCAGCTTCGATTCGCTCAATCCGTTCATCAACAAAGGTGTCGCTGCTGACGATGTCGGCCTCATCTATGACACGTTGACGGCCCAGAGCCTCGACGAGCCCTTCACGGTTTACGGCCTGCTGGCCGAACGCATCGAGAAGGGACCCAACAATCAGTGGGTTCGCTTCTACCTGCGCCCCGAGGCGCGCTTTCACGATGGCGAACCGGTCAAAGCCGAAGATGTCGTCTTCACCTTCGAAACCTTGCTGGCGAAGGGCGCCCCGCACTATCGGGGCTACTACGCCGATGTGGAAAAGGCCGTCATCGAGGGGCCCCGCCAGGTGCGCTTCGACTTCAAGCACGCCGGCAACCGGGAGCTGCCGCTGATTCTGGGTCAGCTCCCGGTACTGCCAAAGCACTGGTGGGCCGACCGCGATTTCGGCGCGGGCAGCATGGAGCCTCCGCTGGGCAGCGGCCCGTATCGCATCGAGCGGGTCGAGCCCGGCCGCACGATCCAATATGCCCGAGTCGAGGATTACTGGGGTAAGGACCTTCCGGTCAACCGGGGCTTCTATAATTTCAACCGCATACGCTTCGACTACTACCGTGACAACAACGTGGCACTGCAGGCGTTCAAGGCGGGGCAGTTCGACTACTGGCTGGAAACCAGCGCGAAGAACTGGGCCAGCGCCTACGACGTCGATGCGGTCAAGGACGGACGCATCATCAAGGAGGAAATCCCCAACCTGAATCCGCAAGGCATGCAGGGGTTCGTCTTCAATACCCGCAAGAAGCACTTGCAGGATCCCAGGGTGCGCGAAGCCCTGGCACTGCTGTTCGATTTCGAATGGACCAATCGCCAGCTGTTCAATGGCGCCTACACCCGTACCGTCAGTTACTTCGACAATTCCGAACTGGCCGCCTCCGGCCTGCCAAGCGAGGGCGAACTGAAGCTGCTCGAACCACTGCGTGGTCAGATCCCCGACGAAGTGTTCGAAAAGCCATTCAAGCTGCCCCACACCAACGCCGACGGCAAGATTCGCGAGCAGCAGCGCAGAGCGTATGAACTGCTCACCGAAGCAGGGTGGAAAATCGAGAACGATCGCATGGTCGACGCCAACGGCAAGCCGGTGAAGTTCGAGTTTCTCCTCGTCCAGGCCGATTTCGAGCGCGTGCTGCTGCCGTACAAGCGCAACCTTGCCGGCCTGGGCATCGATCTGGAAATCCGCCGAGTCGACGTCTCGCAGTACATCAACCGGCTTCGCTCGCGCGACTACGACATGATCGTCAGCGGGTTCGGCCAGTCCAATTCGCCGGGCAACGAGCAGCGCGAGTACTGGCACTCAGCGAGCGCCGATAACCCCGGAAGTCGGAATTTCATCGGCCTCAAGGACCCCGCCATCGATACGCTGGTGGAAAAGCTCATCGCTGCCGATTCGCGCGAAGAGCTGATCACCCGCACCCGCGCTCTGGACAGGGTGCTGCTCTGGGGCCATTACGTCATCCCGAACTGGCACATCAAGACCTGGCGTGTTGCGTACTGGAATCACCTGGCGCATCCGCAGACCACCCCCGCGTACGATATCGGCCTCATGACCTGGTGGAAGAAGCCCGATGTGAAAAGGCCGGCTCCAGCGCCAGCTGCCGATGAGCCAGACGCACCTGCCGCCCTCGAGAGCGGTACTTCGGAGGCGCAGCGCTAAATATGCTCGCTTATATTTTCCGCCGCCTGCTGCTGATCATCCCGACACTGTTCGGCATCCTGCTGATCAACTTCATCATCATCCAGGCTGCGCCTGGCGGGCCGGTCGAGCAGGCAATCGCCAAGCTTGAAGGTTTCGACGGCGGAGCCACCAGCCGCATCGCCGGCGGCGGCTCGGAAGTCGCCACCGGCAGCAATAGCTACCGAGGCGCGCAAGGCCTCGACCCGGACCTGATCGCCGAAATCGAACGGCTGTACGGCTTTGACAAGCCGGCACCCGAGCGCTTCTGGATCATGCTCAGCAACTACCTGCGCCTGGATTTCGGCGAGAGCTTCTTCCGCGATGCCTCGGTCACCGACCTCATCATGGAAAAGATGCCGGTATCCATCTCGCTGGGATTGTGGAGCACGCTGATCATGTACCTGGCCTCGATTCCGCTGGGCATCGCTAAGGCCAACCGCCATGGCAGCGCGTTCGACGTCTGGACCAGTTCGGCCATCATCGTCGGCTATGCGATACCGGCGTTTCTCTTCGCCATCCTGCTTATCGTGCTGTTCGCCGGCGGCAGCTACTGGAACTGGTTCCCCCTGCGCGGGCTGACCTCCGCAAACTTCGACGAGCTGACGCTGGGCGGGAAGATAATCGATTATTTCTGGCATCTGGCATTACCGATCACCGCACTGGTGATCGGTAACTTCGCCACCCTGACACTGTTGACGAAGAACAGTTTTCTCGACGAGATCAGCAAGCAGTACGTGATCACGGCGCGCGCAAAAGGGTTGAGCAAGAATCGTGTGCTCTACGGCCACGTGTTTCGTAACGCCATGCTGATCATCATCGCCGGCTTTCCGTCGGCATTCATCGGGATGTTCTTTACCGGCTCGCTGGTCATTGAGGTGATCTTCTCGCTGGACGGCCTCGGCTTGCTCAGCTTCGAGGCAGCCGTCAACCGTGATTATCCGGTCGTGTTCGGCACCCTCTTCCTGTTCACGCTGCTTGGCCTGGTGGTCAAGCTGATCGGCGACCTGACCTATACCCTCGTCGATCCGCGCATCGACTTCGAAAGCAGGGAGGCCTGAGATGCTGTCGCCGCTGAATCAGCGCCGCTTCGCCCTTTTCAAGGCCCACAAGCGCGGCTGGTGGTCGCTGTGGATCTTCCTTACGTTATTCATCCTCAGCCTGGGCGCGGAGCTGATCGCGAACGACAAGCCAATCGTGGTGCGCTTCGATGGGGGTTGGTACTTCCCTGTGTTCAAGCGCTATCCAGAGACCGTGTTCGGCGGCGAGTTCCCGCTCCAGGCAGACTACAAGGGCCCCTATATCCAGGAGCTGATCAAAAAGAAGGACGGCTGGATGATCTGGCCGCCGATCCCCTTTCATCATTCGAGCATCAATTACGACCTGCAGGTGCCGGCGCCCGCTCCACCGTCCTTGACCAACTGGCTGGGCACCGATGATCAGGGGCGGGATGTACTCGCGCGAATCATTTACGGATTTCGCATCTCCGTACTGTTCGCGCTGACGCTCACCCTGATCAGTTCCGTTATCGGCGTCATTGCCGGTGCGCTACAGGGTTTCTACGGCGGCTGGGTCGACCTCGTGGGTCAGCGGGTGCTGGAGATCTGGTCGGGGCTACCCGTGCTCTACCTGCTCATCATTCTCGCCAGCTTCGTTCAGCCCAACTTCTGGTGGTTGCTCGGCATCATGCTGCTGTTTTCCTGGATGAGCCTTGTCGATGTGGTGCGCGCCGAGTTTCTGCGCGGTCGCAACCTCGAGTACGTACGTGCAGCGCGCGCGCTGGGCATGCGCAACGGCGCGATCATGTTCCGTCATATTCTGCCCAACGCGATGGTTTCGACCATGACCTTCATACCGTTCATCCTCACCGGGGCGATCGGTACGCTGACCGCACTGGATTTTCTGGGGTTCGGTTTGCCGCCCGGCGCGCCCTCGCTGGGTGAGTTGGTGGCGCAAGGCAAGTCGAACCTGCAGGCACCATGGCTGGGCATCAGCGCCTTTATGGTTCTGGCCCTCATGCTGACTCTGCTGGTGTTCATCGGCGAGGCTGCTCGCGATGCCTTCGACCCAAGGAAATAGCATGGCTGAGAACCTGATAGAAGTGCGCGATCTGGCCGTCGAGTTCGTTAACGGCGGGCAGGCCAAGCGAGTCGTCGAGGGGGTGAGCTTCGATATTCGCAAAGGCGAGACCCTGGCACTGGTCGGGGAAAGCGGCTCCGGCAAATCGGTCACGGCTCACTCGATCCTGCGCCTACTGCCCTACCCGCTCGCGCAAAATCCGGCTGGAGAAATCATCTACGCCGGCAAGGACCTGCTCAAGGCGTCCGAGAAGCGCATGCGCAGCATACGGGGCGACCGGATCGCGATGGTGTTCCAGGAGCCCATGACTTCGCTAAACCCGCTGCATACGATCGGCAAGCAGATCAACGAAGTGCTGCAGATCCACAAGGGGCTCAACGGCAAAGCGGCCACAGCACGCACGCTGGAGTTGCTCGAACTGGTCGGAATACCCGAGCCCGCCAAGCGCATTCGCGCCTATCCCCATGAACTCTCGGGCGGCCAGCGCCAGCGCGTGGTGATCGCCATGGCGCTGGCCAACGAACCGGAACTGCTCATCGCCGACGAGCCGACCACCGCGCTCGACGTCACGGTACAGCTGAAAATCCTGGAGCTGCTCAAAGAGTTACAGGCACGCCTGGGTATGGCCCTGCTGCTGATCAGCCACGACCTGAACCTCGTTCGCCGAATTGCGCATCATGTATGTGTCATGCAGAGCGGTCGCGTCGTCGAACAAGCACCTTGCAAGGAGTTGTTCCGAGCACCGCAGCATCCGTACACCCGGGAGCTGCTCGCAGCCGAACCTGACGGTCGGCCGGTAGCGGCGGAGCCAGCGTCGCCAACGCTGCTCGAAGTGAAGGATCTGCGAGTCTGGTTTCCGATCAAGAAAGGGCTGTTCAGGCATACCGTCGATCACATCAAAGCGGTTGATGGCGTTACCTTCGAACTACCGAAAGGTCAGACGCTGGGCATAGTCGGCGAAAGCGGATCGGGTAAATCGACACTGGGGTTGGCGATTCTGCGGCTGTTATCGAGCAGTGGCGAGATTCGCTTTCGTGACCAGGCCTTGGAGAACATGTCGCAACGGGCGGTACGTCCGCTACGACGCCAG